>NZ_MLYN01000026.1:0-188462 GCF_001866675.1 Streptomyces sp. MUSC 14
GGATCTGCCGGGCGCTGGTGTCGTACAGGCGGAGGGGCACAGGAGTCCGTCCAGTGGGGTCGGAGCGGGGCACGTCGCGTCGGGGTGGTGTGGAGCCGGGCGCCCCTGTGTGCACAGGGGCGCCCGGAAGCGTCTCGCTCGAAGCGGGTTGCTTACTTGCTGATGTGGCAGCCCTGGGTGCAGACGCTCGTGGTGCAGCCCGCGGCGCTGACGCAGCCCGGGGTGCACAGGGAGATGCTGGTGATGTGGGGGTGCATCTCGCCGGCCTCGGTGTTGACAACCTTGGCGTCGAGGTCGAAGTCAGACATCGCCTTTTCCTTTCGGTACGTACCCGTGCCGGGTCGGCGGTGAGCGGTCGGCCCGTTCACCGAGAAACAGCATGCCAAGCCCCGTTCACACGCCGATCACACGGATGTCACACGAGAAAAAGGGCGTTTTGTCTGCTATGGAGCGAAAACTGTGACGCCTTCCTTTGTTGCTTATGGGAGCGCTCTCCGGCATGTGAGGTGTGCGATACCGGGTTGACCGCGCGGCTTCTTGCGATAGCCTGTAGCAGGATCATGGGGCGCTCGTCGGGGGACGTGGTGGAGGCCTGTATCCGGTATTCCCCCGCGCGCTCGTCGTGAATGTTCACGGGGGAGTTGAGAAATGCGCGATACGGTATTGCCTGACCAAGCAGTGCCGCATTTCGATTTCGGTGCACAGCTGCGGGTCGCTCTGCCCGCCGGATCACAGATCAGCGTTTTGGGGCGATTCGAAGTCGACGGAAGACCGGTGACCGGCAGCAAGACGATCGAGTTCATCACCGCGCTTGCGGCGGCCGGCGGAGCCATGAGCCGCGACGGCCTGCACCACCGCATCTACGAACGGGACGTGTCCACCTCGACACTGCCCACCCTGGCGTACCGGGCCCGCAAGCTGGGCATCGCCGTGCGCTATCAGACGCTGGGGCGTCGCTATGTGCTGGACGGACCGGTCGCGGTGGACGCGCTCACGGTCCTGGCCCTGGTCAAGGCGCGCAGACCCGCCGACGCCCTGCTGCTGTACCAGGGCCCCTGTCTGCCCGACTGCGACAGCCCGTTCGCGGTCTCGCTGCGCCAGACCGTCGAGGACCGGCTGGTGCGGGCCGTACTGGACTCGGGCGACCAGGAGCTGGTCCGGGCGACCAGCCGGCTGATCGACCACTGGGAACTGGCGGAACCGGCCGCCACCGGCGACGACCCGTTCTCGGCCGTCCTGTCGGACTCCTACCTGCGGAGCATGGGACTGTCCCCGGTGGGCCACTGATGAAGCTCTCGCTGCTCATACCGACGGTTCCCGCGACGGTCGAGCAGGCGGTGCCGTTCGCGCGTCACGTGGCCCACGACTCCCAGCTCACCCGCCTCTGGCAGGGGCAGAGCTACGGGCTGGAGCCCGCCGCGACCTTCGCCTACCTGGCCGGCGCGGGCCACCGGGTCCCGGTGGGCACCTCGGTCCTCGTCACCCCGCTGCGCCGGCCGGCCCAGGCGGCGCTGGAGGCACGGACACTGGCCGCGGTCACCGGGCATCCGGCCGTCGTCGGCTACGGACCGGGCAGCCGGGCGGTGCAGCAGGCGAGGCTCGGCGCGGCCTACGACGATCCGGTCGCGGCCAGCGCGGAGTTCCTGCGGGCCACCCGGCACTGCCTGGCCCAGCCGTGGGACCCGCCCGTCCCGGACGCCGGCGCGGGCCACCGGTACTACCGTGCGGGCGAGACCCTGCCGCCGGTGGCGCACCCGCGCGTCCAGCTCGCCCTGGGCGTGCTGCGCCGCCGTATGGCCCGGGCCGCGGGCGAGGTCGCCGACGCGGCGATCACCTGGCTGACCCCGGCCGGTTACGTCGGCAGCGTGGTGGCACCGGCGGTCGCCGAGGGGGCGGACCGCGCGGGACGGCCCCGGCCCCGCGTCATCGCGGCGGTGCCCGTGGCGGTCGCGCGCCGGGGCCGCCGGCCGGAGGCGCTGGCCCACCTGGCCGCCGGCGGGCACCTCGTGCTGCCGCACTACGCGGACATGCTGACCCGCGCCGGGGTCGACGTGTCGACGGCCGACCCCGCCGCCGCGGCGGCGGCGCTGGTGGCCGGCGGGGGATTCCTCTACGGCACCGCCTCCGACATCGCCACGGGCCTCGCGGAATACGCGGCGGCCGGCGTGGACGAGGTGATCCTCAACCTGACCGGTGTGCACTCCTGGTACGGCACGGACGAGACGCTGCTGGACCTCAACGAGATTCTGGCCGCAACGGCCTCACTGCATTGGTGACACATACTCCTCATGAAACATTCTGAATATCGAATATCGGATCACGTCCTGGTCCGGTCGCCGATCCGTGCCACACATTTCTACCCGGACCGGCCGGCCGATCACGACCCGCTCGACGGAATTCGACTGCTCTGGGCCGACCCGGTCTTCCGGGAGGCGGTGTGCGTGGCCAGCTCCGTTCTCGCGGACCAAGTCGACGCCCTGTTGTCGGCGTCGGCCGAGGAAAACCACAAGAAAGTCCATTCGCTTTACCGGGCCCTGCTGAAATACGCGATCCGTATCTCCACCCGCACCACGCCCTTCGGCGTCTTCGGCGGGAGCGCGGTCGTCGGTCACGGTGCCGAGCCGCTGGTGCTGGGCCGACGTGAGGAGCATCGCAAGCATGCCCGGGTCGGCTTCGCGTACCTCAAGGGACTGAACCACCGGGCCGCCGCCGAACTCGGCGGCCGGCTGCGCGTGGTGGCCAACCCGACCGCGTACCGGACCGGCGACCGTATGGCGGTGCTGGTGAACCCGCGGGCGGCCGAGGGGAAGGTGGACGAGACCTCCAGTGTCCGCTTCACCCCGCCGGTGGCGCACGTCCTCGGCACGGCCCGGCGGCCCGTCACGCTGTCGGCCGTCCGGGAGAGTCTGGCCGAGGCGTTCCCGGACGCCGCCGCCGAGGTACTGGCACGCTTCGTCGACCAGCTCCTCCACCACGGCCTCCTCATCGACGAGTTGACACCGTCGGCCTTCGACACCGACCCGCTGGCCCTATGGATCCGCGCCACCGAAGACGGAACGGCCGAGGACGGTGATGCCGGCACGGCGCGCGGGCTGCGGGCGGCGCGGGACGCCATCGCCGCCTACCGGGCCACCACGGTCGGTGCGGGCATCCCCGAACTCAGGGCCGTGTACGCGGCGTTGCGGACCGACGACAACGCGGCCCAGGAGCAGCTCCAGGTAGACCTGTCCCTGGCGCTGTCGGGACAGGTGCCCGAGCAGGTCGCGCCCAGGGTGGAGGCCGCGGTGGGCGCGCTGATGCGCATGTCGCTGCTCTCCTCGCGCCTGCCCGAACTCCAGCGCCACGCCGAGCGGTTCACCGACGTCTTCGGCCGGACCCTCGTACCGCTGCACCGCCTGTTCGACCCCGTGCGGGGCATCGGCGCCCCCGCCGGGTACCCGTCCTCGCCGCACCGGCCGGACGCGGAGCCGGTCAGTGCCGACGAGTCCTTCCTCGCCGGGCGCCGGCTTCGCGCCGAGCTGGTCGACCGGTCCCGGCGGACCGGCACCACCACCGTGCCGATCACCCCGGCGGACCTCGCGGCGTTCCCGGCCCCGGCCGGGACGCCGCCCACGAGCTACGACGTGTTCTTCCAGCTCGACCAGGGCGCGGACGGCGATGTCCGGATCACGCTCTCCCCGGTCGGCGTGGCGGTACCCGCCGGCAAGGCGGGCGGCAGGTTCGCGTACGACGACGCGGCCGTCGAGGCACACGTGCGCGAGGTGATCGGCGCGGACGAGGCGCTGCACCGCGACACGCTGCTGTGCGAGCTGGACTACATCAGCAACCGCTCACGCGTGAACAACGTGGCGGTCGCGCCCAGCATGTACGACGTCCAGCTGAAGGTCACGACGGGCGCCTTCGAGGACACCGGCGACACCGACGGCGCTGACGGCACCGACGCCACCGGCGGGGCGGCGACGCCGCGGCGGATCGCGTTCGCCGATCTGCTGGTCGGTGTCGAAGGCGGCCGGTTCCACCTGGTCCACGGGCCCACGGGCCGCCCGGTCGAGATCCGTACGGCGAACCTGGTCAACCCCGAGACCGCCGCCTCCGTGGTGCGGTTCCTCCAGGAGATCGCCCTGGACGGCACCGTCCGGCCGGCCTGGACCTGGGGCGAGCTGGAGCCGCTGGCGGCCTTCCTGCCGGGCGTGGAGTTCGGCGGTGTGACCCTCTCCTCGCCCCGGTGGCGCCTTCCGGTGCTGACCGGCACCCCCGACGAACAGGACGAGCGGCTGCTGCGCTGGGCGGCCGAGGCGGGCCTGCCGGACCACGTGTACATCGGGTCGTTCGACAACCGGCTGCTGCTGCGCCTGGCCGACCGGATCCACCGCGATCTGCTGCGCCGCGAGGCGGCGGACGGCGCCGAGTACGTCGTGCGGGCTCCCGAGCCGGGCCGGATGGGCATCGTGCGGGACGCCGACGGCCACAGGTACGCGAGCGAGGGCGTCTTCTCGGCGGTCGCCCGCCGCCCGGTCGTCACCGCGCCCCCCGCACCGGCACCGCACTACGACACCACGGCCGACTCGGTGCGCGCCCTGCCCCCCGGAGAGGAGTGGTGGTACCTGCGCGTCCACGGCGAGCGAGAGCGCCAGAACGAGATCCTCTCCCGACTGGCGGGCGCCGGCGACGACTTCGCGGACCACTGGTTCTACATCCGTTACGCCGACCCCGGCGATCACCTCCGCGTCCGGGTGCGCGCGGACCGGGTGCCCTTCGAGCGGGTGCGTGAGGTGATCGGCGGATGCGTGCGGGACGGGCTCGCCCACCGCTTCTCCGTCGACACCTACGTCCGCGAACTCGAACGCTACGGCGGGGTCCACGCGATGGGGGCCGCGGAACGGATCTTCTGCACCGAGTCCGGGATCCTGGCCGCCGCCCCGCAGTTGTGCGTGGCCCCGGACCTGCTGCGCGCGGCGCACACGCTGGAGAGCGGGGCGACCCTGGACGCGCCGCTGGGTTCCCTCCTGCGGGACGCGGCCCATCTGATGGGCCAGTACGTGGCGGCCCTGGAGCTGACCGGCGAGGAGACCGACGAACTCCTGCGGCTCGTCAACGACGGCTACCGGTCCGAGTTCTCCGCTTCCGGTCCGGAACTGCGGCGCGCCGTACGGACGTTGGTGCGCCAGCCGCCCTCCGGGACGGCCTTGGCGGCGGGTCCGTCGCTGCGCGAGGCCCTGCTGCCCGGCGCCCGGGCCCTGACCGACGCGCTCGCCAAGGCGGACACGCCCCGGCGGGCCCGGGTGATGACCCTCCAGAGCCTTCTGCACATGTTCGCCAACCGGATGGGCCTGCCCCGGCACCGCGAGTACCAAGCGCTCTTTCTCCTCGACGCCGTCCGGCGCGCCGAGGCCCACAGGGAAGGACATTCCGGCCGTGACCGTGCATGACGCGACACAGGTGACAGCGGTACCGCTCGACGAGCGGGCGCGGAGGAACGCGGTGGCCACGGGCTGGGAGATCCTGGACCGGATGCGCGACTACCGCGGCGACCTCGCGGACCTCAGGGTCCCGGATCCGTTCACGGGGGAGCCGGTCGCCGCGTGGCATCCGCTCGGCACCGATCCCGGCGACCTCGGCATGGCCCTCGTGTACGCGGCCGCGGACGAACTGTGCCCCGACGACGGCTGGGACCGCCCGGCCTTCGAGCACGCCAAGCGCGTCGTGGAGACGTACGTCCATACGGCGGACCTCGGGATCGGGCTGTTCAGCGGGTCGGCGGGCGTCGCCTACGTGCTGCGCGCGCTCTCCCGGGGCGGCACGCGCTACCGGCAGGCCCTGCACGACGTGGAGGCCGCCCTGCTCGCCCGGACCGAGGACCGGCTCGCCGCGCTGCCGCTCTCCGGCGGGCTGGCGAGCGCGGACTACGACGTGATCTCGGGGCTCGCCGGTACCGGCATGTACCTGCTCGCCGCCGGCGACGCCGACGACCGGCGCCGCGAGGTCGTCGACCGCATCGTGGACCACCTGTGCCGACTGGTCCTGGTGCCACCGCCGCTTGGGCTGTGGACCCCCTCCGCGAAGATCACCGAGACGGAACGCCGCAACTCGCCCCACCTGCACGGGGGTTACCTCAACCTCGGTTTCGCCCACGGCATATCCGGGGTGGCCTCCCTGCTGGGCACGGCGGCGGCCCGCGGCCCGGTGCCGCCGACGCTGCGGCAGGCGGTGCTCGTCCTGGGCGAGCTGATCACCTGCTCCCTCGTGGACACGGCGTACGGCCCCGATCTGCCCTACTTCAAACTGCCCCCGGACCGCCTGCGCGGACAGCAGGGGCTGGCCCGGTCGGCGTGGTGCTACGGCAATCTCGGCGGGGCCGTCGCGCTGGCGCACTGCGCGAGCGTGGACCCGCGCTTCCTCGACACCGCCATCCGCCTGCTGGAGTCCGTCGAGCGGCGTCCGGTCGGGCTGCGGCACATCGACAACCCCTCCCTGTGCCACGGGATCGCCGGCCGGCTCACCGTCCAGCGGCACGTCGCCACGGTCGCCGCGTCGTACGGACGGCAGTGGACCGGCCCGGCGCAGGAGGCGCTCGACCGGCTGCTGGAGATGGCCGATCCGCGCGCCGCGTTCGGCCTGCGCAACGACAACGTGCCGGGCGCGCAGACCGACTCGCCCGGCTTCCTGACCGGTTCGGGTGGTGCCGCAGTCGCGCTGATCTCGCTGGGCCAGGACCGCGTCACCACGGCGGAGGCCATGCTGTGCGGAGGCCGGACATGCTGAACGTGCAGCGGGTCTCGATGACGTACCGCAAGGCCACCGGCCCCGTCTTCGACGACGTGGGGTTCACCGTCCCCGAGGGGCACCTCGTACCGCTGCTCGGGGCCAACGGGGCGGGGAAGACCACCCTGTTGAGGATCCTGTGCGGCCTGGTCGTGCCCACCACGGGCACGGTGCTCGTCGCGGGCCGGGACGTCGTGCGCCGCCCGGCGGCGGCGCGGGCGCACCTCGGTGTCTCCCTGTATCCGGAGCGCAGCTTCTACTTCCGGCTCACCTGCGCCCAGAACCTTCGCTACTACGCCTCGCTGCGCAGCCTGTTCGGCGCCCGCGCCAAGAGCGAGGTGGCGGAAGTCCTCGACCGCGTGGGCCTCGCGGAGCAGGCCGACACCCCGTTCATGCGGCTGTCCCTGGGCCAGCGCAAACGGCTCGGCCTGGCCCGCGCGCTGCTGGGCCGCCCGTCGCTGCTGCTGCTCGACGAACCCACGGCGAACCTGGACAGCGCGAACGTGGCGCGGTTCCACGCGATCCTCGCCGGCCATGCCGCGCAGGGCGGCAGCGCCCTGTTCTCCACCCACAGCGAGGAGGACCTGGCCACGGCCACGGAACGGCCGCTGCGGATCGAGGGGGGCCGGGTCGTGCCCGTCCCGGCCCAGCCCTCACCCGACCCGGCGACCTTGCAGGAGGCCCGATGAACGCCGCAACCAACGTCGTACGGCAGTTCGGATTCCATATGCTGCGGATCTACTGGGAGCGCCGCTCCTACCGGACCGCGATCGCCCTGGGCACCGTCACGTCCCTGGTGTCCCTGGTCCAGTTCCTCGTCATGGGCAAGTTCCTCCAGTCGGGGAACACGTTCGAGGGCATCCAGGGGTACGGCGGCAACATCATCAGCTTCCTGATGTCCGGGTCGGTGTTCACCGGGTTCGTCGCGGTCAGCCTGGGGGCCTTCAGCAGTCACCTGGAGATCGAGCAGCGCACCGGCACCCTGGAGTCCGTGGTCGTGATGCCGGTGCCGCTGACCCGGGTCATGCTGTTCTCCGGCGTCGGCGGCCTGATCGGCACCGCGCTCGGCTCCGTGGCGATGTTCGGCGTGTTCGGGGCGGTCTTCGACATCCCCGTCTCCGTGAACCTGCTGGCGACGGTCGCCGTCCTGGCCCTGCTGGTGATCACCCTGGGCAGTTTCGGGCTGGCCGGCTGCGGGGTGCTGCTCATCACCAAGAAGGGCGACCCGGTGCGCTGGGGCATCACGACCCTGACGACGCTGCTCTCCGGTGTCATGTATCCGGTGACGTTCCTGCCGGGCTGGCTGCAGGCGGTCGCGCGCGCGATGCCCACCACCCAGGCGCTGGACGGGATACGCAAGTCCCTGCTGGTCGACGCCGGCCTGTCGCAGGTCGCGCCGTCACTGGTCCACATGGCCCTGTGGGCGGCCGTGATGCTGCCCGTCGGCGTGGCCACCTTCGCCGCCGGGATGTCCCGGGCCCGGCGCGAGGGTTCGCTCGGCGAGTACTGAAACACCGTGCGGGGAGCTGGAGTTCGGGAAGGTCTGTCGACCGGAGGAGCGAACTGCTATGATCTGTAGCATGTCATCGGGTCGGGAGTCGGCGGAGCGGGAGCCGAGTCGTCAGGGGCTGGCGGCTCACTTCGGGTCGCTGGAGCTGGCGATCCTCAATGTCATGTGGGCGAAGGGTGAGACGGACGTCTCGGGCTGCGCCCGGAACCTCGACAGCGGCCAGGCGTACACGACCGTGAAGACGGTGATGGAGCGCCTCGTGGTCAAGGGCCTGCTCGACCGGCGCAAGGAAGGCCGGCAGTACGTCTACTGGCCGCGGCAGACCCGCCGTGAGGTCGAGCAGCGCGTGGCGGCCGAGCAGGTGCGCCAGGTGGTGGACGGCTTCGGTGATCTCGCCGTGGCGAATTTCGTCCGTGCCGTGAGCGGCGATGCCAAGCAACTCGCCCATGTGCGGGCGCTGTTGGCCGGTATCGCCGACCCGTCCGCAGGTTCCGCCGACGCAGGACGGCCGCCGGAGGGCGCCGCATGAACATGAGCTGGCTGGGCTATCCGCAGGTGATGCTCGCCGCATGGTGTCCCGCGGTCACCGTCGGTCTGTGGCATCTGCTGCGCCGCCTGACCGTGCGGCTGCCCGCGCGCGAGCGGTTCGTCCTCGCCGTGGGGACGGCCCTGACTCCTCTGCTGGCCATGGCCGTTCCCTATCTGCCGCACAGCCCGCTGCGCGATGCGCTGCCCTGGCGGGCGCCGATCGCCTGGGGTATCAGCAACGGCATCACGAACGCCGACCCCGCCCAGGTCCTGTCGGCCGTCGGCGCGCAGCTGATGCTGGCCGCCTCGATCGTGCCGCTGGTGTCGCTGGCGGTGTCGTTCGCGGCCGGGGCCGTGCACGTGGTGCGCACCGCGCGTACGGTCACGCTGCTGGCTCCCCGTCAGTGCGGCGATGTCTGGATCGTCGACGACCTCGGGGGTGACCTCGCGGACGGCGTCGGGGGTGACGCGGGGCATGCCGCGCGCAACCTGGCGAGCACCGTCGGCCTGGCGCGGCCCCGGATCGTCCTCTCCGCCACCGTGGCGGAGTCCCCCGAGGCCTCGGCGATCATCCGGCACGAGCGGGCCCACGCCCGGGCGCGCCACCCCCTGTGGATCTTCCTGGCCACCTGCGCCCTGCGCTCGTGGTGGTGGATTCCCGGGCGCAAGGCGATCCTCGGCGAGACGCGGCTCGCCGCGGAGCTGTGGGCCGACCAGGACGCCCGTGCGGCCGACGGGGCCGCGGCCGTGGCGCGGGCCCTGTGCGCGCAGATCGACGCCCATGCCCGGCCGGCCGGCTCCGACCTCGCACTCGCCGGGGGCGGCATCGGCTTCCTCGACCCCGGTGTCGAACTCGCCCATCGCGCCCAGGCGTTGGCCGATCCGCCCAGAGTGCTGCCGGCCTGGCAGTCCTGGACCGTCCGCACGCTGATCGTGGCGGCCGTCGGCGCCGCCGCGGTTCTTCTCTGAGCTTTCCGGGTTCCGGGGGCCTCCCCCTCCGCGCCCGTACACCCCGTACATCCGTATACATCCGTGCCCGCGATCGGCCTCTCCCGAGGGCGGGTACACCTCTACCCAGAAGTGCTACATCGTGTAGCAGAAGGGAGTGTCATGACAGCGGTGACACCGGTGATCGAGACGCGGGGCCTGTCCAAGGTCTTCCGCGGCCAAGCCGCCGTCGACGCGGTCGACCTCGTCGTACGGCCCGGCAGGATCTACGGCCTGCTCGGCCCCAACGGCGCGGGCAAGTCGACCACGCTGAAGATGGTCCTGGGCCTGCTGCCGCCCACCAGGGGAGAGGTGCGGCTGTTCGGCCGGCCGTGGGAGCGGCCGGCCCTGTCCCGCATCGGCGCGAGCGTCAACGGTCCCAGTTTCTACGGCCACTTGTCCGCCCGGCAGAACCTGATGATCCACGCCCAGCTGCTCGGACTGCCCGAGACGGAGGTCGACCGGACCCTGGACACGGTCGAACTGAACGGCACCGACCGCAAGAAGGCGAAGAGCTTCTCCACCGGCATGAAGGGCCGCCTGGCGCTGGCCATCGCCATGCTGGGCAACCCGGACCTGCTCATCCTCGACGAACCGCAGAACGGCCTCGACCCCGAGGGCATCGCCGCGCTGCGGGCCATGATGCGCGGCTTCACCGACACCGGCCGCACCATCGTGCTCTCCAGCCATCTGCTGGGCGAGGTCGCCTCGGTCGCCGACGACATCGGTCTGATCGCCCAGGGACGCCTGCGCTACCAGGGAAGCCTCACCGACCTGGCGCCGGACGGGGATCTCGAACGCGCCTACTTCACGCTGGCCGGTTCCCCCGGCGGGGCCCGGGCGGTGGCCCCGTGACCGCGGACGTACCCATGACCCCGCTCGTCGGCCTGCCCGCGACCCTGCGCGCCGAGTTCGCCGTGTGGCGGCGCAGTGCCGTGGCCCATCTTCCCCTGGGCGGCCTCGCGTTCGCGCTCGCCGACTGCGCGATGTTCCTCGCCACCGGCTCCGGCAAGACCTGGAAGGACGTCCTCGGCTACCAGAACCTGTGGGCGATGTTCGTCGGTCCGATGCTCACCGTGCTGCTGGCGGTCGCCGCGGCCCGCATCGACCGCGGCGCCCGGGGCGGCGGCACCTGGTACCGGCCTGTGCCGCCCGGGTACCGGCACCTGAGCCGCTTCACCGCCCTCGCCGTGCGCTCCCTGCTGCTCAACGTGCTCGGCGCCGGCACCCCCCTGCTGCTGCTCGGCCTGCTGTCCAGCGCCCAGCGGGTCCCCGCCGGCCGCGCGATCGAGGCCGTCCTGATCCCCTGGATCTCCCAACTCGGCCTGCTCGCACTGACGTTGTGGCTGGCACGCCAGCTGCACGCCGGGGCGGCCCTCGCCGCCGGGTTCGTCTGGACGGTGCTGGGGGTGGTCGAGGCCGAGTCCGCCGCCTGGGCGGTGCTGCCGTTCACCTGGCTCGACCGCGGGGCCCTGCCGGTACTCGGCACGCACGCCAACGGCGTCGCCCTGGAGACCCACTCCGCGCTGGCCGGCGCCTCCCCCTGGCCGCCCGCCCTGCTCGGCGCGCTGCTCGCGATCCCGTTCCTGCTGCTGCCGCGGCTGAGCCTGTCCGGCACCCGAACCGCCAAGCACCGTACGACAGCCGAGCGGCCGACGTTCTCGCCGGGCGCCACCGCGATCCTGAAGACGGTGACGGAACCCGCCCCACGCCCCGCACCCGCCAAGCCCCGGCTGCTCGGCGCCGTGCTCGGGATACTCCGCGGCACCGCACTGACCTGGCTGTGCCCCGGCGCCGTCGCGCTGGTCGCCCTGTGGCTGTCCTGGCACGACCCGGAGACCAGCATCCAGCTGTTCACACTCCTGATCCTGCCCATCGGCACCCTGGTGCTGGGCCTGACGGTGTGGAGCGCCGCCGCTCAGGGCTGGCGGGCTGTCGCCTCCCGCGCCACCGGCACCACCGGCCCCGCGCTGGCGCTCACGGCCGTCACGGTCGCCATCGCCGTGGCCGTGTCGCTGATCACCGCCCTCCTCTATCTGACGGCCGGCATCCCGGCCGGCCACGCCTGGCCCCTCGCGCTCACCAGCGCGACGGTCGGCGCGATGCTCACCACGCTCACCCTCTGGCTGGCGATCCGTACCTCGCAGGCCGTCGCGGCGGTCGTCGGGATCCTCGGCATCGTCTTCGGCGTGCTCGTCGGCGGGACCTCCATGCAGCAGACGCTGTGGCCGCTGATCCCCTACTCGTGGGCCAACTACCTGGACCTGCACCGGATGTCGGTGACGCTTCCGGTGAGCCTCGCCGCCCTCGCCCTGTTCACCTATGGCATCACCCACGCGACCCGAAAGGCAGCGGAGAACTCATGACCACCCGCATGCGTGCGCGCACCCCCCGAGCCGGCATCCTGCTCGCGACGACGGCCGCGCTGGCCCTCCCGCTGGCCCTGTCCGGCTGCTCCTCCCAGGAGGGCGACGCGCTCACCAAATGGCCGGACGCGACGAAGAACCCGCAGCACATCACCGCCGACCAGCTCGGCGCCGCCTGGCCCGTGACCCCCTCCTCGGGCGACGTCCGCTGCGACACGACCCCCTACAGCGGTTTCGCCATCACCTTCACCGCCCCCGACGGCAAGGTCTACGCCCTCAACAACGTCGCCCGCGACGAACTGCACCACCCCAGCGCCGACACGATCAAGAAGCCCTCCTCCAAGACCATGTGGCGCCTGCGCTCCTTCGGCATGCAGGTGTGCAGCGTCTACCGCGCCCAGCACATGAACCAGACCCCGACCCCGCGCAGGACCCCGTGACCACGCTTGCCCACTGATCACGGAAACGCAGGAGGGGCCTGATCCTCAGTGAGAATCAGGCCCCTGACCTGGTACTACGGCGTCGGGGTGGCGGGATTTGAACCCACGACCTCTTCGTCCCGAATGAGGTTCGGGCAAGATCGACACCTGTGTGTGTACATAAACGCGCAGGTCAGAGCCTCGATCCTGCTTGGTGTCGCGTGGGTTCCGGAAGGAGATCATCTCCTAGATTTCTCCCAGAGTGGGCGGGGCATGGTGGGCTACGTCGAGCTTTAGTCGCATTGCATGAGCAAGTTTGCAGGCGATGGAGAGGGGTCAGGTCAGCTGGGCTCCCCCTTGTGGTCTCCGGCTTGACCGATGGCGCCAACGACGCGGTCGTGGGTCGCGGGCTCGCTGCGCGTCGCCAAGGCAATGGCCAGCAACATGAGTAGCGATGAGGGCTGTTTGGCGTGTCTGGCTGGACAGGGCGCTCGACAAGGCCCGGGCAGCCTTCTGACCACCTTGCCTGCCCTGCGCAGCTCGTTGGGCGGCGACTCGGGCTGATCGCTGGCGCTCGTGATCGACGGCCTCTGTGTGCCGTCGCCATGAGGCCGAGCGCCGCATCAGCTCCTACCTCCGGTGTGACATCCGCAACAAGATGAGGATCTTGAGGCGGGAGGGGAGCGGACTTACCGTATGTGAGTACTGATCTCAACTTCCCCATGACCAGGGCGAGTTGGGGTCAGCAATCGCTACAGAGATCCAAGGTCTCACACACAGAACGGGGTTGACCTTGAAGGCTCTTCGTAAGTCCCTGATGTTCGCTACGGCCACCGCGGGCCTGACCACCGCGGCCGTCGTCGCTCCGGCCGCGTCGGCCAGCGCGGCAGAACTCCAGCCCGCGAAGTCGGGCATGGTCGTCCTCAACCTCAACTCGTCCTTGCGGTCGGCAAGCGATGAGACGCACACCGAGGATGTCGGTGGTGGTTCCTGGACCTACGGCTTTGAGCTGACGAGCGGCGGCAAGCGCTGCTTCTCCTACTACTTCCACGGCTCGAAGATGCACCATGCGACGGTGCGAATAGCCAACGCCGAGAACAAGGCTTACGGCTTCGCCGGACAAACGGCTAAGGCCAGCACAACGGCAGGCGCCGCGTACACGTGCAAGGCGTACTGGAGCGTCGACGAGTAAGCCCCTCCGGCTGCACCCTGAGCTGCGCTAGCACTCAGGGGGTCCGCGAAGCCGCGCCTGTCTCGTGCGTGCCTGCTCTCGCCACGAGCCTCACGCTGAGGCGAACCAGGTGACTTCGCGGATGCTCCCGAGATCTGCTCCGCATCCCCTTCGCGAGTCAGCCTGGGGAAGCTGCCGTGGCACTCGCCGCGTTCTCTGGACAGCATGCGGCACGGTGAGCATGCCGCTGTTCTGGCAACGGAGCGTGTGCTTCACATCCGTAGGTCACACAGCGCCTCATGTCCTGGCGATCTCGAAGGTTGGGGCTGAGTGAGTAGCGGCGATGAACCCGTAACGGCGACCGCCGTAGACTCCCGCAGAGGTCAGGTCGCAGTCTCCTGCGTTACCGGAAAGGGCTGTCTCGAACCTCGTGTTCTCCCCACGCTCCCGCATCCTGGCACCTGTGGCCGCGCTGGCAGCCGGTGCGGCGCTCGGATCCCTCACCCGCCTTCTTGAAGCGAATACCTCCTCGGCGGGCCGTGGCGTGTATCTCGTCCTGAACGAGGCATGGCCCTGGTCGGCCCTGGCCTTCTGCGTTGGCCTTGCCTGTGCGTCGAGGGTCACGTCCACCGTCCTGGCTGGTGTGTCCCTGGCAGCGGCTGTCACTGCCTATTACGCGGTGGATGCGCACACTACCTGGGGCGGGGTGCTGTCGGCGTCGCTTGCATGGGGTGTAGTCGCATTGGTAGTCGGGCCCATCGGGGGGCTTGCGGGGAATCTGGCGCGTATGCGTGGACTCCGCGGTCTCCCCTTCCGACTGGTGATCCCGCTGCTGGCTGTCGTGGAGACGTCAGGGCGGCTTCAAGCCGAGGTCGCAGACCAAGGGCCAGTCGGTGAGACGGCATGGACCATCACCCGTCTTGCAGCGGTGGCTGCCTGTCTCGCCTTGGCTGCACACGCAGTGCTGATCAACCGGCGGCACCGGGGTGAAAGGTAGAGCCTCGCGGCCTACCCCGTACGGCGCTACGAACAAGAACACTGCCGTCGGCCGGGTGGTACAGGCGCCCAGGCGTCTGCGCCGGGTCAGGGGGGGATGCCGTGGCGCAGGTGCTGACAGACGGCTCGGCAGATGACAGATCCGCTGCCCTGCACGCGCCTCACTGTTGCCGTCGGCGAAACGCTGGCTGGCTTCGCTGCGTGACGCTCTCCAACCAGCCGAGGGTTTCCCGCGCGTTGAAGCCGGGCCTCCCGTTAGGAGGCCCGGCTTCGCGCTGCGGTGCTTTGTTCTGACGTCAGCGGTGCGTCACGGCCGGCGGCTGGCGGGGCGGCGTCTGTGACCCGGTGTCTCGTTCGGCGCAGCATTCAGGTGGTGGGTGAGAGCAGCCCTCGCTTTGGGACGCCGCAGTGCCTTTGGGTCAGGTCCCGGGATCCGGTCGTTTCCTCGCGGCGGTCATGGAGTGACGTGGACCGTCGTCGGAAGGCGTATGCGCAGAAGGGAAGGATCGGCTCGATCACGAGGCCGAGGAGTCGGTCGAACTCGGTCCGTTCGTCCTCCGTCATGAGCTGGACGGCGTTGCCGAGTTTCTTCTGGGTGAGCTGTTCCATGAACGGGGCGAGGAATCGCTGGAAGGCTTCCGGCGATTCGTCCTTCGTGTGCTTGTACTCCGTGTATCGGCCGAGCTGCGCGCTCAGCTCTTCGAATTCGCCGCGGGTGGCCCGAAGGGCGAAGGCCTGTTCCTCCTTGCTGAACGGGCGTCCGTCCCGGTGGCTCCAGGCGCGGGTGTCACGTCGCCGTTTGAAGTCTGTGTCGCTCAGGAGGGCGACGATGTCGGGGCGGGGTCGGATGTCGGTCTCGGGCATGCAGGTGCTCCTGATGGGAGTTGGGTGGGTGGGTGGATGTATCAATGGTCCGGAGGATCGATCGTTTGCCCAAATGCCGATCGGCGGCTACATTCCGCCCGTTTCGGCCGGTCAGTGTCGACGGCTGGAGTCGTTCACTGCGCCGACGGCCGGTTGTGCGGTGGGCACCGGGGATGCGGTGCGCCAACTGCCGTGGGTGGATGGGCCGTGGGGGCTTTCGGGCAGGGCGGAAAGGCGGGCGCTGCGGCACAGACGCCGGACGAGGATGCCGCTGGCCAGCTCTGGCTTGGCGGACCGGGCGTTCCGGAGCCAGGCGTACTTCTTGGCTGCCGCGTGCGGTGTCGTGAGATCGGTTGGGGAGTGGGTTGGCAGATGGTGCTCGGGGCATGACGTGCAGGTGCCTTCACGGTGGGGTGTTTGCCGGACACAGGCTGGCGGCGGGCGCGACAGGCTCTCGACCGCGATGGGGACGGCGCTAAGCGTGGCGTGGAGTTTCTGGACACCAAATCCTCCGGAAGATCACCGGTTTCGGTAACCGGGGATCGTCGGCTACCTTCCGCCTGCGCTTGTCCTGTCAGCGCCGACGAGCGGTGCCGTTCGCTGCCCGGCTCGCGGGTTGTGCGGCGGGCGATGGGCACGGGGGGCGGTGCTCGTCTGGGGAGGGTGTGTCCTGGGAGTTTTCCGGGGCCGTGGGCAGGTGGGCGCTGCGGCGCAGGCGCCAGACGAGGACGTCGCTGATGGAGGCGGCGGTATCGAGTTCTCGCCGTCGCGTGGCCTCGGTGAGCAGGGTGGCCGGGTTGTGGCCGGCGTCATGGGCGTCGGCGAGTGTGGCGGCCAGGGCGGGCCAGCCGGGTTCGGCCAGGATCTGTTCGGCGAGGTCGGGGACTGCGTGGCGCAGCACGGCCACCTGCCGGTGTAGCAGGAGCTGGGGCATGCGGTGGCCCCGCTACCGGAGCACGTCCATGGGGTGGGCTGCGGCGGCCTGGTAGGCGGCGCGGAGGTGTTCGGCGGTCTGGCGGGCGGCCTTCGCCTGCTGGGTGTGGTGCCTCTTGGCATGCCAGTTCGCCGCGGCGATGGCGAGGAAGAAGGCCATGTCGATGAGCATGGAGGTGGTGGCGTCGTCCTCGCCACGGCCGAGGGCGGGCCCACTGTGGACGAGGTCGCGGGCGGTCCGGCGCAGGGCGCGGTCGTGCCCAAGTACGGCCTTGATGTGGGAGCGAGGAGTGGCGTCCCGACGCTGGCTCTACAGTCGAACTACCGCGCAGCCCAGGTTGCGTCGACGGATTCGGCACCACAAGCTCGTCCCGGACAACCAGATGACCCTCAGTCTCGCTCTATCGCATGCACCAGATCGCGCCACTTCGGTCGCTTCCGCGTTGCGCCTGCAACTCGGGGTGCGAGAGGATGTTCGACGTACTGTGGGCTCTGGGCAACTCAGGACGGCAACGGTGATTGAGTAGTCCCAGCGCTCGGACAACACACTTACGGGGTGGGTGGATGAAGTTCGACATGGGGTCGACGACCCTGTCGCAGCTCGGGAAGAGCACTGTCGGTTCCAGCGACGACCTGGGCACGCTGATCAGGCTTCTTATCCAGGCTGCTGAGCCGTTGGAAGGGAAGTTCAACGGGGCGGGCAAGGCCGCGTTCGACACGTTCAAGGCGCATGCCGACGAGATCACAGCAGACCTGAACGGCTCGCTGGGCGCGATCCTGGGTGGCCAGTCCGGTATGGACACCGCGTTCGGCAGTGGTGACGTGGAGTTGGGTGACAACGCGCACCAGAACATGGGGATGGCCTACTTCGACGCGGCCCGTTTCGGCGCGCGATAACCGGCCTCGAAGAGCAAGCTACTGCTGCCGTCACCGCTTTCAAGGGGGACTCGATCATGGCTCAGAATCACGACCGCCGCTCGTACGACACCGGCGCCTCCGCCGACGTGCAGACCAGCCTGTCTGGGATCATCGGTCAGCTGGAGCGCGTGCTGACCGACCGCGACCGTGCGGTCAAGGCGGCGATGGCCGACTTCCAGGCCGACGGCGTCTCGGACCAGTACCACGGCAAGGAGGTCCGGTGGCACAAGGCCGCGGCCGAGGTGCGCGAGATCATCCGTCTGGTCCGCAACACGCTGGAGCAGAACGACGGCACCGCTCAGGCCACCCTCGCCAAGGCGAAGGCAGCGGTCGACAACATCGGCTGACCGGCGGTCGGCTGTGTCCCTCTCTGCGGCTCCCGTCGGCCTTTCGGTCGAACTGGCCGTGCATCCCAGCACCTGGGGACAGTACGGCTTCGCGAGGCGGTCACACCCTCAGACCCACGGGACAACGCCCCGCGTTCTCTGCCGCGGTGCGAGACCTGAACGTACTGCTTGGCATGCCTCCCGAGCCTGGCGAACGAACGTATTTCGGAGCGTCCATCGTTGACGGGGCCGCCGGTCCGGACCCGGACGAGAACGGCCACGGCCTCCGACCTGACCAGTCGGCTCCGACCACAGGCACTTGGCGCGAGGATTCAGTAGCCTGCGCGACCATGGCTGACATATTTGAGCTGATGCTTGCGCTGGACTTGCGTGACGAGTTGTCGGCTGGGGACCTTGCAGAGCTGCGATGGCATCTCGGAACAGGCGCCCAGCCGGACACATTCCGTATCGTCACCGAATTTCCGGTCGTGGTAGAGGACGAGCACGGAGAGTTCGTCATCGAGGATCATCCTGAGCCGCTTCTTGGCCAGCACGGTGGTGGCTACAAGGTTGGGGGCGCATTTGTCTCCATGCTGCTGCATCGGCAGGACACGGGGCAGGAGGGCTGGGCGCTGACCAGCCGACAGGAAATCCATCCGGACGATTTCGAGCGCACCGGTGAACTCCTCAGCTGGCTCGCGGCCAAGGCCACTGAGCGGCACCGAGGCTCCGGCGGTGACGTCCATCTGGGATGGATTCGGTTCCACGAAGAGCCCCAGCCCGTACCGTTGGTAGTGCGTGACGGCGCAGTCGTCTGGCCGTCATAGATCCGCATCCGCGCCGTACGCTGGTGTGATGGGGGTGGCGATAGAGGTACTGATCGTGGACTGGTCGCGCGTGGAGGCAGTAGCGCCCGGTGGTCGGGAAGACCTGCTGAGCGATGCGGCGTTCGGTGAGGCGTACAGCGACGACCTCTTCGAGCATGGCTGGTCATGGTCTACGCAGCCGGGTGAGGACTGGTTCGGCAGGTATGCCTTTCGGAACACGTTCGGCTCGTACAAGCCACATTTCTGGGCCGGCTTTCGCTGGGAGTACATGCGCGACTTCGTCGAGCCCGAGGGGCGCGAGGTGCTGGACCGGTTCAACGACGCGCTGTTCTGGCACGGCCTGGAGGACACGACCGGGGTCGGTTCGGTGCTCCCGGAGCGCCCGTGCACCTGGGAGGCGGACCTGTTGCTGTGGTGTCCGCCCGACCATGTGTCACTGATCGCCGCGTGGTGGCGACAGGCGGGACGCCGACTCGGAGAGCTGCGCGAGCCGTTCATCCAGCACGCGGCGGAGTCCGGGGGATGGATCAAGACGTTCGAATCGTTCGCCGACTTTCTCACCGACTGGGGCGAGGTGGTCACGGAGGCGGCGCGTCGTGACTGGGGCGTCGTCGGACTGCGCTGCTGAGACCGTCGGCCCACCTCACACCCCCGTTGCGTCTGCAATCCGCAAGACGAGAAGATGTTCACCGAGCTCCCGCCTGTCCAGCGAACCGGATTTGAGTGATGTCAGCCCAGGATTACGACAGTCAGCTTCTTGAGTCCGTGGCGGTGCGGCGTCGGCGGTTGCGTGATGCCGTGTTGTTCGGGGCGCAGCGGCAGCGGCGGACCGTGGACGAGCGGCTCGGGAAGGCGTTCGCGGGAGTGGTGATCGCCGCCGTCGTGTGTGCCGGGTGTGTGGGGTGGTCCTTCGTCGCGCACCGTGTGATCGGGAAGGCTCAGTATGGGACCCCTGCGCCCGTGTCCACGCCCTCCGGGCAACCCCCCGTTTCACCGCAGTCCGCGAATTCGGCCCGATGATAGGTTCGACCGCGTGATTTCCCGGGGGACTGTGAGCCGTACGGCACTGAGCCGAGTGACATTGGTCGGTGAACGGCGTCGGGTGGATCTGGTGCTGCCGGCCCGGGAGCCGGTCGGACTGCTGTTGCCCGAGGTGCTGCGGTTGCTCGACGACCGGGTGGCCGAGCAACCGCAGGCCCGGCACTTGGTGACTGCCGACGGAAGTGCTCTGGAGCTGGATGCCACGCTGGAGTCCGCGGGAGTGCCCGACGGTGCCGTACTCCGTCTGGTCCGAGTCGAGGACGCGCCGTCCGCTCCGGTGGTCCATGACGTGAGTGACGAAGCGGCCGGCGATCTGGATGTGCGGGCCTGGCGGTGGGACGCGCGGGCGCGGCGGATCACGGCCTCGGGCGCCGGTGTGGTCTGGGCGTCGGCCGTCGGATTCATGGCGCGCCAGGGGTTCGAGGCCAAGGCCGCCGGGTGGGCGCTCCTCGTGACCGCGGCGGTGGCTGCGGCGGCTGGTGCGCTGCTGGGGCGGGCCGGACACAAGGGGCTTGCCGCCGCTCTGGTCGTGGTGAGTGCCGTTGTGGGTGTGCAGGGCGTCTGGTCGGTTGCCGACGCACAGAGTTGGCCGGGAGCCGTGCGGTTGGCCGCCGTACTCTCGGTCCTGGTGGTGGCGTTGTTGCTGCTCGGCTGGTTCTCTCCGTGCGGGCGGGGTGCGCTGGTCGGGGCAGGAGCACTGACTGGGGCCGGGGCGTGCTGGGAGGTCGCGCTCGCGTTTCAGTCCGGCGGAGTCGGTACGACCGGTTCGGCGCGTGCCGGGGCGGTGCTCGCCGTGGTGTCCGTCGTCGCGCTGGGTGTGCTGCCCCGCTGGGCGCTGGCGGCGTCGGGTCTGTCCGGGCTGGACGACCGGCGTTCCGCGGGCGTGTCCGTCAGTCGCTACCAGGTGGCCACCGCGTTGGCCGCCACGCATTGGGGGCTGGTGCTGGCGACGGTCGTCATCGCGGTCTGCGGTGCCGTCGCCGGAGTGCTGGCGGTGCGTACCGTGACGGTGTGGACGGTGCTGCTGGCTGTCGCCGTGGCGTTCGTTCTCGCGCTGCGGGCGCGCGCCTACCCGCTGGTGGCGGAGGTGGTCGTACTGCTCGCGGCATCCATGGTGGTGGCGCTGCGGCTGGCCTGGCTGTGGCGGGAGCACTCGGGAGCCGCGGCACCGCTCGCCGTTCTCGGCGTGCTGGTCGTGCTGTCCCTGAGTGTGCTGGCCGTGCAGCCCGCCGAGCATGTCCGGGTACGGTTGCGCAAGGCTGGCGACGTGCTGGAGTCGGTCGGTGTGGTCGCTCTGTTCCCGCTGGTCCTCGGGGTGTTCGGGGTGTACGGGCGGCTGCTGGGCACCTTTGCGTGAGGTGGCGGTGATGACGACTTCCGGCCGTTGGCAGGACGACGTGCTGCGCGAGCTGAATGCGGGCCCTGCCGGGGCGGCGAGCGAGCAGCGGTCATCGGAAGGCGCGCGGCCTTCCCTGCCCGTGCGCCACCCGGACGAGCAGCGCCCCAACCCGGGTCGGCCGTCCCACGGGCAGCACACCGCGGGTCCGGTCTCGCGCGAGGACGAGGAGCGGTCCGCCCCGCATACCCCCACTCAAGCGCCCTCGCGCCCCGCGACCGAGGTTCCGCCGACGCCGCCAGCCCAGGCCCACCCCGGTACCGGCTCTCCTGCTTCCGGCGTCGAGGCAGCCCCGCAGACCCCAGCGACGCCACCGAACGCCTCCCCCGCCGTACAGCCGCCCCGTCAGGCCCGGCTGCCCATGGCGACGCCCGAGCCGGTACCGACGCTGGACCCGCGCCTGGCCATAGCGCTCGGTTCGCCCCAGCACGGCGACTCGCTGGCCCGGCGTTCGAGCCGGTCACTGCGCAAGCTGACCTCGTCAGCCGCTCGGGAGGTCGCCGAGGAGAGCCGACTGGGCAGCATGGTGCAGCAGCCGGTGACCACGGGCCGGGTGATCGCGGTGACGTCGATCCGCGGTGGCGTCGGCAAGACCACGACCGCCGCGCTCCTGTCGCGGACGTTCAGCCATTACCGGCACGACCCGGTACTCGCCCTCGAAGCGGACGCCGCCCTGGGCACGCTCCCGGTGCGGATGGGAGCGCAGTCCGTACGCTGGTCGTGCGCCGAGCTCGCCCGGATCCTCACCCCGTCGATGCAACTGACCGACATCACCGGGTACTTGGTCCCGGTGGCGGACGGCGGCTGGCTGCTGCCCGCGAGTCAGGGGCGGGTGGGTGCCCCGTTGGACGTTCGCGCGTATCGCACCGTCACGCTCGCTCTGCGCCGCTACTTCGCCGTCACGGTCGTGGACTGCGAGACGCTGCCCGGCGAGGTGGCCCGTACGGCGATGGACACCGCGCACGCGCGGGTGGTCGTCGCCCCGCTCACCGCCGAAGGCGTGGGCGGTACCCGGATCGTCCTGGACTGGCTCGGTCAGCTGCCGCATGCCGCGCTCGCCTCCACCGTCGTGGCCCTCACCTCGAACACGCCCGACGCGAACCTCGACCTGAAGGCCGCCACGGCCCATCTGCGGGAAACCGGAGTCACTCTCGTGCATCTGCCCTACGACCGGCACCTGGCCGGTGGCGGACCGATCATGACCGACCGGCTCGGCGAGGCCACCCGCCGCGCGGCCACCCAGCTCGCCGCCGAGGCACTGCAGAAGGCGGTGCGGGTGCGTTGACGCAGCACCAGGTCCACCGTCCGGCCCGCTCGACGCGCCCCCTGCTCCCGCCGGCGGCCCGCACGATCGAGCCCCCTCCGAACCTGCCCGAAGGCAAGACCGGAAGCCCGGCGACCGCTCTGCTGCCGATGGCCGGTGTCATGAGCTCGGTCGTGATGATGACGATCATCCGCTCCAGCCAGTTCGCGGGCCTGGGTGCCGTCGTACTGGTCTTCGCGCTGCTCGGCGCCGTCGCCCTGTTCCTGTCGCAGCGCGGCAAGGCCCAGCGGCAGCGGCGCGTCCAGCGGGAGCGGTACCTGGAGTACCTGGAGGAACTGCGCGCCGAATTGGGCGCGGACGAGCGCGAGCGCCGCCGCGTGGCCCGGATTCTTCACCCGGCGCCCACGGCCCTGTACGACGTCCTGCGCGACCCCGCCCGGCTGTGGGAGCGGCGCCGCAGGGACACGGACTTCCTTCACGTGCGGGTCGGTGTCGGTGACGTCCCTGTGCAGGAGCTGACCATCGGCCAGCAGGCGGCCGGAGGCGTGCTCACCCCGCCCGACCCGTTCATGCTGAACGAGGCGCGTGCCCTCCAGGCCCGCTTCAGTACGGTGTCGGACCATCCGCTGACCGTGCCACTGGACCGCGTCGGCAACGTCAGCATCGTCGGCGACCGCGCGGGACTGCTGCGCGTCGCGCGGTCCCTGCTCGTTCAGGCGGCCGTGACCCACGCACCGGACGACGTGACCATCGCGCTCGCCGCGCCCGGGGACCGTATCGAGGAGTGGGAGTGGGCGAAATGGCTCCCCCATGTCCTCGACCCGCACAGCCATGCCGGCGCCCTCGCCGTGCGCCGTATCGCCCCCGGCATGGCCCAGCTGGCTCAGGTGATGGGCACGGATCTGGGGCGGCGCGCCTCGTACGCGGCCGAGGTGCGCCGTGGGCTGTCCGACAAGAAGGCGCTCGCGCTGACCGACCGGCTGCTCGTGCTCAGCGACGCGTACGGGGAGAACGCCGTCGACCTCCCGCGTCCGGACTCCGCCGTCGCCCTGGACGACATGGGCGTCACGGTGCTGCACCTGCTCGCCGAGCAGGTCCACGAACCCGATCACGTCTCCGTACGGATCACCGTCGACGGCGACGAGGTCACGGTGGAGGATCTGCGCGGAGAGCAGGTCGTACGGACGGACGGGGTCCTCGACCGCACCGGGCTGCCCGAGGCCGAGGGCCTTGCCCGAGCTCTCGCGCCGCTACGGCTGTCCGCCGAGTCCGCCGCCGAGGGCACCCCCGTCTCCGGGCCCGTCGACTTCCCGCAGCTGCTCGGCATCGACGACATGGCCGCCCTCGACCCGGCCCGGCAGTGGGCGCCGCGCGGCGAGCGGGACTTCCTGCGGGTGCCGATCGGCCTGGACGACCGGCACCAGCCGGTGCTGCTCGATCTGAAGGAGTCCTCCGAACTCGGCATGGGCCCACACGGACTGTGCGTCGGCGCGACCGGATCCGGCAAGAGTGAACTGCTGCGCACCCTCGTACTGGCTCTGGTGACGACGCACGCGCCGGGCGATCTAGCGATGGTTCTCGTGGACTACAAAGGCGGCGCCACGTTCGCGCCGTTCGCTGATCTGCCGCACGTGGCGGGCGTCATCACGAACCTGGAGAACCAGGCCGGCCTCGTCGAGCGCGTGCACACCTCCCTCGCCGGCGAGATCAAGCGGCGCCAGCAGGTCCTCAAGGACGCGGGCAACGTCGCTGACATCGGGCACTACCGCGCACTGCGTGCGGGGACTCGGCCCGGCCTCGAACCGCTGCCGCATCTCTTCGTCGTCATCGACGAGTTCGGTGAACTCCTCACCGCCAAACCGGACTTCATCGACCTGTTCCTGTCTATCGGGCGTATCGGCCGCTCCATCGGCGTCCATCTGCTGCTGTCCAGCCAGCGCATCGAGGGCGGCAAGCTCAGGGGCCTGGAGACGTATCTGTCGTACCGGCTCGGCCTGCGCACCTTCTCGGCGGACGAGTCGCGCACGGTCCTGGAAACCACCGACGCCTTCAACCTGCCGCCCCTGCCCGGCTTCGGCTACCTGAAGGTCGACACCTCCACCTACACCCGCTTCAAGGCCGGCTTCGTCTCCGGCGCGTACCGCGGCCCTGTCGTGCACGAGAGCACCGCCGACGCCGAACCGCTCGCCTGGAGGTACCCCGCGTTCAACGCCCCGGCACAGACGCCCACGACGGGGGAGGACACCCCGGCGTCGCGTGAGCGCGAGACCGGGCCGACAGTCCTGGGCGTCGCGGTCGACCGGCTCACCGACGCCGCCGAACCGGTACGCCGGATCTGGCTGCCACCACTGCCCGAAGCCCTCACCCTCGACACGGCCGCGGGTCCCGTCCAGGCATCCGCCGACGGCCTTCGGCTTGCCCGCCCCGGCGGCCCGTTGCGGGTACCGCTGGGTGTGCTCGACGATCCGGCCCGGCAGTGGCAGGGCCCGTGGGTGCACGACCTGAACATGGCGGGCGGGCACACCGCCGTCATCGGCGGCCCCGCCTCCGGCAAGACGACCCTGCTGCGCACCCTGGCCCTCTCCCTCGCCCTCACCCACACCCCGCACGACGTCGCCCTCTACGGCCTCGACCTGGCCGGCGGCGGACTGAGCACCCTCTCGGACCTGCCGCACGTCGGCGGCATCGCGACCCGCGCCGACCACGAACGCGCCGCCCGCACCGTCGCCGAAGTACGCGCCATGCTCACCGAACGCGAGGAGATCTTCCGCGCGCGCGGCATCGACTCCGTCGACCAGCTCCGGGCCCTGCGCGCACGGGGCGAGCTGCCTCGCCTCGGTTCCACCGACATCGTCCTGCTCATCGACGGATTCGGCGCCCTGCGCGACGAGTTCGCCCACCTCGACGACGATGTCGCCGACCTCCTCAAACGGGGCAGCGGCTACGGCATCCACGTCGTGGCGGGCATGCTCCGCTGGAACGACATCCGCATCGCCACCCAGTCCCTGTTCGGCAGCCGCATCGAACTGCGCCTCAACGACCCGGCCGACTCCTGCATCGACCGCAAGCTCTCCGAGACCCTCTCGGCGGACACACCCGGCCGAGCCCTGACGGACGGCAAGCTGTTCGCCCAGGCGGCACTCCCTCGCATCGATGCCCACGCCACGACGGACGGCCTCGGCCCGGCCCTGGAGCAGGCGGCGGCCACGCTGCGCGCCACCTGGCACGGTGAGACCGCCGCGCCCGTGCGAGTGCTGCCGACCAGGCTGCCCGCGCAGCGCCTGCCCTCCACGGCGGCGGAGCCGCGCGCGGTCCCGATCGGCGTCGACCAGGAGACCCTCTCCCCGACCGTCCTGGACCTGTTCGGCGCCGACCAGCACCTGCTGGTCCTCGGTGACAACGAATGCGGCAAGACGAACCTTCTCAAGCTCGTCTCCCGCTCCCTCATCGACCGCTACGACAAGGACGAGCTGGTCTTCGGCGTGTTCGACCCACGGCGTGGCCTGCGGGGAGTGATCCCGGAGCCGTACCGCGGAGGCTACGCGCACAACGCCGCGCTCTCCCAGGCTCTCGCCACCGGCATCGCCACCGAACTGGCAAAACGCCTGCCGGAGGCCCCCGACCCCGACGCCCTCACCGACGAACCGTCCTTCACCGGCCCACGCATCGTCATCGTCGTCGACGACTACGACATCCTCACCGCGGCCGGACAGCAGCCCCTCGAACCGTTCCTCCCGTACATCTCCTCGGCTCGCGACATCGGCCTGCACTTCGTCGTCACCCGCCGAGTCGCCGGGAGCTCGCGCGCCCTGTACGAACCATTCCTGACAGCACTGCGCGAAACCGGAACCACGGCCCTCGTCATGACCGGCGACCGCACCGAAGGACAGCTCTTCCCCAGCCTGTACGCCTCCCCCCAGCCGCCCGGCCGCGGCACCCTGGTCCGCCGCAGCCGTCGCCACCAGCTGATCCAGACCGCCCTCGCTCCCGAGACGGAGCCAACGGAGGCCCTGAAATGACCAATTGATGGGTTCGCCGTGCCTTTGGCCAGAAGCGTGTGGCTGCTGGAACAACCGATCTGATAGGGATAAATGTCCTGTTGTCAGTGGCGCGTGCAATGCTGAGCAGCGCTGATGGAACGCATCGGCAGTAGATACACGGGGGTTGACGTGACGGGGTGGGACATCAGTCCCAGCGGGGTGGAGTCCATTCTGTCGTTGGTGGGCCTTGCGGCCGACGACCTGAGCAAGGACATCAAGGGCTACGGGACGAGCGTCCAGGACGCGGCGGAGTCCGCGGGCACGATCAGCGGCCCGTACTGCGGTGGCCCGCCGGTGGGGCCGGTGGGTGCCGCGGTCGCGAACTTCGTGTCCGACACCGAGGACTCGATCAAGTTCATGGCGGCCCGTATCAAGAAGACGATGGACGGGACGGTCAAGGCGACCGGCGCCTACATCGACGGCGACCTGGCGATGGCCGCCCGGACCCAGCGTGAGGCGGCCAAGGCGCCCACCCCTGCCGAGCTTCGGGCCGTGGGCGAGCAGACGAAGCACCACGGGGGCGGGGCGTAGTGGACATGATCGAGCCCGGGGGAATACTCCAGTACACCGGCGACTTCAGCGCGTTGTCCAAAGCAGTCACCGAGCTGCGTAAACGCGCGATCGGCATACGTGACGCCGGCAAGGACGTTCATTCCCGCTTCCAGGCGACGGCCGCGTTCTACAAGGCGCCGGAGGCAGACCAGCTCTTCTCCTCCACCCAGCCGGTGATGGACACGGCGGACGAGTTCGCCGGCCACATCGAGTCCCTCGGCGACGCCCTGGACACCTTCGTCGGCGAAGCGAAGCCGTATGCGGACCGCTTGAAGCATCTGAAGGAGAAGGCGATCGCCTTCGTCGACAGCGTCGAAGGTGACGACGGCTGGACGAAGGACCAGCACAAGGTCGACGCGCACAACGCCCTGATGGACGGCGTGGCGGAAGCCGTCGTGGGCTTTAAGAAGGCGGAGCACGACGCGGCGGTCAAGATCGGCGCCATCAGCCCGGCACTGTGCCGCCCCGTCGGCGACGAGGGCACGTACAGCGTCAGCGTCAAAACGCTCGAGTCCATGCCCAACCTGCCGTGGGGCACTCCCGTTGACCGCAGCTACGACCGCTGGAGCCTGGACTGGTGGGGCCACGGCATCAAGAGCTGGGCGTGGGACGGCCTCGTCAAGGACAGCCTCTGGGGTGGCTTCGTCGGCCTGGGCATCTTCGAAGACAACATCTTGGGCATCAACGGCTCAGACGCACAGCACCAGACCTGGGACGGCCTCAAACGCACCGTCGTCGGCACCTACGCCTACGGCATGGACGCGGTCGGCGAGGGCGACCATCTGTCGGACTGGCAGCGCGGCAGCGAGGAGAACGCCAAGGAGTTCGGTAAGCAGTTCATCGCCTACGACGAGTGGCACAAGGACCCGGCCCGTGCTCACGCCGTCACCAGCTTCAACCTCCTCACCGTGTTGGGGGGCGCCGGCGGGGCGCTCGCCAAGCTGGGCAAGGCCGGCAGATTTGCGGAAGCGGCCAGCACGGTGGCCAAGGTCGGAGGTGCCCTGGACCCGATCTCCGGCGCCGCGAGGGCGGCGAGAGCCCTGTCCGATCTGCCGAAGGTCTCCGAGGTACTGACCAACGTCAGTGAACACCTGCGACTGCCGAAGACAAGGTTCCCCGACGGCGCCCTGGACGACCTCAGCAACCGCTACAGGGTCGACAAGGACGGGAACTTCATCGCCCTCAAACCCGACGGCACACCCGACACCAGCCCGGTCAGGAACGAGCCTCCTGCGGCTGACCGAACCGGCAGCTCTCCGTCCGGCGATCGTGAGCTGGTTGGTGCGGGTGCACGGACAAACGGCGCCAGCGCCCATGACTCTGCAGCACACGCCGCCGGAGCCGATGTTCGCACCCCCGAGCTTGCCGGAGCCCACGTCGGGGGCACTCCGCCTGTCGCAGCCGAAGACGCCGCAGGCGGCGCCGCATCTCATCAGCCCAATGGCGGCACGGGCGGCTCCGAACATGGTCTTTCCATGGAGCACGAGGCTTCTGAACCGCCCCGGTTCGCTCACGGACCCGGGGGCTCGCCAACCGCCAGCCACAGCACCGCCAATGACGCAGCATCCCATGGCGGTTCAGGCTCCGGAAGCCATACCCACCAGCCTCCCACCAGGTCCAGCTCTCGTTCCGGTACCGGCGGGCACAACTCTGGCGACACTGGCAGCAGTCACCACGGTGGTTCCGGTTCGAGCCAAGCGCAGGGAGCTGGGAACACAGCTAACCCTCCGGTCGGAGACGGGTACGTCCAGCAGGCACCCCATCGGGTTCCTGGAACCCACTCCACTGTGGATCCGAAGGCTGTCGACAACCGCATTGCGGAACTCGACGACCGCCAGGGCGGGGAGGGGCACGCTCCAGGGCGTCACCTCCACCCGTCCGACGATGCCCTCAGAGATCGCCTTGGTACCGTGGCACGCGACGATCAAGGACAGCTAAAAATCTACGGACCGGCCTCCAACTATCATGGGCTCCTGAAGTCTGAGAACAACATAGATCCACTGACGGGTACAAGTGTGGACGGTGTCCACGGTCGTGTTCACAAAGTCGGTCCGTTCGCCACACGCTTCGACAACGCGGAGGACATGGTTGTCGCTGACCGTTACTTCCGGGATGAGATCGCACGCACCGGGGCCCCGCCTCCACCGACACCGATCGAGCGAATCCTCGGTTCTGACGGGTATAAACGCTTCACCGGCTTCTACCGCGACCCCGCCGAACCCGACGAGTTTCTGCCCTTGGACTTCCAGGGTGGAACTATCCGACCTGTCTATAAATTCGAGGATGGCGGGTGGAAATTGACCACGATGTATGCCGATCCGGAAGTCGGCCGCTACCCGTAGAGGAAATCAGAGCGTGAACAAGCAGTTGGAGACATTCATTCAAACTTACCTAAATTTGGAGCAAGCCTACGACACAAGCGGATACCTGCGTCCCACCCTAATGGCTTTCGATGAGTCCTACGTTCAGCAGGTGCGGGAAGGGCTTTCCCAGGTGCTCGCAGAAAGAAGCTTGTCCGTCGAGGACTATGAGCGCCTGAGCGACATCGAGTTCCCCGAAAATGAATCCCTCTACGATTATCTTCAGTCCATGTACGCCTATCTTTTCGAGGACCGACCTGCCCAGCCGGCTCCGCCCGAGTGACACTCGGGGACAAGTTGGGGCCCACATGCCTCCCGAGGCCAGACTCTCAGTTCAGCTCACGAGGCAAGGAGAGTGAGGACGGCCTCTCGAACCGAGACCGTCCTCCGTGTAAAGGTGACAGCAACTACGTAGCGAATAACCCAGGTAACTGGGCGGTCGCCATTACGGACATTGAATGCATCGAGAACGGAACTTTGTGGCGCAGGGAAAGTTCCTGTCGAACGAGGCGCCGACTACCTATGGGCAGCTGAGATCGGGGAGGCTGCCGGTCACGAGCCGCGAACCCCTGCGGGCCACATTGGCCATAATGGTATCCGGATCACTTCTTAAAGCCTTATCGGTGGCGGCAGTGCAGGACCTTTCCCAGAGGATGAGGGTTCACCGCCTGCCGTCGGGGTAAATCACCTTCCAAACTCTGGATCCATCCATCCGTCCGGTCGGTACTTATTTTTCGATGCCGCCCCATTCTGCAGGAAGGCAATAAATGCCCCAGGACGTCATCGCCCTCACCTCGCAGATGCCGGACATCAAGTCGTTGCTGGCCGCATTGCACGCCGGCGGCCCTGACCTTCGCGTGAACCGGGCAGGCGGAGGGGCCGTCGCCCAGTTGTGCACGGATGACGGAAAGACCCTGGTCTCCGTGGAAGCCCCGCGCTACCTCCAGGTGCCGGGTGAGACGGCGCGGCTGCTGGGACCTGGTGTCCAGGCAGAGGAGCCGGTGTGGTGGACCGAGGTGCGGGCGTCCACGGCCATCGCAGAAGCCAGGCTTCTCGCTGGCTCGGTCGCGGGACGGCTGACAACGCTGCTCGGTGGCACCACATGGCCGCCTGAAGCCGCCCGCACCGACGTCGTGACGGTCCCGGCCACAGGCGGGGCGACGGTCCCGTCCGCTGACATGGACGTACTGACCGATGCGGATGTGCTGACCGACAAGAGCGTCATCGTCATCTACGACCGGCCGGTAGTCGCTGCCACGACATGGCTGACCGAGGCGGTGCGAACGGTGGCACAGGGCCGACGGGAGCTGTATCTTGTCACGTCCCCCAATACCCGGCTGAGCCTGCCCACCCGCACCGTGCTGGAGCGCATGCCCGCACGCTGGGTCGTGCGCCACCCCGAGAACGGCTACTACGACGGCCTCTCCGGAGCCGTACTGCGCTGGCACGACGGACGTTTCACCCCGGCTGCCGACAACGGTCCCCGGATCGCGGACGCCTTCCAACCCTCGCTTGGCAAGAGCGGTGAACGGCAGTTGCTGCTGTCCATCCGCACTATCCATCCCGCCCACGAGCACCTCGTACTCGGTGGCGCTCTGGAGGACGCGTGGCAGATCCTCACCGGACTGCCGCCGGCCGGATGGGCCACCGCCGAGCCCGTCAACGTCCCTTGGTCGCCAAGGCAACTGACCGACCTGGCCCGCAACCGCGCACGCCAGTCCCAGCCCACCTGGGCTGTCGCCGTAGGCACCGCCGACCGTCCTGCAATCGCCGCCTTCCGTATCGCGCACACGCGAGAGGGCGTAGAGGAGCAGATCACCCTGGCTCTCGGCTATGCCGCCGACGAGAGAGCACCGATCGAGCTGCTGCCCAAGCTCGCCGAGTCCCTCGCGGCCAGGCATGACCTCGCCACCATGATCAGTGAACTCCGTGCGGCGCGCGCGGACCTGACCACGCCGGCCCACTACGAACCACCGCCGATCCCGGTCTCTCTCGCTCTCGGCCCGGACGCCGTGGCCGACCTCGGCCTCAGCCATGCCCGCAACGCCCTGCCGGACAACACCCCCACCCAACTCGGCCCAGCCGCTCGCCCCGGCCTGCACTACCCGCTCGGCGACGGCACCGACCCCGTCGCCTGGCAACGCCTGCGGCACATCAACGAACACCTGAAACGCGGAAGCGGGGCAGCTACCCGACCGTCCTGACAGCCGCCGCCTCATCGGCCCCAGCGGCGGCTCACCTCCGCTGCGTGGCGATATGAGCTGCGAGCCACGAGGGCATGACGGCGCGCGCGACCGAACTGAAGGTTCCGGTCAGGACCCCAGAACAAAAAGGCCGTTGGGTCACCTACGGCAACGTCGGTCGCCCCAGACACGCCTGTGGAGCGTGATCCGGTCGCCGGCGCCCCGGGCGCCAGGGCACGACCGGGCGTCGTCGCGGTCGCGCAGGCGCCATCCGCCTGTTGCGAGCACTCGTGCTGTGGCTGCGTCGCCCCGGCCAGGTGCGGAGACATCGGGCCGTGGCAACGTCGTGCTTCCTTCAAACCGGGCCGTCACCAGGTCCGGGTGGCGACGGCTACCCGTTCCCCGTTCAAGAGCATGCTGTGGCTCCTGTCGGGCTCCATCTCGGTGTTCCTCTGCGGAGTGCGCTGTTGGCCGGCGCCATGAGCGCCGACTTGAATTCGCGTACGCGCAGTAGTGAGACGCCCGTTCACGATGAGCCGGCCACCTCCGACAAGCGGGACTCCAGGTTCTGGCCAGTGGCCAGGCCCCTCGCCCACCGTGGAATCTCTGATCGGCCACGGCGGCGCAGTACTGCCGGTGCTGGGTGGTCTACGGCGCGTTGGCTTCAACTCCGTGTCTCCGATGACCGCAGGCATGGCTGAAGTCGTCCGGCGCGGTCGAACCTTGTCGGTCGTGCCCCCTGTCCCGTCCATCGCTGATCGTCTTAAGATCGCTACTCTGCGTACGAGGGAGTGGGGCATGGGGGCTGGTGGTTCGGCGTCGCGGCGGGCGCAGGAGGCGCGGCGGCAGGAACGGATGCTGAGGGAGCAGTGGGAGGCGGCCCGGCAGCAGGCGCGCCGTTGGGAAGCCGCCGGTGAGGGTGAACGCAGGGTCGCCGCCCAGTTGTTGGTCCTCACGGCGCGCGGGTGGCGGTTACTGGTGGACCGCAGGTGGCCGGGAAGCAGGGCAGCCAACGCGGACATGCTGTTGGTCGGTCCCGGCGGTGTGTTCGTCGTAGCCGTCAAGAACTGGAACTCTGCACCGGTGACTTCGCACGGAGGGCTCCGCGCCGACGGCGAGGCCCGTGATGCGCACGCGGCCAAGCTCCTGGATGTGACCAAGGCGGCCGAGTCGGCGGTGGCGTCCCTGGGGATGTCGCCGGTCGCGGTTCAACCCCTCATGGTCTTCGCGGGGCATCGCGTCGATGCTGGCCTGGGCAGGATCCGGCTACTGGGGGAGCATGAGGTCGGGCCAGCTCTGCTGTCGGAGCGCAGTCGACTTCGTGCCGAATCCGTACGTGCGATCGCCGACCATCTGGAGCGGGTCTTCCCCGACTATGAGGGATCGTCGGTGACACAAACGGCACCGTCCCCGCCTCCGGCACAGTCCCAAGAAGACTTCTCCGACGGCCTGTTCGACCTCGACGGACTGCGTGACGCGGCCTTGGAGGAAGCGCTGCGGGCCCCGATCGAGCAGTGGATGACCTTCCTCCACCCCGACCAGGTGGCTCTGGTACGCCGCAACTGGGCCGGTCCGGCACGGATCAGCGGCCCGGCGGGCACGGGCAAGACCGTCGTCGGCCTGCACCGCGCGGCACACCTCGCCCAGCGCACCACCGGCCGACTCCTGTACGTCACCTTCGCCAACAACCTCCCGCGGGTGCAGGCCACCTTCCTCAAGACGATGGCTCCCGCAGTGGCCGACAGGGTCGACTTCCGCAGTCTGCACTCCTGGGCTCGGGAGTTCCTGCACGACCACGATGTCTCCGTCAGGCTGCACGGAGACAAGGCCCAGACCGCTTTCAGCCTCGCCTGGAAGCACGTCGGCAGGGACAGCGCCCTGACCGAGATCGATCCGGCCCCGGGCTACTGGAAGGAGGAGATCGACCACGTCATCAAGGGGCGTGGCATCGCGTCCTTCGAGGAGTACGCCACGGTGCCCCGCCGACGCCGGCGCGCGAGTCTGCGGCGTCCGCATCGACAGGCCGTCTGGACTCTGTACGAGGCGTACGAAGCGCTCCGCATCGAGCGCGGCGTGCACGACTTCAATGATGTCCTCTCCCTCGCCCTGGCAGAAGCGCGACGCAGCACAGCACAGCACCGTTACGCAGCAGTAATCGTCGATGAGGTCCAGGACCTGACCTTGGTCGGCGTACAGCTCCTGCATGCCCTCGTGGGCGATGCGCCCAACGGACTGCTGCTGGTCGGTGACGGCCAGCAGGCCGTCTATCCAGGGGGCTTCCGTCTCTCCGACGCCGGCATCGACATCCGTGGTGACCGCGGACAAGTGCTGCGTACCAACTACCGCAACAGCAAGGCGATCCTCGACGCGGCGCTCACCGTCGTCGCCGAGGACTCCTTCGAGGACATCGACGGGATGCGTACGCCAGGCCGCCGAGATGTTGATCTCACGTATCACAACGGCGACGTGATACGTGTTTCGAAGCCGACACCAGCCGAGCACGACCAGGCCCTCCTGGAGGCCCTGCGCGACCTGCGGCCCGGAGCCCACGCGGACACCGCGGTGCTGTGCCCGTCGATGCGCGCCATCAGCCATTACCAACGGCTCCTCGAACAGGCAGGCATCCCTGTGTGTCTGCTGGAGCATTACAACGGCCGCCCCGTCGACGCGGTCAAACTCGGCAGCTACCGCCGAGCCAAAGGGTTGGAGTTCAAGCGCGTCTACCTCCCGGAGCACGACGCGGCCTTGGCGAACGGACCCCGCACACCCGATGGTGAACCTTCGGAAACCGAACGCGAGCGCAACGAGCTGTACCGCAACCAGCTCTTCGTGGCCATGACCCGAGCGCGCGACGTGCTGTGGTTGGGGAGCGTGGACCGACAGCCAGAGGAGCGCTGAGGGACAGGACTCGTGTCCCCCTCACGATGGAGGACGCCTGGTCGGCGCCTCGGCTGACCGACCCGCCCTCAGTTGGCCTCCGCAGCAACTCACGTCTGGGCTATGCCCGGATGCGCAGCCTGCCCTGTCTGCTCGCCTGATCTATCAGCAAGCCGGACACCCCGTGGACGTACCCCGTGGGCGGTGCTCCACACGAATGTGCCCACGCTCGCCGACATCGTGGACAGTGCTTGTCAAGTCCACTGGTCTCACGACAGGGACTCTGGCTGAATGGCCTTCATGGAGGCGGATGAGCAATGGGCGTATCGGCCCAGCCCCAAGGCGATCGGTATGCCGGTCCACCGCGTGGAGATCGTACGGATTGGAGGGCCGCGCCGCTACGGAGATGTCCATGTGCGGTTCCTCGACGGTGAGGAAGCCGGCGTACAGGAGTGGGTGAACCCGGGCACGCTTGTGGTGCCATGGAGCCAGGTCAGTGTGTTCCGGGCGGACGACGAGCGGGAGGCGGCCGCAGCCGAGGCGTCATGTGTAGTGCGCGGCAGCACCGAACTGGAAGCAGCCCGGATCGTATTCGGCCTCGTCAAGCCGAAGAACAGAGTCCGGCTGAGGCGTGGCAAGGCGGACGCCGGCGTTTTGGAGATCAAGGACCTCGAAGGAACTGCCGCCTGGCTGGAGCTCGACGCCCAGGAGTTGCGCGCGGCCCCACTGCTCTTCGAAGACCGCGACGGCCGGTGTATCGCGCCGTGGCCGGTCACCCAGCGCCTCGCACGCCGTGTGGCCGAGAAACTGGCGGACGACGTACTCGAAGAGGTGGCCCGGCGACACGAGGTGCTCGCCTAGGACCAGTACACCCAGTACTCCTGGAACCGCCGCTTCAACGACAAGCAGCGCCGCGCAGAGGAGTCACTTCTGCGGACGTTGGAGGAGTGGTACGGCCAGGAGAAGGCCGAGCGCTACGACGAACTGGTTGCCCTGCGCGCCGAGGTGATCCGGCTGGGCGAACTGATCGAACGGGCCACCAAGGCACTCCGGGACCGAGGCCACGGCGTCATCGCCGCCACCATTGAGCGGGACCTTGGCGTCCATATCTCCAGCCTTCATCCCGAGCAATCTCCGTGACTGGCGGACGCTGGGGTGGCGGGGTGCTGTAGCGGAACTCTTCCTCAGGGCGGTGCGGGCTCCACTTGCCCAGGAACGGCCTGAGGTCCTCGGGAGCGGGATCGGTGTCGAACTCCTCGGTCCCGAATCCGTCGGAACCACGCGTGGGGTCGATCTCCTCCGCCCTCATGCGACCCCAGCGGATCCACTGTGTGAGCCGTTCGGCCTGTACGGGATCGCTGTCCGCCGCAGCCGACTTCTCCAGCGCTGCACAGAAGGCCCTGATGTCCTCGGCGACGTGCCACCGCTCCAGGCCGTCCCGGAACGTCCTTTCGCGATGCGCGTCCTGGGCCTTGGCCCGGGCGTTGCGCATCGCCTTCTCCCACTTGGCTCTCTTCTCGACTTCCTCGCGCTTCCGCTGCTCCTCGCGCTTCTTCTGCTCTTCTTCCCAGGCACGGCGGGCTTGACGGCTGGCTTCGGCCCTCGCCTCAAGGTCCTTGAAGACCGTGCCGATCTGCTTCTCCAGGGTGCGGCCACGCTTGGTGTCGGACCACTGGATGGGCGTGCCGTAGCTGCTCGCCCGTGCCTCCAGCGTCAGCCGGCCCGACGGCACCGAGTCGTACTTGGGCGTCACACGCTGCCAGCTGTAGACCTTCCGCTGCCGAAGTTCCTCAGCCGTGGGGACGTGGGGCTTCTGCTCCTGCTCCTCCTTGAACGTCAACTCCCAGGTATGGCCGTCGACCTGTACATGTGGGTGTGGGTGGCGCCGCTTCTTGTTCACGGAGAAGCGATGCCCTCGTGACAGCGCCTCCTCGGCCAGTGCGCGGATGAGGTCCAGGGCACGAGGCAGGGCAGCCGTGCATACCTCCAAGGCCACGGGATCTTGCCGGACCGTGCTGATGATGGCGTCCACGTCGGTGAGCGTCCGGCTGCGCTTGAGCCGCTCACGGTTCCACGAGGTCTCGTCCGGGTCGTTGTCGTCGGCCAGCTGAACGACGAGATCGCCGCTGCCGTTGGTCCTGCCCGTGTATCGGAGGTGGTGACCTGCTGGTACGGCCTTCTGCCGCTTGGCGGCGTCGATCCCACGCCGGTAGGCGGCTCGCAGCTCGTCGTCCGGATCTTCGATGCGAAGGGTGCCGCCTGAGGCGCGGATCTGGGCGATGAGTTTCTCAGCGGTGATGTCGGTGTGTTTTTTCGGCGACGGCTGGGTGGGGGCGCTCGCTCGGGTTGGAGATTCTGTCTTCGCCTTCGCGGGTGCGGAGTCTGCTTCCGGACGCTTGTTCTTGGCAGGTGTCGATGCCATCGACGGAAGCTGCAGTGCCGTGCGTTCCCTGTCCGGCAGGTCGGGGTGATGCCCGTGCTCCAGGTAGTAAGAACCGGCTTCCGTGATCTCAGCACGCCACACACCGTTCTCACGCGGTGTCGTGACGAGGCCCCGGCCGCGCAATGCGTACACCGTGGTCGCCAGGCCGGAGTCCTTGGACGTCACCGGCTCACTGCCGGCACCGATGCGCTTCAGGACTGTTAGCTGCCGTTCGTTGAGCGCCGCCCATCTCTGCATGGGGACAGATCACACCCGGTCAGTAACCCACCGCAACCGATACTGGGTAATGACCTGACGACGCCAACTGCGCTTCGCTCCGTCAGGACTCATTGCCGAGCATTTCCTTGAGCTCGGTTATACGCCGTTGGGTCGCTACCGCGTTCTTCTGCTGACGCGCCAGCTTCGCCTCGGCAGCCGACAGATCCTGTGCGAGCCGCTCCCGAGCCGCTGCCGAACGTTCACGGATGGTCCCGTCATCGCTGTACGCGGGCCCCACTCGCTCACTGCTCACCACTCCGCGACGCTCCCCGCATTCCGGGCAGTCGACGACGTGGGTGGAAACGTAGGTGTGATCGCGATGCTGAATGTGTGGCACCACGTGATCGCATCGGAGGGTGAGGTTCCAGGTGTCGAGGTCTTTCTTGCGTTCCTCGCGTGAGGGCCAGGAAGCGATCAACCTGTCGAGCCTCTCGATCTGCTTCGGACTCATCGGTGGCGGCGGGCAACAGAAGCAGCAATGTGCCGCCCGGGAACCGCTGATGGTCCACCGACCATTCCGGCAGTCGACGTGCCGCTCGCGGAACCCCCGGTCGGCTTCCTCGTACTCTCGCTTCTCAGACTCGGACAATTTCATGAGGGGCGGCCAGCTCCCCAGCCCGTCCTTCATGGGCTGTCCACAACCCCGACACGGCTCACCTGCCACGTACTCCGCCCAGCTGAGGCGCGTACCTTCCCGCTTCCACCGTTCATCCCGCTCACGGCGACGCCGGTCATCCGCTTCGGCATCGAGTGCCGAGCGCAGAGCGCGTTTGGCAGCTCGCTGCCGACGCTGCTCTTCCGTGAGCTTGGCCATGGGCTTCACCTTCCGCTGCACCGCGTTCTCGTGCACGACTGTGGAGGCCATGCTCGCGTGGCTGCCCCTGGCGGCGCCTGTCCAGGCGCAGGATGATGCCTTGCGACCAAACTTGGATCGCGATTGGTCCTTACGTGACCGTAGTCGTCTAATGTTCGGCTGGTTTTGCCGATGCGGATCAGTCGCGCGGCTCCGGGGCGCATGGGCCGAGTTCACGAACGCGCACATGAGCGAGGTTCAGTGGCGTGGTGATCAGTTGGGGGCAGCTGGCGCCCTCTGGGAGAAGCCGACCAAGATCTTCTCCCAGATTTCTCCCAAACGATCTCCAGGAACCACTCAGGGGCCTGATCCACTCGGTGGATCAGGCCCCTGACCTGGTACTACGGCGTCGGGGTGGCGGGATTTGAACCCACGACCTCTTCGTCCCGAACGAAGCGCGCTGCCAAGCTGCGCTACACCCCGGTGTCGCTGCTTCTCGCGGCGACGTCGTTTACTTTAGCCCACCGGTGGCTGTAGACGAAATCCGGTTTAGACGCGGCGGCGGACCGGTGTGGGGCGGGTGTGGTCCAGGGCCACCAGGAGAACGGCCAGGCCGTAGATCGCGAGGCCCAGGAGGAGGGCGTTGGCCAGGGCGCCGCGGTAGCCGTGGGCGCCGGCGTCGAGGAAGGGGTAGAGGTAGCGGGCGGGGTTCGAGGGGGCGAGGAACATTGCTCGGATCAGATAGAAGGCCAGGTAGGCCAGGGGGTAGAGGAGCCAGGCCGCGGCCTGGCGCAGGTGCAGGCGGGCCGACGGGGTGAGCAGCAGCCAGTCCAGCACGACCGCCGCCGGGATCACCGTGTGGAGGATCTGGAGGGTCGCCCACTGGCCGTGCCAGCGGGCCGGTGCCGTCGTCGCGCCGGTCATGGAGAACGGGGGCGTCGTGTGGGCGAGGAGCAGGTGGTAGACCAGCGCCGTGATCACGGCGTAGAGAAGTGTGGCGCCTGTCACTGCGGACGGCAGCGGGCGGCGGGCCCGCCAGGTCCGTGCCGCCGACAGCAGCATGACCACGGCCAGCAGGATGTTCGTCTGGACGCTGAAGTAGCTGAGGACGCGGGCCGGGCTGCCCAGCAGGAGCTCCAGGGCCACGCCGCCGCCCGCCGCCAGGGCGATCAGGAGGCGGAAGAGCGCGACCACGGGGCGGCGGACCGGGGCCACCACGGCCGTCGCCGGGACCGGGGCGGGCAGCAGCAGGGGCGGGCCCGGGACCGCGGGCAGGTCCGGGATGTCCCTGGGTATCGGTGCGGTCATGCCCTCACGCTAGGAGCGGGGGTGAGGGTGGACCATGCGGGTTGGGCCGATCGGGTTACACCGCAGGGCGGGACTCATGGGCCTTCGCCGGCCTCGCTCGTCCCGGAGGTCCCTCCGCCCCCGCCGGTTGCCTACTCCCGCTCGTGTCCCACCAGCGTCAGCAGTGTCGCCTCCGGCGGGCACGCGAAGCGGACCGGGGTGTAGCGGTTGGTGCCGCAGCCCGCCGAGACGTGGAGGTAGGAGGTGTTGCCCTCCGCCGTGTGCGTGGACAGGCCCTTCACGCGGTCCGTGTCGAGGTCGCAGTTGGTGACCAGGGCACCGTAGAAGGGGATGCAGAGCTGGCCGCCGTGGGTGTGGCCGGCCAGGATCAGGGGGTAGCCGTCCGCCGTGAAGGCGTCCAGCGTGCGCAGGTACGGCGCGTGGACCACCCCGAAGGAGAAGTCGTACGTCCCCGAGGGGCCGCCGGCGACATGGGCGTAGCGGTCGCGCTTGATGTGCGGGTCGTCCAGGCCCGTCAACTCGATCGACACGCCCTCGACCTTGAGCACGCCCCGCGTGTTCGTCAGGTTCAGCCAGCCCGCCGAGTCGAAGCCGTCGCGCAGGTCCTCCCACGGGTTGTGGATGGCGCCCACCGCCGGCTTGTTGCCGTTCAGACCGTGCCGGCCGCTCGTCCTCTCCATCAAGTAGCGGGCGGGGTTGCGGAGTTTGGGGCCGTAGTAGTCGTTGGAGCCGAAGACGTACGCGCCCGGGAACTCCATCAGGGGGCCGAGTGCGTCCAGGACCTCGGGGACGCCCTCGGGGTCCGAGAGGTTGTCGCCGGTGTTGATCACGAAGTCCGGGCGCAGGCCCGCCAGCGACTGGAGCCAGCGCTGCTTCTTGCGCTGGCCGCCGACCATGTGGATGTCCGAGACCTGGAGCACGCGCAGCGGGCGCATGCCCGGCGGGAGGACCGGCACCGTCACCCGTCGCAGGCGGAAGGAGCGGGCCTCGAAGCCCGCCGCGTACGCCAGACCGGCGGCGCCTGCCGCCATGATTCCCAGGGGTACTCCGTATCGCGCGCGCATACGCCCATCGTGTCAGACCCGCGGAGGGCGGGAAGACGGGCGGGCGGCTAAAACAACGGGCGTTCGCCGCCGCACACCTGCGACAATCGACCTCATGACCACCACGCTCAAGTCGAAGCTCCACGACGACCTCAACGCCGCGATCAAGGAGCGTGACGAGCTGCGCTCCTCGACGCTCCGGCTGACGCTCGCCGCGATCACCAAGGAGGAGGTCGCGGGCAAGGAGAAGCGGGAGCTGTCCGACGACGAGGTCCTCAAGGTGATCACCCGCGAGGCGAAGAAGCGCCGTGAGGCGGCCGACGCCTTCGCGCAGGGCGGCCGTGCCGAGTCGGCGGAGCGGGAGAAGGCGGAGGGCGAGGTCCTCGCCGGGTACCTGCCCAAGCAGCTGTCGGACGAGGAGCTGACCGCGATCGTCGCCGCGGCCGTGGCCGAGGCGAAGGCCGGCGGCGCGGAGGGCCCGAAGGCCATGGGCGCCGTCATGAAGATCGCGAACGCGAAGGTGGCCGGCCAGGCCGAGGGCGGCCGCGTCGCCGCCGCGGTCAAGCAGCAGCTGCTCCAGGGCTGAGTCGACCGGCCGGACCGGGACCGAACGACCGGGTGATCGAGTACGGCGGCGGGGCCGCACCCCTTTTCTCCAGGGTGCGGCCCCGCCGCCGTATGCATACACATACCTGCCGGTCACGGTTCGCCTAGGGAAAGACGCCGCCGTTCCCGGTTCCGTTGGTCCCGCCGTTGCCCTGGCCCTGGATGAAGCCGCCGGGCAGGGAGAAGGTCGGGGTGGGGGCGGGGCCGCCGGTCGTGGCGCCCGTGGTGCCGCCGTCAGCGGTGCCGCCGTTTGTCAGCCCGCCGATCAGGCCGCCGATCAGCCCCGTGTTGCCCCCGTTCCTGCCCCCGTTGGCCCCCCCTCGGCCTTTTCCCTGACCGTCCCCCTTTCCCTTGTTGTCGTCGGGGATGTCGATCAGGTGGAAGTCCGGGGCGGGCTTGCCCGCCAGCGCGCCGGTCATCATGTCGCGCCAGATCGGGCCGGGCACCTGGCCGCCGTAGACCTTGTCGTACGGGACGCCGCCGATGGTGATGTTGGTCATCTGGCGCTTGTGGGCCGGGTCGCCGACCCAGACCGCGCCCGCCATGTTCGGGGTGTAGCCGACGAACCAGGCCGCGTAGCGCTGGTCCGTCGTACCCGTCTTGCCCGCGCTCGGGCGGTCGCCGAGGCCGGCCTCCTGGCCCGTGCCGTCCTCGACCACGCCCTTGAGGAGCGTGCTGACCGTGTCCGCGGTCTTCTCGGACATCGCGCGCGAGCAGGACGTCTTCGGCACCGGCAGCGACTTCTCCGCGCTGCCGACCTTCTGGGTGATCGACGTGATGGCGACCGGGGTGCAGTACGTCCCGCGCGAGGCGAAGGTGGCGTACGCGCTCGCCATCGTCAGCGGGGACATCTCCTGGGTGCCGAGCGCGATGGAGGGGGCCTGGTCGATCTTGCGGCCGTCGGCGCGGGCCACGCCCATCTTCTGCGCCATCTGCGTCACCGGGCAGATGCCGATGTCGCTTATCAGCTGCACGTAGTAGGTGTTGACCGACTTGGCGGTCGCCTCCTTCATGCCCATCGGGCCGCGCTCGGACTCGTTCTCGTTCGTGAGCTTGGCCGGGTTGTTCGGGTCGTTGCGCCAGACCTTGCCGTCGCACGCCTGCACGGGGCTCGGGTACGGCATCTCGTACGGCGACGAGTACTGCTGCGTCGGGGGCTTGCCGCCCTCGATCGCGGCCGCCGCGACGATCGGCTTGAACGTCGAACCGGGCTGGTAGCCGGCGCCGCCGCCCATGTTCTCGTTCACGGACAGGTTGATCTGCGTCTCGTTCTTGCCGAAGCCGTACGGGCGGGACTGGCCCATCGCCAGGATCCTGCCGGTCCCGGGCTCGACGATGGTGGCGGCCGTGGCCACCGGGTCGGTCTGGTAGACGTGGTTCTTGACGGACGCCTGGACGGAGTCCTGGGCCTGCGGGTCGAGCGTCGTACGGATCGTCAGACCGCCCTGGTTCCACAGCTTCGCCCGGACCTCCTTGGTCCTGCCGAAGGCCGGGTCGGTCAGGACGACGTCGCGCACGTAGTCGCAGAAGAAGCCGGCGCCGCGGACGGCGGTGATGCAGCCGTTCTTCGGCTGGCTCGGGTGCAGCCCGAGCGGCGTCTCCTTGGCCTGGTCGGCCTCTTTCTGGGAGATGTCGCCGACCTCGGCCATGCGCTGCAGGACGGTGTTGCGGCGCTTGGTGGCCTCCGCCTCGTCGTTGCCCGGGTCGTAGCGGCTCGGGGACTGCACGATGCCCGCGAGCAGCGCCGACTCCTGCAGGTTCAGGTCCTTGGCGTGCTTGGAGAAGTACCGCTCGGCGGCGGCCTCGACGCCGTAGGCCTGCTCGCCGAAGAAGGTGATGTTCAGGTAGTTCTCAAGGATCTTCTTCTTGCCGAGCTGGTCCTCGATCTGGATCGCGTACTTCAGCTCGCGGATCTTGCGGCCGATGGTCTGCTGGGTGGCCTCGGCGACCTTCGTCGGGTCGTCGCCGGCCTCCTCGATGAAGTAGTTCTTCACCAGCTGCTGGGTGAGCGTGGAGGCGCCCTGGGCGACCCCGCCGCTCTGCGCGTTCTTGTTCAGCGCGCGCAGCACGCCCTTCAGGTCGATCGCGCCGTGCTGGTAGAAGCGCGAGTCCTCGATCGCGACGATCGCCTTCTGCATGTACGGCGAGATGTCCTTGAGGTCGACCACCGTGCGGTCGCGGGAGTAGACCGACGCGATCTGGTTCCCCCGGTTGTCCAGGATCGTCGTGCGCTGGCTCAGCTGGGGGCTCTTGAGGTTGGCCGGGATCTCGTCGAAGCTCTGGACCGACCCCTTGGCCACGAGGCCGAGCGCGCCGGCCGCGGGCAGTGCGATGCCCGCCATCACGGCTCCGGCGAGCACACTGACACCGAGGAACTTGGCGGCCTGCTGCGTTGGCGACAGACCACCACCCGAGCGCTTCTTTGGCATGAGGGCAGCCTAATCCGTACTTCCGAGCGTTCCGATGGAGCACCCGCGTCACGGCACGGCAAAGCGAGACGTCTACCTTCTCAATCGCCGGACACGCGCGTAGGCCTTGGCCTAAGCTGCTCTCAACTGTCACAGCAGTGCGGTCACGTATCAATACGTCCGGCGACCCCGAATCGTTCCGGTCGTATCCCGGTTTTTCCACGGGGACGTGTCCGGTTCTCTGAGGGGCACGTGTCCGAATCCGCCTCGTGTGTCATCCGGTGCCCGATGTAGCGCACCGCAGCTGTCCTGGTTTGCCGGGATGGTCGTGTATGTCGCCAGCTCACTCCCGCGGGTGATCTGCCGCTTACCCATAGTCCGTTCGGGCCATTCAAGATTGGGCCCGAAGGGGGTGTTGCGCTGTCCCCACCTTCCGTAACGTCCTCAACTGGCGGCGGTGAATATGCCGCTGCCGCCGTGGGGGAGCCTCGATTCGGGAGAGGACGGCGCCGGTATGGGCTGGGTAACCGACTGGAGTGCGCAGGCTGCCTGCCGCACTACCGATCCGGATGAACTGTTCGTTCAAGGAGCAGCGCAGAACAGGGCCAAGGCGGTGTGCACCGGATGTCCGGTACGCACCGAGTGCCTGGCCGATGCGCTGGACAACCGCGTCGAGTTCGGCGTGTGGGGAGGCATGACGGAGCGGGAGCGCCGCGCACTGCTGCGCCGGCGGCCCACGGTGACTTCGTGGCGCAGGCTGCTGGAGACGGCCCGCTCGGAGTACGAGCGCGGCACCGGAATCGTGCCCCTCGACAGTGACGAGGTGTACGAGCACTACGCGGCCGTCAGCTGAGGGCATGTCCCTCCGGCACACGCCCGGAGGAACACCGTCAGACCGCGGCCACGGCCATGGCCACTGCCAGGGGGCTGTAGGGCCAGAGAGCTACAGGGCTACGGGGCCAGAGGGATTACGAGGCATAGGGCCGGCAAGCGCCGATCGGGTCTGGACCTGGGGACGCCACGATCGGCCTGCGGCCCGCCTCGCCATGAGAGACGCCTCGCGTTGGCTGATGTGCGGTCCCGCGTGTCTGCGGGCATGGCCCGCGGCTCCGCCGGGGGGTGTTCTGCGTCCGCGCGCGTCATCCGTATGCGCTCATCTGCCTGCGCGTGTACGGCGCCTTGCCCTTGGCGCGATGCTTGTCACGCCCTTGCTCATCGCTCACCCGCGGCGCCCTGCGCCCGGGCACCCGCGGCCAGCCGCGTGCCGATGTCGCGCAGGCCCGTGAGGTCGTGGACGTCACCGGGCAGCGCGGGCACCTCGACGACCGCCACCTCGGGGTGACGGGCGGCGAAACGGCCGCGCGTGCGCCGCTCGCGCGCGAGCAGTTGCATGCGGTCGGCGTGCAGTCTCAGCAGACCCGCGGTGAGCCGGTCGACGGGGCGCTCCGCGTCGGCGGGGGAGCCTTCTTCGGAAGCAGGGGTGCCGCTCGCGGCCTCGGCTGCGGGAGATGATGCGGGAGATTGTGAACTGCCGTACGTGTCGGGAGAGTTACGAAGTCCAGCTTTCCCGCCCCCCTGATCGACAATGCGGGGGTCCTCAAGATTTTCCGCGGCGGCGAGCGCCCGCTCGGCCGACAGCTCGTCGGCCCCGCTCGCGTGCACGCGGTTGAGCACCAGGCCGACCAGCGGCATCCGCTCCGCGGCCAGCCGCTCCACGAAGTACGCCGCCTCGCGCAGCGCGTCCCGCTCCGGCGCCGCGACCACCAGGAACGCCGTACCGGGCGCCTGGAGCAGCTTGTACGTGGCGTCCGCGCGCGTGCGGAAGCCGCCGAAGGTGGTGTCCATCGCGGCCACGAACGTCTGGACGTCCTTCAGCAGTTGACCGCCCAGCAGCTTGCCCAGCGTGCCGGTCATCATCGACATGCCGACGTTGAGGAAGGCCATGCCCGCGCGGCCGCCCAGCTTGGCGGGGGCCGTCAGCAGGCGGATGAGGCGGCCGTCCAGGAAGGAGCCCAGCCGCTTGGGCGCGTCCAGGAAGTCCAGCGCGGAGCGGGACGGCGGGGTGTCGACCACGATCAGGTCCCACTCGTCCTTCGCGCGCAGCTGCCCCAGCTTCTCCATCGCCATGTACTCCTGCGTGCCCGCGAAGCCCGCCGAGAGTGACTGGTAGAAGGGGTTGGCCAGGATCGCGGCCGCCCGCTCGGAGTCCGCGTGCGCCTCCACGACCTCGTCGAAGGTGCGCTTCATGTCGAGCATCATGGCGTGCAGTTCGCCGTCGCCCTCGGTGCCCTTGACCCGGCGCGGGACGTTGTCGAGGGAGTCGATGCCCATCGACTGGGCCAGCCGGCGGGCCGGGTCGATGGTCAGCACGACGACCTTACGGCCCCGCTCGGCGGCCCGCAGGCCGAGCGCCGCCGCGGTCGTCGTCTTGCCGACGCCGCCCGAGCCGCAGCACACCACGATCCGGGTCTTCGGGTCGTCCAGCAGCGGGTCGACCTCCAGCACGCGCGCGGGGACGAGAGCGCGCGCCCGCTCGGGCCCCTCAGCGGTCTCGGACGCCTCGGGAGCCGTCTCGGACGCCTCGGGAGCCGTCTCGGGGGCCTCGGCCGGGTCCGGACTCATGACAACCCCTGCTTCCGCAGCTCGGTGGCGAGCTCGTACAGCCCCGCCAGGTCCATGCCCTCGGCCAGCAGCGGCAGTTCGCCCAGTGGCAGGTCCAGCTCGCCGAGGACCGCGCGCTGCTCCTGCTCCAGTGCGTACCGCTCGGCGTACTCCGATGCCTGCCGCAGCAGCGGGTCCACCAGCTTCTCCGCGTGACCGCCGCGCCGGGCCCCGCCGAGCCCCGCGGCCGAGAGGGCCTGTGCGACCGAAGAACGTCCCACGGTCCGTACGAGTTCCAGGTCGGCCGCGTCCAGCACCTGGGGCCGGACCATGTTCACGATGACGCGGCCCACCGGGAGCCGGGCCGCGCGGAGCTCGGCGATGCCGTCGGCGGTCTCCTGGACCGGCATCTCCTCCAGCAGCGTCACCAGGTGCACGGCTGTCTCCGGGGACTTCAGCACCCGCATCACGGCCTGCGCCTGATTGTGTATCGGGCCGATCTTCGCGAGGCCCGCCACCTCGTCGTTGACGTTCAGGAAGCGGGTGACGCGGCCCGTCGGCGGGGCGTCCATGACGACGTAGTCGTACGCGAACCTCCCGCTCTTGTCCTTGCGGCGCACCGCCTCGCACGCCTTGCCGGTCAGCAGGACGTCCCTGATGCCCGGGGCGACGGTGGTGGCGAAGTCGATGGCGCCGAGCTTCTTCAGGGCCCGGCCGGCTCCACCCAGCTTGTAGAACATCTGGAGGTAGTCCAGCAGGGCCAGTTCCGGATCGATCGCGAGCGCGTACACCTCCCCGCCGCCCGGAGCGACCGCGATCTTCCGCTCCTCGTACGGCAACGCCTCCGTCTCGAAGAGCTGGGCGATGCCCTGCCGGCCCTCGACCTCCACGAGAAGCGTCCGCTTCCCCTCGGTCGCGAGGGCCAGCGCGAGTGCGGCGGCGACCGTCGTCTTTCCGGTCCCGCCCTTGCCGCTGACGACCTGGAGCCTGCTCACGCCTTCGAGACTAACCAGTCCGGCCGACACTCACGCGGGAGGCTGTGGATAACGCAGGTCACAGCCGCTCCCGGCACAGCGGCTACAGTCGGCCCATGACCAAGTGGGAATACGCAACCGTGCCGCTGCTCGTCCATGCCACGAAGCAGATTCTGGACACCTGGGGCGAGGACGGCTGGGAACTCGTCCAGGTCGTGCCCGGGCCCAACGCCGAGCAGCTCGTGGCCTACCTGAAGCGGGAGAAGCAGGCATGAGCACGGTCGAGGCCAAGCTGGCCGCACTGGGCCTGACCCTGCCGGACGTCGTACCGCCGCTGGCCGCGTACCAGCCGGCCGTGCAGACCGGTGTGTACGTGTACACCGCGGGCCAGCTGCCGCTGGTCGAGGGCAAGCTGCCGGTCACCGGCAAGGTGGGCGCCGAGGTGACGGCGGAGGAGGCCAAGGACCTCGCCCGCGTGTGCGCGCTGAACGCGCTGGCCGCCGTGAAGTCCGTCACCGGTGACCTCGACCGCATCGCGCGCGTGGTGAAGGTCGTCGGGTTCGTCGCCTCCGCGTCCGACTTCACCGGGCAGCCCGGTGTCGTCAACGGCGCCAGCGAACTGCTCGGCGAGGTGCTCGGCGAGAAGGGCGTGCACGCGCGCAGCGCGGTCGGCGTCGCGGTGCTGCCGCTGGACGCGCCGGTCGAGGTCGAGATCCAGGTCGAGCTGCTTCCGTAGGCCCGCTGACCTCGGGTACCTCTCGAACATTCGCACTGCACGGGATAGCCTCCGGCCATGGCGAACGGTCAGTGGTACCCCCCGGAGTGGCCGGACCGCATCCGCGCGCTCGCGGACGGCACCCTCACCCCGGTGTCCCCCCGGCGCGCGGCCACCGTGCTGCTCCTGAGAGACACCGGGGCCGGTCCGGTCGTCCACATGCTGCGCAGACGCGCCTCCATGGCCTTCGCCGGAGGCGCGTACGCGTATCCCGGGGGCGGTGTCGACCCGCGTGACGACGACCGTCAGGTGCGCTGGGCGGGCCCCGTGCGCGCGTGGTGGGCGCAGCGGCTCGGCGTCGACGAGGCGGGCGCCCAGGCGATCGTGTGCGCGGCCGTGCGCGAGACCTACGAGGAGGCGGGTGTCCTGCTCGCGGGGCCCGACGCGGACTCGGTCGTCGGCGACACCACCGGGGAGGACTGGGAGGCGGACCGGGCCGCGCTGGTCGCGCGCGAGCTGTCCTTCGCCGAGTTCCTCGACCGGCGCTCCCTGGTGCTGCGCTCTGACCTGCTGGGCGCATGGACCCGCTGGATCACCCCGGAGTTCGAGTCCCGCCGCTACGACACCTGGTTCTTCGTGGCCGTCCTCCCGCAGGGGCAGCGCACCCGGAACGCCTCCACGGAGGCCGACCGCACGGTGTGGATCCGGCCCGGGGAGGCCGCCGCCGGTTACGACAAGGGCGAGCTGCTGATGATGCCGCCCACCATCGCCACCCTGCGGCAGCTGCTGCCGTACGGCACCGCCGCCGAGGCGCTGGACGCCGCGCCCGCGCGTGACATGACGCCGGTGATGGCCACCGCGCGTCTGCTGGACGGCGAGATCGTCCTGTCCTGGCCGGGGCACGAGGAGTTCACCAAGCACGTCCCGACGACCCCCGGTCCGACCGGAGGAGGCCCCGCATGACCGACGCAGGCACGCTGCCGGGCCAGCCCCGGGGCGCGGTGCTCTCCGGCCCCGCCACCGAACGGGCCGTCAACGTCCTCGCGCCCAACGCCTCGGCGATGACCCTGGACGGCACCAACACCTGGATCGTCGCCGAGCCCGGCTCCGACCTGGCCGTGGTGATCGATCCGGGCCCGCTGGACGACGGCCATCTGCGCGCGGTGGTCGACACCGCCGAGCAGGCCGGCCGGCGCATAGCCCTGACTCTGCTCACGCACGGCCACCCGGACCACGCCGAGGGCGCCGCCCGGTTCGCGGAACTCACCGGCACGCGCGTGCGTGCCCTCGACCCGGCGCTGCGCCTGGGCGACGAGGGCCTGGCCGCCGGGGACGTGATCACCGTCGGCGGTCTGGAGCTGCGGGTCGTCCCGACCCCCGGGCACACCGCGGACTCGCTGAGCTTCCATCTCCCGGCCGACCGGGCGGTGCTGACCGGCGACACCGTCCTGGGGCGCGGTACGACCGTCGTGGCGCACCCCGACGGCCGCCTGGGCGACTATCTGGACTCCCTGCGCCGGCTGCGTTCCCTGACGGTGGACGACGGCGTCCACACGGTCCTGCCGGGCCACGGGCCGGTCCTGGAGGACGCCCAGGGCGCCGTCGAGTTCTACCTCGCCCACCGTGCCCACCGGCTCGCCCAGGTGGAGACGGCGGTCGAGGACGGCTACGCCACCCCCGCCGAGGTCGTCGCCCACGTCTACGCCGACGTGGACCGCTCCCTGTGGCCGGCGGCGGAACTGTCGGTACGGGCCCAGCTGGACTACCTGACCGAACACGGCCTGATCTAGCCCGGCCCCCGGCTCCCGGCCCCGGCTAATCGGGCCGGGGTGCCTTGATGCCGTGCACGCGCGTGTACTCGGCGGCGAGCCAGGGGCCGAGGTCGTCCACGTACGTGCGCAGCACCTCGGGGTCGCCGACGGGCTCGTAGCCGTACTCCGCCGCCGTGCGCAGCTGCGCGGCGCGCTGCGGGTAGTAGCCGCCGAACGCGTCGGCCATCTCGTGCAGGTCGCTGGTCCAGCCGTTCCAGCGGGGCATGACGAGGGTGAAGGCGGTGCGCACGAGGTGGCGGGACATGAAGCGCACGAGGGGGCGCCGGGCCGGCTCGGTGTCCTCGGCGCCCGCGATCCGCTCCTGCCAGCGGGGCAGGAACAGCGCCAGGTCGCCGTTGGTCTCACGGGCGAGCAGGGAGTCGGGCCGGTAGCGCGGCAGGTACTCGGCGAGGTCGTCGCCGAGCAGCGGGGTGCACATACAGGCCACGAACCAGCCCAGGTCGTACCGCTCCAGCTCGCTCAGCACCCGGTCCCGGCTGGACAACAGCGTGCCGACCCCGTCGATCTGCGGGAACTCCTTGTCGACGGCCTTGTCCAACGCCCGTACGGCCTCCCGGTCCGCCTCGGTCGGCTCCTCCCGCAGGGCGACGAGCACGTCCAGGTCGCTGCGGCCCACGCGCGCGGTGCCGCGTGGGATCGACCCGTAGAGGTACGCGCTGTGCAGGCGCGTCCCGAAGAGGTCCATCACCCGGTCGCGTGCGTCGGCCACGACCGGCCGGAAAGCGCCGGGCACGCGCGCGAGGGAGCCTTCGCGCGCGATGAAGCCCAGGTCGTCGAGGCCGGGACGCAGGGCGTCGAGACGGGGACGTCGCATCGTTTCAGCCATGCGGCCACTGTCGCGCCTGTCCCTGTCCGCAGCAGCTGATTTTCGGGTACCGGACGGTGAACACCGCCTGTCCGGCGCCCGACGCCCACGGGACCTATCGGGAGCGCTTGGCGAGCCGTTCCACGTCCAGCAGGATCACGGCGCGCGCCTCCAGGCGGAGCCAGCCGCGCTGGGCGAAGTCCGCCAGGGCCTTGTTCACGGTCTCGCGCGAGGCGCCGACCAGCTGGGCCAGCTCCTCCTGTGTGAGGTCGTGGACGACGTGGATGCCTTCCTCGGACTGCACGCCGAAGCGGCGCGAGAGGTCCAGCAGGGCGCGGGCCACGCGGCCGGGGACGTCGGAGAAGACCAGGTCCGACATGGCGTCGTTGGTCTTGCGCAGTCGGCGGGCGACGGCGCGCAGCAGGGCGCCGGCCACCTCGGGGCGGGCGTTCAGCCAGGGCTGGAGGTCGCCGTGGCCGAGGCCGAGCAGCTTGACCTCGGTCAGCGCGGTCGCCGTGGCCGTACGGGGGCCCGGGTCGAACAGCGACAGCTCGCCGATCAGCTCACCGGGGCCGACGACGGCGAGCATGTTCTCGCGGCCGTCGGGGGAGGTGCGGTGCAGCTTGACCTTGCCCTCGGTGACGACGTACAGCCGGTCACCCGGGTCGCCCTCGTGGAACAGTGAGTCACCGCGCGCGAGGGTCACCTCACTCATGGAGGCGCGGAGCTCCGCGGCCTGCTCGTCGTCGAGCGCCGCGAAGAGCGGGTTGCGCCGCAGAACGTCGTCCACGAGTTCTCTCCCTTGTCGACCTGCTCAGGGGATCTTGCTCCCCCGTGTACCAGGGGACCGTGCTCCCCATTTTGCCGGACGGTCCAAACAGTGTGATCTGTCACAAGGATGCCGCACAGGTGTGCCGGGGTAAGCGTCAGGGGTCCAATCGGGGGCCGATCTTCCGGGTCCGGGGCGGATGTCGGTGGCGGGCTCTAGGCTGGCCGGGTGTCCAAATCACCGGTGAGAGCACAGGCCAAGGGGGCATAGCGGGTGGTTGTACGTCGTGATTCCGCTGTGGGCGAACAGAGCTCCGGCGGCCGTAAGAAAACCGGAAAAACGGTCAAACCGGCCGCCATGGCGGAGGCTGCCGAGAAACCGGTGAGGAAGGCCGCCGCGAAGGCTCCGGCGGCCGAGTCCCGCACGGCCCTGGTCCGCCGCGCCCGCCGCATCAACCGCGAGCTGGCCGAGGTGTACCCGTACGCCCACCCCGAGCTGGACTTCGAGAACCCCTTCCAGCTGCTCGTCGCCACGGTGCTGTCCGCGCAGACCACCGACCTTCGCGTCAACCAGACGACCCCGGCGCTCTTCGCCGCGTACCCGACCCCCGAGGACCTCGCCGCCGCGAACCCGGAGGAGGTCGAGGAGATCCTGCGCCCCTGCGGGTTCTTCCGGGCCAAGACCCGGTCGGTCATAGGCCTTTCCAAGGCCCTCAACGAGGACTTCGGCGGCGAGGTGCCCGGCCGGCTCGAAGACCTCGTCAAGCTGCCCGGAGTCGGCCGCAAGACCGCGTTCGTCGTGCTCGGCAACGCCTTCGGGCGGCCCGGGATCACCGTGGACACCCACTTCCAGCGGCTCGTACGGCGCTGGCGGTGGACCGAGGAGACCGACCCGGACAAGATCGAGGCCGCGGTCGGCGCGCTCTTCCCGAAGAGCGACTGGACCGATCTGTCCCACCACGTCATCTGGCACGGCCGCCGCATCTGCCACGCCCGCAAGCCCGCCTGCGGCGCCTGCCCGATCGCCCCGCTCTGCCCGGCCTACGGCGAGGGCGAGACCGACCCGGAGAAGGCGAAGAAGCTGCTGAAGTACGAGAAGGGCGGCTTTCCCGGCCAGCGCCTCAACCCTCCGCAGGCGTACCTCGACGCGGGCGGCCGGCCGGCCCCGCCGCTGGGGGCCGCGTGACGCGGCGATCCCGCCACGGAGCGGAGCGAACCCGCCGCGTGGCGGAACGATCTCGGGGCCCTCGGGCGTTGTACGGGCAGAGGCGAGGGGGCTGGGGCGATGACGACGGCCGGTGAGGCGCGGGGCGGTGCGGTGACGCTCAGCAAGGACGGGCTGCCGTACTGGCTGGCGCCGGTGGTGAAGGCGGCCGAGACGGTCGAGCCGCTCCAGCTGAGCCGCTTCCTGCCGCCGGAGAACGGCTCGGGGCGGAAGTCGGCCGTGCTGATCCTGTTCGGCGAGGGAGAGCAAGGGCCGGAGCTGCTGCTGATGGAGCGCTCCGGCTCCCTGCGTTCGCACGCCGGGCAGCCGTCCTTCCCGGGCGGCGCGCTCGACCCCGAGGACGGCGATCCGCGCGCCGACGGGCCGCTCAGAGCCGCGCTGCGCGAGGCCGAGGAGGAGACCGGCCTCGACCCGTCCGGCGTCCAGCTCTTCGGCGTGCTGCCCGCGCTCTACATCCCGGTCAGCGGCTTCGTCGTCACGCCCGTGCTCGGCTGGTGGCGCGAGCCCAGCCCGGTCGGCGTCGTCGACCCGAACGAGACGGCACGGGTCTTCACGGTCCCCGTGGCGGATCTCACGGACCCCGCCAACCGCGCCACCGCCATCCACCCCAGCGGACACCGAGGCCCGGCATTTCTGGTCGAATCGGCCCTCGTGTGGGGCTTCACGGCCGGCGTGATCGACCGCCTGCTGCACTACGCGGGCTGGGAGCGCGCCTGGGACAGAGAGAAGCGGGTCCCGCTCGACTGGCGGTCATGACAGGGTGTCGTCCGTGAATGTGCTGGACATCCTGTTGCTGCTCGCGGCCGTGTGGTTCGCGATCGTGGGGTACCGCCAGGGCTTCGTCGTCGGCATCCTGTCGGTGATCGGCTTCCTCGGCGGCGGCCTCGTCGCCGTGTACACGCTGCCTGTCATCTGGGACGCCGTGACCGACAAGGCGAACGTCGGCACCACCGCGGCCGTGGTCGCCGTGGTCGTCGTCATCGTCTGCGCCTCCGTCGGCCAGGCCCTGACCACCCACCTCGGCAACAAACTGCGCCGGCACATCACCTGGTCCCCGGCCCGCGCCCTGGACGCCACCGGCGGCGCGCTCGTCAACGTCGTGGCGATGCTGCTGGTCGCCTGGCTGATCGGCTCCGCCCTCGCCGGCACCACCCTGCCGACGCTCGGCAAGGAGGTGCGCGGCTCCAAGGTGCTGCTCGGGGTCTCCCGGGCCCTGCCCGCGCAGGCCGACACCTGGTTCGCGGACTTCTCCACCGTCCTCGCGCAGAACGGCTTCCCGCAGGTCTTCAGCCCGTTCGCCAACGAGCCGATCAACGACGTACGGCCGCCCGACCCGGCCCTCGCCGGCAGTCCGGTCGCCACCCGCGCCCAGCGCTCCATCGTCAAGGTCACCGGTACCGCGCAGAGCTGCGGCAAGGTCCTGGAGGGCACCGGCTTCGTCTTCGCCGACCGCCGCGTCATGACCAACGCGCACGTGGTCGGCGGGGTCGACGCACCGACCGTGCAGATCGGCGGCGTGGGCCGCAGGTACGACGCCAAGGTCGTCCTGTACGACTGGAAGCGCGACATCGCGGTACTCGACGTACCGGACCTGAGGGCGACCGCGCTGCGGTTCTCCGGCCATGAGGCGTCCGGCGGGGAGGGCGCGATCGTCGCGGGCTTCCCCGAGAACGGCTCGTACGACGTGCGCGCCGCGCGCGTGCGCGGGCGCATCACGGCCAACGGCCCGGACATCTACCACCGGGGCACGGTCAGCCGCGACGTCTACTCGCTCTACACGACGGTGCGCCAGGGCAACTCGGGCGGCCCGCTGCTCACCCCCGACGGCCGGGTGTACGGCGTGGTGTTCGCCAAGTCCCTCGACGACGCCGAGACCGGCTACGCCCTCACGGCGGACGAGATCCGCCCCGACGCGGACCGCGGTCGCATGGCGACCGAAGAGGTGGGAACGGACAGCTGCGCCCTGTGAGCCTCGGTGCGCCTCGGTGAGAGGCGCCCGAGGGGTCAGCCGCGCGGGTGGCGAAGGCGTACCGAGACCCAGCGGGCCCGGCGGCGCAGGATGCGCGGGATCCCTACGCGCAGGTCCGCTTCCGCGAGTTGCGGAGTGCCTCGCTGAGGCGTGCCCGGACCGGTGGCCGAGCGGCGGTTGCGGGGTGCGTCACTGTCGTGCGTCCAGCCCATACCCCGACGTGTGCCCCGCCAGAAGGTCGATAACCGCCTCCGCGCCCCCCAATTGGCCTATGCGGCAGGCATGTGGCCGTTCGAGGGACAAGTGTTCAGGAACCGGATACTCCACGCATCGAACCTGTTACCGTACGGTCATTGGCAGACCGTCACCCGCGGACCGTGGTCGTCACCGGTCGGGCTCGGGATCCTTCAGCCAGTTGACGAGTTCCGTGGAGAAGGCCACCGGGTCCTCCTCGTGGGGGAAGTGGCCGAGACCGTCGAACAGCCGCCAGCGGTACGGGGCTTCGACGTATTCGCCGGAGCCGGCCGAGCTGCGGGTGCGGGTCACCGGGTCGAGTGAGCCGTGCAGATGCAGGGTGGGCACCCGAACGGGTCGTTTCATCCGGCGGTTGAACTGGATGCCGTCCGGGCGGGCCAGCGAGCGGACCAGCCAGCGGTACGGCTCGATCGAGCAGTGCGCGGTCGACGGGATGCACATCGCGCGCCGGTACGTCTCCACCGCCTCGTCCTCCGGCGGGCGCGGCCCGGACCACTCCCGGATCAGCTGCCCCACCAGTTCGCCGTCGTTCGCGGTGAGTTGACGCTCCGGGATCCACGGCCGCTGGAAACCCCAGATGTAGGATCCGGCGGCCGTCTGCCGGAGGTCGCGCAGCATCGCCGCGCGCCAGCGCCGCGGATGCGGCATCGACACCACGGCCAGCCGGCGCACGAGCTTCGGCCGCATCGTCGCCGCCGTCCACGCCAGATAGCCGCCCAGGTCGTGACCGACCAGTGCCGCGTCCGGCTCGCCGAGCGAGCGGATCACGCCGGTGACGTCCAGCGCCAGGTTGGCGGGGTCGTACCCGCGGGGCGTGCGGTCGCTGCCGCCGACGCCCCGCAGGTCCATCGCCACCGCTCGGTAGCCCGCGTCCGCGAGTGCCACCAGCTGGTGCCGCCACGTCCACCAGAACTGCGGGAAGCCGTGCAGCAGCAGCACCAGCGGGCCGTCGCCGAGTTCGGCGATGTGGAAGCGCGCGCCGTTGGCGGCGACGTCCCGGTGACTCCAGGGACCGTCGATCCGTACGTCGGAAGGGGCAGGGTCGGTCATGACGACGAGCGTGCCACAGCTTCGATGGCGGTGGGGGTGCGGTCCTCGGGCAGCTCGGCGCGCGGGTGCGGCTTGGCGTTCTGCAGGACGCTCGCCGTCTCCTTCACCGAGGCGGCCACCTTCTGCGGGCCCTGGCTCCGCTTGGCCTTCTTGGCGAACACCAAGCCGATGAGCCCGAGCAGGATCGCGACGAGCACGTTGGCCGCGAAGGACAGCACGAAGCAGATCGCCAGGTTCCAGTGGCTCCAGGTCCGGATGCCGTAGGCCAGGGCGAAGTTGAGCATCGGCAGGGAGAACAGCAGCACCATGCCCGCCATCGAGAAGGCGCCGCCGCTGACCGCGCCGCGCTTCACGTCCTGCTTCAGCTGGGCCTTGGCCAGCGCGATCTCGTCGTGCACCAGCGCCGACATCTCGGCCGTCGCCGAGGCGAACAGCTGGCCGACGCTGCGTTCGGCGCCGACCGGGCTGCCGTCGGGTGCGCTCATCGCGTTCTCCCTCAAAGGTCTGACGTGCCGCAGGCGTCGGGCCCGGTCCGGCCACCCCGCTTGTGCGGCCGTCCGGCCCGGCCGTCCTGCTGTGTGGCCGTCTTGTTCTGTACCGTCTCGTCAGATCATGCCGGACGGTCGTCCTCCTCGCCTGCCCCGCCCGCCACTTCCGCAAGCCCGCCGCGGGCCACAGCGGCCCGCTCGGCGGCGATGCGCCGGTGCTCGGCGGCCTTGCGCTCGTGGATCTCGGCCATGCGCAGGTGGTACGCCGGGTCGTCCTGCTCGTACACGTCCGGGATGCCGTCGAGGTCGTCGTCGCGCTCCTCCTCCGCGCACAGCCTGCGGTACTTGGCGTTGCGTATCTTCAGCAGCACCGTCGCACACACCGCCGCGATCAGCGATCCGGTGAGGACGGCGGCCTTCACCTCGTCGGTGAGGACGGCGTCACCGGTGAAGGCGAGTTCGCCGATGAGCAGCGAGACGGTGAAGCCTATTCCGGCGAGCGAGGCCACCGCGAAGACGTCGGCCCAGGCGAGGTCGTCGCTGAGCGAGGCGCGGGTGAAGCGGGCGGTCAGCCAGGTGCCGCCGAATATGCCGAGCGTCTTGCCGAAGACGAGCCCGAGCACCACGCCGAGCGTCTCCGGCCTGGTGAACACGTCCCGCAGCGCCCCGCCGGAGACCATCACCCCGGCGCTGAACAGCGCGAACACCGGTACGGCGAGCCCTGCCGACAGGGGGCGCACCAGGTGCTCGATGTGCTCGCCGGGCGAGTGCTGCTCGCCTTCGCGGGTGGTGCAGCGCAGCATCAGTCCCATCGCCACACCGGCGATGGTGGCGTGCACGCCGCTGTTGTACATCAGCGCCCAGATCACCAGCGCGAGCGGCACGTACACGTACCAGCCGCGCACGCCCTTGCGCAGCAGCAGCCAGAAGACCACCAGTGCGGCGACGGCCCCGCCGAGGGCGGCGAAGTTCAGCCGGTCCGTGAAGAAGATCGCGATGATCATGATCGCGAAGAGGTCGTCGACGACCGCGAGGGTGAGCAGGAAGGCGCGCAGGGCGCTGGGCAGGGAGGTGCCGATGACCGCGAGGACGGCGAGCGCGAAGGCGATGTCGGTGGCGGTGGGCACCGCCCAGCCCTGGGTCGAGCCGTGTCCGGTGAGGTTGGTGAGGGTGTAGAAGAGCGCCGGTACGGCCATGCCGCACAGCGCCGCGACCACGGGCAGCGCGGCCGCCCGCGGGTCGCGCAGGTCCCCGGCGACCAGTTCGCGCTTCAGCTCGATGCCGGCGACGAAGAAGAACACCGCGAGCAGGCCGTCGGCGGCCCAGTGGGCCACGGAGAGGTTCAGGCCGAGTGCGCCGGGGCCCAGGTGGAAGTCGCTGACGGCCTCGTAGCTGTGGCGCAAAGCGGGGATGTTCGCCCAGACCAGGGCCGCGACGGCGGCGATCAGCAGCAGGATGCCGCCGACGGTCTCGGTGCGCAGCGCGTCCGCGACGAAGGACCGCTCGGGCAGGGACAGGCGTCCGAGGACCTTGCGGGGGTGGATGCGGGCGCGGGGCGCGGTCACGGCGGGACCTCCGGTGGGTAGGCAGGACGGCTCACTTCGCCGACCAGACTTCCCGGCACACCTTTGTCGCGCTCTTGACGCTTTACTTAGCTTACCTAAGATTGCCTGTTTACCCAAGAGCCGAGGGATGCGGTCCGGGACCGGTGATCCTCGCGCTGGACGCCGAAGGGGCACCCGGCGCGTCGGCCGGATGCCCCTTCGCGGGACGGTGCGGGTCGGTCCTCGGACCGTGCGGGTCAGTCCTCGCTGGACGCGGCCGGCAGCTTGGTCTGGATGAGGTCCATCACCGACGAGTCCGTCAGCGTCGTGACGTCTCCGAGCTGGCGGTTCTCGGCGACGTCGCGCAGCAGGCGGCGCATGATCTTGCCGGAGCGGGTCTTCGGCAGCTCGGCCACCGGCAGGATCCGCTTGGGCTTGGCGATCGGGCCGAGCGTGGCGCCCACGTGGTCGCGGAGCGCGCCGATGAGCGTGTCGTCCTCCGAGGCCGTGCCGCGCAGGATGACGAAGGCGACGATGGCCTGGCCGGTGGTCTCGTCGGCGGCGCCGACGACGGCCGCCTCCGCGACGGAGGGGTGCGAGACGAGGGCGGACTCCACCTCGGTGGTGGAGATGTTGTGGCCGGACACGAGCATGACGTCGTCGACCCGGCCCAGCAGCCAGATGTCGCCGTCGTCGTCCTTCTTCGCGCCGTCACCGGCGAAGTACTTGCCCTCGAAGCGGGACCAGTAGGTGTCGATGAACCGCTGGTCGTCGCCCCAGATGGTGCGCAGCATCGACGGCCACGGCTCGGTCAGCACCAGATAGCCACCGCCGCCGTTGGGCACCTCGTGCGCCTCGTCGTCGACGACGGTCGCGCTGATGCCGGGCAGCGGGGTCTGCGCGGAGCCGGGCTTGGCCTCGGTGACGCCGGGCAGCGGCGAGATCATCATCGCGCCGGTCTCGGTCTGCCACCAGGTGTCCACGACGGGGGTCCTGTCGGCGCCGATGTTCTTCCGGTACCAGACCCATGCCTCGGGGTTGATGGGCTCGCCCACCGAGCCGAGGACGCGCAGGCTGCTGAGGTCGAACTTCGCGGGGATGTCGTCGCCCCACTTCATGAACGTCCGGATCGCCGTCGGGGCGGTGTAGAGGATCGTGACGCCGTACTTCTGCACGATCTCCCAGAACCGGCCCTGGTGTGGCGTGTCCGGGGTGCCCTCGTACATGACCTGCGTCGCGCCGTTGGCGAGCGGGCCGTAGACGATGTACGAGTGCCCGGTGACCCAGCCGACGTCGGCCGTGCACCAGAACACGTCTGTCTCGGGCTTGAGGTCGAAGACCGCGTGGTGGGTGTACGCCACCTGGGTGAGGTAGCCGCCGGAGGTGTGCAGGATGCCCTTCGGCTTACCCGTCGTCCCCGAGGTGTAGAGGATGAACAGCGGGTGCTCGGCCTCGAACGCCTGAGGGGTGTGCTCCGCGGACTGCCGGCCGACGAGGTCGTCCCACCAGACGTCCCGCGTGTCGTCCCAGGCCACGTCCTGGCCGGTACGGCGCACCACCAGCACGTGCTCGACGTTGTCGACCTTGCCGATCGCCTCGTCCACGGCGGGCTTGAGCGCGGAGGGCTTGCCGCGTCGGTAGCCGCCGTCGGAGGTGATGACGACCTTGGCGTCGGCGTCCTGGATGCGCGTTGCGAGCGCGTCGGCCGAGAAGCCGCCGAAGACGACCGAGTGCGCGGCGCCGATACGGGCCGAGGCCAGCATCGCGATCGCGGTCTCCGGGATCATCGGCATGTAGATCGCGACCCGGTCGCCCTTGCGGACACCCAGCTCCAGCAGGGCGTTGGCCGCCCTGGAGACCTCGTCCTTCAGCTCCGCGTAGGTGATCGAGCGGCTGTCGCCGGGCTCACCCTCGAAGTGGATGGCGACCCGGTTGCCGAGTCCGGCCTCGACATGGCGGTCCACGCAGTTGTAGGCGACGTTCAGCTCGCCGTCCTTGAACCACTTCGCGAACGGAGGGTTCGACCAGTCCAGCGTCTCGGTCGGTTCCTTGGCCCAGGTCAGCCGACGGGCCTGCTCGGCCCAGAAGCCGAGCCTGTCAGCCTTGGCCTGTGCGTACGCCTCCGCGGTGACGTTGGCGTGCGCGGCCAGGTCGGCGGGCGGCGCGAACCTGCGTTCTTCCTTGAGCAGGTTGGCCAGGCTTTCGTTGCTCACGACATTTCCCTTTCGAAGGGTGTCTTTTGTGTCCCAGCCCACAGCTCATCAGACCCGGGGGTCCGATGACAAGGGTCGCCGCCCAAATTGGTGTAGACCTATCGGCAAACTATGGGCTCACACGGCACCATGGGCCTCCTCTCCTGCGAGGACGTCCTCTCCGAAGTCCTCTCCGACGTCCTCGAACACCCGGTCATCTTCCGCTTCCGCCAGCAGATATGCCCGCGCCTCGGCCACGTGGAAGTACATCCCGTGCAGCTCCAGCTCGCCCCTGCCCGACGCCCGCGCCACCGGCCCGTGCGCCCGCAGGTGCTCCAACTGCTGGACCACGTTGACCAGGCACAGCTGTTCCACGGCGTCCATGGCGTGTGCGACGTCCACCGTGGTCCGGCCGGTCAGCCGGGGCCGGGCCCAGCGGTCCTCCCGGGCCATCCGCGCGAGACTGGGCAGCCCGTGCCGGAGCCAGCGGCGCAGGGGCGTGGCCTCGGCGCCGACCGCGGCACCGGCTCCCGTCCCGGCCCCTGCTGCCGCGGAATCGCCGCTCCCGCCCTCGCACTTGCCGGACAGCAGCGCCTGCATCGCCCCGCATCCCGAGTGACCGCACACGGTGATGGAACGGACCCCGAGCACGTCCACCGCGTACTCGATGGCCGCCGCCACCGAGTCGTCGCCGTGCTCCTCGCCCGGCGGCGGCACCAGGTTGCCGACGTTGCGGACGACGAACAGGTCGCCGGGGCCGCTGGCGGTGATCATCGATGTCACGAGCCGGGAGTCGGCACAGGTCAGGAAGAGCTGTGCGGGCCGCTGGCCGTCCCGGGCGAGCCGCGCCAGCTCCGCCCGCACCAGCGGCGCCGTGTGACGCTGGAACGAGCTGATGCCACGCGCGAGTTCCCTCCCCGCCGCCATCTCGCCTGCCGTCTCCTGTTCTGCCGGAGAGGCCGGAGCGCCCGTGACGCAGTCCTGGTGATCACGCCACGGCGTCCAGGGCCGGCATCGGCAGAGCGCGGACCGGGCCGGGACGGTGACGGATCCGGCGGTCCGGATCCCGTCGCGTCGGCCCAACTCCACGGCGGCACGGGCGCCTTGAGGTCTGCGCCGAAAGGCCCTGTCGAGTCGGGGCGCCGACGGGACGCCGACGGCCGCCACCAGGGCGGCGAGGGCGGTGAGCGGCGGGTGCTGGGTGTGAGGGGGTGTGCAGGTCGGCATGGTCCCGTCTCCTCCGGGGCGGCGTGGTCGCGGACTGGGGCGGGAGAGGGACTCTCAGTAAATGAAGAGTAACGCAATGTAAAGAAGAGGTATAGCTTTGCGGGGCAAATGACGCACCAAATCCCCCGGATGGGCGAAGTAATCATTTGATCGGCTTGTCGTACTAATTCCCTCTCGGTCCCGTGCGACGTTGGCGGCGCTGTCGGTGCAAGCCCGGCAGATCGCCAGAGAACGGCCTCGTCAGCGTTTACCCGAGAGAAGGAAGAAGGTGGGCGGAACACATGACCGCCACCCAGAGGATCGCCGTCGGCGTCGTGGTCGCCGCGGCCTGTGCCTCGTCACTCGCCGGTTGCGCGACCGGCTCCCACGGTTCGAAGGAAGGGGCGCCCGGTCCGCAGAAGGCGGCGCCGCCGCCCCGGAGCATCGTCCGGCTGATCGGTGACGGATCCACCGCGTACACCGGCGCGCAGCCGCATCTGCCCAGACCGGATCGGCTGAAGCCCGGTCAGAAGCCCCCCCAGTTCGTCGTCTTCTCCTGGGACGGCGCCGGCGAGGACAGCCAGAAGCTGTTCTCGCACTTTCGTAAGGTCGCCAAGGAGAACCACGCGACCATGACCTTCTTCCTCAGCGGCGTGTACATGCTGCCGCAGGCCAAGCGCGACCTCTACAAGCCCCCGCAGCACTCCCCGGGCCGCTCCGACATCGGCTTCAACGACCAGAAGGGGATCGCCGACACCGTCAAGCAGGCGCGGCTGGCCTGGCTGGAGGGCAACGAGATCGGCACCCACTTCAACGGCCACTTCTGCGGGCCCGACGGCGGCGTCGGCACCTGGTCGGTGGACGAGTGGAAGAGCGAGATCGCCCAGGCCAAGCAGTTCGTGAAGACGTGGAAGACCAACACCGGCATGAAGGGTGCGGCTTCGCTGCCCTTCGACTACGACAAGGAGCTGATCGGCGCCCGCACCCCCTGCCTGGAGGGTCAGAAGAACTTCACGGAGGCGGCCCGTGAGCTGGGGTTCCGCTACGACTCCAGCGGGGTCGACAACCAGGTCTGGCCCAAGAAGAAGGACGGCCTGTGGGATCTGTCCATGCAACTGGTCCCCTTCCCGGGCCACACCTTCGAGCAGTTGACCATGGACTACAACTTCATGGTCAACCAGTCCGGCACCCAGACCCAGGGCGACCCTGGCAAGTTCGACTACTGGGGCGACCAGATGCGCGACGGCCTCGTCAAGGGCTTCTACCGGGCCTACGACGGCAACCGGGCACCGCTGATCATCGGCAACCACTTCGAGTCCTGGAACGGCGGCACGTACATGCGCGCCGTCGAGGACACGGTGAAGGAGGTGTGCAACAAGCCCGACGTGCGCTGTGTCTCCTTCCATCAGCTGGTCGACTGGCTGGACGCACAGGACCCGAAGACCCTGCAGAAGCTGCGCACCCTGACGGTGGGCGAGGCGCCCCGCCAGGGCTGGGCGTCCTTCCTCGCCGGCCGTCCGGCTCCGGCGCCCAGGGGTGTGCCCGGGGCGCCGGCGGTCAGGCCGTAGGCGGCAGGCGGGAGTTGCCGGCCGGGCGCGGTCAGGCGGGAGCCGTCACGCCCGCACCGGCGCTCTCGCTGAGCACGAATCCGGGGTCGACCTGCGCGGCCAGGTCGGCTCCCGTGCGTTCGTTGCCCCACGCCTCGGCGTTCTTCAGGTGGAAGTGCGCCATCTGGCGCGTGTAGCGCTCCCAGTCGCGCAGCTCGTACGTGGCGTCCACGGTGTCCTTGAGGGTGCGCAGGGCATGGGAGCCGGCCTCCTCCAGGAGATCGAACCGGGGCGGTCGCCCCTTCTCCATGGCGCGCACCCAGTCCGAGTACCCGACCGTGACGAGCAGGTCGTCCCTGACCTCCGCGCGCAGGAAATCGACGTCGTCCTGTTCCTGGATCTTGTTGCCGACGACCTTCAGGGCGACACCGAAGTCGCGGGCGTACTCCTTGTACTGGCGGTAGACGGAGACCCCCTTCCGGGTCGGCTCGGCGACGAGGAACGTCATGTCGAAGCGGGTGAACATGCCGGAGGCGAAGGAGTCCGAACCGGCCGTCATGTCGACCACGACGTACTCGTCGGGGCCGTCGACGAGGTGGTTCAGGAACAGCTCCACCGCTCCCGTCTTGGAGTGGTAGCAGGCGACCCCCAGGTCGGCGTCCGTGAAGGGGCCCGTGACCATCAAACGGACGGCACCGCCGTCGAGTTCCACCGGGCGCGCGCATGCGTCGTAGATCGGGTTCGGCTCGCTCACCCGGACCAGGCGCGAGCCTTCGCCGGGCGGGGTCGTCTTGATCATCGTGGCGGCGGAGGGGATGCGCGGGTTGGCGCCGCGCAGATGGTCCTTGATCAGCGGCAGCCGCTCGCCCATGGCGGGCAGCGCGGCCGCCTCCGCCTCGTCGAGTCCGAGTGCGGGACCGAGGTGCTGGTTGATGTCCGCGTCGATGGCGACCACCGGGGCGCCGACGGCCGCGAGGTGGCGGATGAAGAGGGAGGAGAGCGTGGTCTTGCCACTGCCACCCTTCCCGACGAAAGCAATTTTCATGTTCACCAAAGGTAGTCAGTTGATAGCTGTATGTGGCAGGTTGAGTGAAGAAGACCACTCCTTCGAGGGGTGGGGCGCTGTGGTGCGTAGTGTCGTACTCATGAGTACGACAGGCGCGACCGCCGATCCTCCCCCGAGCTCCCGGAAGAGCTCGAACAGCGGGGACCCCCTTGCGGCCCTGGGCTCGCTGCCCGGTGTGGCCGAGTCCGTGGAGTCCGTGCGCAAGGCCGTGGACCGGGTCTACGGGCACCGGATCATGCGGCGCCGGAGCGCCGAGATCACCGCCGAGGCGGCCCTGCGCGGCGCCCGCGGCTCCGCCGCGCTCTCCGGCGCCGACTGGGCTCTGGAGGAGGTGCGGCGGCGCACCGACTTCAGCGGTGACGCCGAGGCGCGCGTGGTGGGCGCGGCCCTGCGGCTGTCGGCCGAGGCGGGGCAGTTGCTGTCCATCTGGCGGCAGTCGCCGCTGCGGGTGCTGGCCCGCCTGCACCTGGTGGCCGCGGCCGGCAGCGGCGACGAGGTCGGCCGGCCGCGCCTGGCGGGCGAGGCGGTGGAGGAGCCGCTGATCGAGCTGCCGCTGCCGGACGCCGCGGAGGTCTCCGGCCGGCTGGAGGGGCTCGCGGACCTGATCATCGCCGGGACGTCCGCGCCCGCGCTGGTCACGGCCGCCGCGGTGCACGGCGAACTGCTCGCGCTGCGGCCCTTCGTGTCGCACAACGGTCTGGTCGCGCGCGCGGCCGAGCGGATCGTCCTGATCGGCAGCGGCCTGGACCCGAAGGCGATCTGCCCGGCCGAGGTCGGGTACGCCGAACTGGGCCGCGCCTCCTACCTGGCGGCCCTCGACGGCTACGTCTCCGGCACCCCCGAGGGCATGGCGGCGTGGATCGCCCACTGCGGCAAGGCGGTCGAGCTGGGTGTGCGCGAGTCGACGGCGGTGTGCGAGGCGCTCCAGCGCGGCGCGGCCTGAGGCGGCGCCCCGGGCGCGAGGAGTGCGTGGGAAGGGCCGGACAGGGTTGCGGCGGTACGAATTCTCGTACCGCCGCTGGCATGCTCACCCGGTTACCAAGCGTCCTCGATATGTGCCCATCAGGTCGGAGACTTTGCCCGCCACCTGGTGCTGCTGGCCCGTAATCGACGGGTCGACGTCGCGTGGGTACCCGATGTTCATGCGGGGGTCCGTGGGGCCAAGTGCGTAGTGAAAGGTGATCCTCTCGGATGTCCTTTGGTCTCGCGGGCCTAGGTTCTTTCTACCGCGAGCCCGGAGGAAGCGGAACCCCTGCCTGCACTTCTTTACTTTCAGGTTCAAACATGGGTGAAACGGGCGAAGTTCACGCCGTGCTGCGGCGTCGGCTGGCGTACCAGACGAGGCCGGCGGTCGCGGCCGCCGCTCCGACGGCCGCCGCCGCGACAAGTGCGGGGCGGGGCGGGACGGAGAGCGAGGGCAGCCGCTTCTTGAGCGGGACCGGCCGGCGGAACTCCAGAACCGGCCACCCGCGCGCGAGTGCCTCGCGGCGCAGCGCACGGTCCGGGTTGACGGCGTGCGCGTGCCCGACCGCCCGGAGCATCGGCAGGTCGGTCACCGAGTCGCTGTAGGCGTAGCAGCGGTCGAGGTCGTAGCCCTCGGACGCGGCCAGCTCGCGGACCGCCTCGGCCTTGGTCGGGCCGTAGGCGTAGTACTCCACCTCGCCGGTGAAGCAGCCGTCCTCGCCGACGACCATGCGCGTGGCCACCACCCGGTCGGCGCCCAGCAGTTCGCCGATCGGCTCGACCACCTCGGCGCCCGAGGTCGACACGATGACCACGTCCCGGCCGGCCGCGTGGTGCTCCTCGATGAGGGAGGCGGCCTCGTCGTAGATGATCGGGTCGATCAGGTCGTGCAGGGTCTCGGCGACGATCTCCCGCACCTGCTGCACGTTCCAGCCGCGGCACATCGCGGACAGATACTCGCGCATGCGCTCCATCTGGTCGTGATCCAGGCCGCCGGCCAGGAAGACGAACTGGGCATATGCGGTACGCAGCGCGGCTCTGCGGTTGATCAGCCCGCCTTGGTAGAAGGACTTGCTGAAGGTGAGCGTGCTCGACTTCGCAATGACCGTCTTGTCCAGGTCAAAGAAGGCTGCTGCGCGGGGCGAGGAGTGGTTTTCCACGCCCCTGAGCATAGGCGCCCACCATTCGGCGTAAGGTGGGGCGCGTGGGTTTGCCTGAGAAGGCTCTCGGGTACACCATGGAAGTCACGGATCGTTCGCGACCGTGCTAACCCGGTCCGGCTCCTCCCCCCCCGAGTCGGCCGTGGGGACGACCCCCGCTCTCCCCCCCGGCGGGGGTCGTCGCATGTCCGGACGCGGTTTCGTCCGCCTCTCCCTTCGTTCCGCGACCGCACGGGGACTCTCGCGCCGCTGCGGCCGGCGGGTCCGTATGTCCATGATTCATCACGCACGGTAATCGTGGCGCTGCTCTGTGGAAGTCGCACAGGGATCGGTGCAGGCGTCACCGGTATGGGTGATGGAGATATTCACAGGCCCTGAGTTGTCCACAGTTTTCCACCAAGATCCACATTATTTCGCGGATCGCTGCACCGTGATTCCAGCGCGCTGCGGCCGTGTCGAGTTCATGGCCGGTTCCGATTGTCGGAGCGCGTATGGCCGGATTCCGTCGGCCGTTCATATGGGGGGCCGCTTGTCGGTTCTCCGCATCTTTGGGAATCGCGGGGCCGCAGGGGCTGCGCGGCCCATGCAGCGAAGGGGGAACACCCGTGACCGGAACCGTCACCCACGACCCACCGCCCGATGCGCCGGGCCGGCCGGGCCGACCGCTCATCGTCACCGAGGACGCCGAACTTCTGGACGACCTGCTGCGCCTGTGCGCGGCCGCCGGTGCCACACCCGAGGTCCATCACGGGGTGCCGGACCACGGCGACGGCTGGGATACGGCCCCGCTCGTCCTGGTCGGCGACGACGCGGCCCGGCGGGTCGGCGGCGCCGCGCGCCGACGCGGAGTGGTCCTGGTCGGCCGGGACCAGGACGATTCGGGGGTGTGGAAACGCGCTGTGCAGATCGGCGCGGACCACGTCCTGATGCTCCCCGACGGCGAGCAGTGGCTGGTCGACCGCATCGCCGACGTCGCCGAGGGCGTCGGCCGCCCGGCCCTCACCGTCGGGGTGATCGGCGGCCGGGGCGGGGCCGGCGCCTCCACGCTCGCGTGCGCCCTCGCCGTCACCTCCGCGCGCGAGGGCCTGCGCACCCTCCTGGTGGATGCCGATCCGCTCGGCGGCGGACTCGACGTCCTCCTCGGCGGGGAGAGCGCCGAGGGGCTGCGCTGGCCGGCCTTCGCCGCCTCGCGCGGCCGGGTCGGCGGCGGCGCACTGGAGGAGTCCCTGCCGGAACTGCACGCACTGCGCGTGCTCAGCTGGGACCGCGGCGACTGCGTGGCCGTTCCGCACCAGGCGGTGCGCGCGGTGCTCGCCGCCGCCCGGCGACGCGGCGGCACGGTCGTGGTCGATCTGCCCCGCCGCCTCGACGACGGTGTCGCCGAAGCCCTTGCCCAGCTCGATCTGGCCCTGCTCGTCGTCCCCGCCGACCTGCGGGCGGTCGCGGCCGCCGGGCGGGTGGCGTCCGCCGTCGGCATGGTCGTGCGCGACGTGCGCGTGGCGGTCCGCGGGCCGTACGCGCCCGGCCTGGACGGCCGTGAGGTGGCCCGGCTGCTCGGCCTGCCACTGGCCGGCGAGGTCCCGGTCGAGCCGGCGCTGCTGCGCCCCCAGGGCGGCGCGAAACCGCCCGGCGCCACCGGCCGCGGCCCGCTCGCCCGCTTCTGCACGACCTTCTGGGAGCGTGCGCTGGTCGAGTCGGGAGGCGCCCGATGACACGTCCCGGACTCGCCCGGGCCGACGGCGCCGCCCTGCTCGACGGCGTCCGGCGCTGGCTCGCCGAGAGCGGCGGCGAACCCACTCCCGCGCGCGTGGCCCAGGCCCTGCGCGAACAGGGCCGCGTGCTCGGTGACGCCGAAGTCCTCGGCGCTGCCGCACACCTGAGGAGCGAACTGGTCGGCAGCGGCCCCCTGGAGCCGCTGCTCGCCGACCCGGACGTCACCGACGTCCTGGTCTGCGCCCCGGACCGGGTCTGGGTCGACCGCGGCCGTGGCCTGGAGCTGACCCCGGTGGCGTTCCCCGACCCCGCGGCGGTACGACGCCTCGCGCAGCGGCTGGCCGCCGTTGCCGGACGGCGCCTGGACGACGCCCGGCCGTGGGCGGACGCCCGGCTGCCCGACGGCACCCGGCTGCACGCGGTGCTGCCCCCGGTCGCCGTCGGCTGCACCTGCCTGTCCCTGCGGGTCGTACGGCCCCGGGCGTTCACCCTGGAGGAACTGGTTGCGGCCGGCACGGTGCCGCCCGGCGGTGACCGGATCCTGCGGGCGCTGCTCGCGGCCCGGCTGTCCTTCCTGATCAGCGGCGGTACCGGCTGCGGCAAGACGACCCTGCTCAGTGCCCTGCTGGGCCTGGTCGGAGCCGGCGAACGCATCGTCCTCGCCGAGGACTCGGCCGAGCTGCGGCCGGACCACCCGCACGTCGTGCGGCTGGAGACCCGGCCCGCCAACCAGGAGGGTGCCGGACTGGTCACCCTGCAGGACCTCGTCCGGCAGGCGCTGCGGATGCGGCCCGACCGGCTGGTCGTCGGCGAGGTGCGCGGTCCCGAGGTCGTCCATCTGCTCGCGGCCCTCAACACCGGTCATGAAGGCGGCTGTTGCACGGCTCACGCCAACGCCGCGGCGGACGTCCCGGCCCGGCTGGAGGCGCTGGCAACGGCCGCCGGGCTCGACCGGGCCGCGCTGCACAGTCAGCTGGCGGCCGCGCTCTCCGTGGTCCTGCACCTCGTACGGGACCGGTCCGGGCGGCGCCGGATCGCCGAGGTGCACGTGCTGGAGCGGGACGGCGCGGGCCTGGTGCGGACGGTACCCGCGCTGCGCTGGGGCGAGCGGGCGTTCGTCCGCGAACGGGGCTGGGGGCGGCTGCGGCAACTGCTCGGCGCGGCAGGCGGGTTCGGGGGCGACCTCGGGGACGAACGAGAGGCGGACCGGTGAGGGAGGGGACGGAAGTGGTCGGTGGGGCCGCAGGAATCGCTGGTAGCGGTGGGAGTGGCGGATTCGGCGGGATCGACGGACTGTCCGGGATGTCCATGGGCGCGGCGCTGGTCTGCCTCGCCGCGCTGGCGTGGCTGCTGGGCGGGCGGCACTACGGGATGCGGCGGGCTCGGCTGCTGCTCGCGGGCGGCGGAGTCGTGCCGACCGGGCCGCCCTCGTGGGACCGGCTGAGCGTGGAAGTACGGCGGCTGGGCGGCAGGTTGGGGGCCGAGTGGTGGGCGCTCGCGGCCGGTTTGCTGCTGGCGGCACTGGGCACCTCGCTGATTCCGGTCGTCGCAGGGGCAGCCGGGGTGCCGGTGCTGCGCCGGGTGCGGCGGGCACGGCAGGCCGGGCGCGAGCGTGAGCGACGGGCCGACGCGGTGATCGCCCTGTGCGGCTCCCTCGCCGGGGAGGTGCGTGCCGGACGGCAGCCGGGCGAGGCGCTGCCGCGGGCGGCGCGGGACACCGGAGGGCTCGGCGACGCGCAGGCGGCCGTGGTCGCGGCGGCGCGGTTCGGCGGGGACGTGCCCGGCGCGCTCACCACGGCGGCCCGGCAGCCGGGCGCCGAGGGCCTGCTGGGGCTCGCCGCGTGCTGGCGGGTGGCGGTGGACCAGGGCGCAGGACTCGCGGTCGGTCTGGACCGGCTGGACGCCGCCCTGCGCGCCGAGCGGGACCAACGCGCCGACCTGCGCGCGCAGTTGTCGGGTGCCCGGGCTACCGCCGTACTGCTCGCCGCGCTCCCCGCCCTCGGCCTGCTCCTCGGCACGGCCATGGGCGCCGACCCGCTCCACGTCCTGCTCCACACCGGCGCGGGCTTGGGCTGCCTGACGGTCGGCGCGGCTTTCGAGGCGGCGGGGACGGCGTGGGCGGTCCGGATCGTGCGGGGAGCGGAGGTGGTGTGAGCGGGTGCGGTGCACGGGCCGGAGCACGGCGTGCGGGCGGCGGCGTGCGGGAGTGGCGTGCGGGCACGGGTCAGGCGGGACGGGCGGTGCGGTGAAGTCGAGGAGAGACGAGGGGAACGGGCGGTATGGGTACGGAAGTTGTCCACAGGTTGGGGATGGCCGTGGTCGCGGTGCTGGGCCTCGGGTGGGCGGTCCGGCGGCTGGGGCTGGTGCGCCGGCGGCGCCGGTCGCGGCGACGGGCGGCCGAGTTGCTGGGGCTGGACGTGCCGGCACCGAGGCGGTCCTTCGACGTCGCGGTCGCGCTGCGGCGGTGGCTGCCGCCGGCCGGGGCCGGGTGCGGCGCGTGGGTGCTGGTCGGCGGCCTGCCCGGCGCCGTCCTGGGGCTGGCCGTCGGTGCGGGGCTGTGGCGGTGGCACAGCCGGCGGATGGCGGCCGGCCGGGGGGAGCCGGCGGACGGCGCCGAGGCCGCACGCGGGCTCCCGCTCGCAGCCGATCTGCTGGCCGCCTGCATCGCGGCCGGTGCCGGTCCGGTGATCGCCGCCCAGGCGGTGGGAGAGGCGCTCGGCGGGCCCGTCGGGCAGGCGCTGGCGCGGGGTGCGGCGGAGGTCCGGCTCGGTGGTGAACCGGCCGACGCGTGGCACCGGTTGGCCGCGCTGCCCGGCGCGGCGGCGCTGGCCCGGCTGCTGGCGCGGGCCGACGAGTCCGGACTGCCGGCGTCCGCCCCGGCCGCGCGCCTCGCCTCGGACGCCCGTGCGGAGTGGGCCCGCGGGGCCACCGTCCGGGCCCGGCGCGCCGCCGTACTGATCTCGGCACCCGTGGGCCTGTGCTTCCTGCCGGCCTTCATCGCCGTCGGCGTGCTCCCCGTCGTGATCGGACTTGCGGCCGGCGTGCGGGGAGGGAGGTGAGGCGTACGGGGGTGAACAGGAACGAGTAGGCGTGCACGAACACAAAAGACCTGAATCTCACGGGGGTTGGAATGAACAGAAAGATCAAGGAAGTCGCGGTACGGCTGCGGGGCAGGTGCTGCAAGGACGCCGGCATGGTCACGTCGGAGTACGCGATGGGGATCCTGGCAGCTGTCGGGTTCGCGGTGCTGCTCTACGAGGTCGTCACCAGTGGCCAGGTCCGGGCCGAGCTCCAGTCGATCGTGAAGAGGGCCCTCGGTGCGCGGATGTGAGCGAGGGGCGGACCGGGGGTTCGTGACGGCCGAGGCGGCCGTGGTGCTCTGTGTGCTGGTGGCGTTCACGATGGCGCTGGTCTGGGGGCTGCTCGTGGTGACGGCGCAGATCCAGTGCGTGGACGCGGCCCGCACGGGCGCCCGGGCCGCCGCCCGGCAGGACCCGGCCGACGCGGTGGTGACGGTGACCCGGGAGGCGGCACCGCGCGGGGCACGCGTGAGCGTGGAGCACGTGGGCGACCAGGTCCGGGTGACGGTGACGGCCAGACCCCCGGTGCTGGGCGGGCTGCCGTTCGAGGTCCGCGAGCAGGCCGTGGCGCTGGCCGAGGAGACGGTGGGAGCGCGGGAGGAGGGGCGATGAGAAAGGAAGCCGGGTGGACCGGCGGCCCTGCCTGCGGGTGCCGGGGGAGAGGCTGCCCGCGAGGCCGGCCCTGCTCCTGCCGGGACCGGGGATCCGCCACCGTCTGGAGCCTCGGGGTGATCACCCTGCTGTGCGTGGTGTTCGGCGCCGCGCTCGCGCTGGGGCAGGCCGTGGTCGTCCGGCACCGCGCGGCGGGCGGTGCGGATCTGGCCGCGCTCGCGGCGGCGGACCACTGGGACGAGGGCGGGGCGGCGGCCTGCGCCCGGGCCGGGCGGGTGGCGGCGGCCCAAGGGGTGCGGCTGGTGCGGTGCGCGATCGTGGGCGAGACCTCGGACGTGACGGCGGCCTCGGGAAGAGGCCCGTTCGCGGCGGAGGTCAGGTCGAGAGCGGGCCCTGCGGGGCCGTTGCCGGCTCCTGCGCCCCCGCCTCTGCCCCCGCCGCCTGCGCCTGCCCCGCCCCTGCCTCCGCGGGCTTCTCCTCCGGCGCTCCCCGCAACAGCACCGTGAGGAGCCGGACCGCTCCCCGCTTGTGCAACGGGTCGTTGCCGTTGCCGCACTTGGGGGACTGGATGCAGGACGGGCAGCCGGCCTCGCACTCGCAGGAGGCGATGGCCTCGCGGGTGGCGGAGAGCCAGGTGCGGGCGGTGTGGAAGGCGCGCTCGGCGAAGCCCGCGCCGCCGGGGTGGCCGTCGTAGACGAAGACCGTCGGCAGGAGGGTGTCGGGGTGGAGGGGGACGGAGACGCCCCCGATGTCCCAGCGGTCGCAGGTCGCGAACAGGGGCAGCAGGCCGATGGAGGCGTGCTCGGCGGCGTGCAGGGCACCACCGAGGATCTCCGGGTTGATCCGGGCCTCGTCCAGCTGGTCGTCGGTGACCGTCCACCACACCGCGCGCGTGCGGAGCGTACGGGGAGGGAGGTCGAGTTTGGTCTCACCGAGCACTTCGCCGGTGATCAGGCGTCTACGGAGGAAGGAGACCACCTGGTTGGTGACCTCGACCGAGCCGTAGCAGAGGCGGCCGGCGCCCCAGGGGATCTCGGTGTCCGTCTCCAGGACGGAGATCGAGGTGGTGTCGCGGGCGACCGTGGAGTACGGCGGGTCGGCCTGCTCGACCAGGGCCACCGACTCCTCCAGGTCCAGACGGCGTACCAGATAGGTGCGGCCCTGGTGGAGGTGGACCGCGCCCTCGTGGACCGTGGAGTGCGCGGCACCCGCGTCGACCGTGCCCAGCAGGCGGCCGGTGCCCTCCTCCACGACCTGCACCGGGCTGCCGCCCGCGCCGCGGATGTCGGTCAGGTCGGCGGCGCGCTCCCGGCGGGTCCAGTGCCAGGCCCTGGTGCGCCTGCGCAGCAGCTTCGCGGCCTCCAGCCGGGGCAGTACGTCCGCGCAGGCGGGGCCGAAGAGGTCCAGGTCCTGCTCGGTCAGCGGGAGTTCCGCCGCGGCGGCACACAGGTGCGGGGCGAGGACGTAGGGGTTGTCGGGGTCCAGGACCGTCGATTCCACCGGTTGGTCGAACAGGGCCTCCGGATGGTGGACCAGGAACGTGTCCAGTGGGTCGTCGCGGGCGACCAGCACGGCGAGCGCGCCCTGCCCGGAGCGGCCCGCGCGGCCCGCCTGCTGCCACAGGGACGCGCGCGTGCCCGGATAGCCGGCGATCACCACCGCGTCCAGGCCGGAGACGTCCACGCCCAGCTCCAGGGCGGTCGTGGCGGCGAGCCCGAGAAGGTCGCCGGAGTGCAGGGCGCGTTCCAGGGCGCGCCGTTCCTCGGGGAGGTAGCCGCCGCGGTAGGCGGCGACCCGCCGGACCAGGGAGCGGTCGACCTCGGCCAGCCGTTCCTGGGCGATCACGGAGATCAGTTCGGCGCCGCGCCGGGACCGTACGAAGGCGACCGAGCGCACGCCCTGCACGGTCAGGTCGGTCAGCAGGTCGGCGGTCTCGGCGGTGGCGGTGCGCCGGACCGGGGCGCCCTTCTCGCCGTGCAGCTCGGTGAGCGGGGGCTCCCACAAGGCGAAGACGACCTCCCCGCGCGGAGAGGCGTCGTCGGCGACCTCGACCACCGGCAGACCGGTCAGCCGGCGGGCGGCGACGGACGGCTCGGCGGCGGTCGCCGAGGCCAGCAGGAAGACGGGCGACGCGCCGTAGCGGGCGCAGAGCCGGCGCAGCCGGCGCAGCACCTGGGCGACGTGCGAGCCGAAGACGCCGCGGTAGGTGTGGCACTCGTCGACGACGACGTACGTGAGCGACTTCAGGAAGGAGGACCAGCGCGGGTGGGACGGGAGGATCCCGCGGTGCAGCATGTCGGGGTTGGTGAGGACGTAGTTGGCGTACTGGCGGATCCACTCCCGTTGCTCGACCGGGGTGTCGCCGTCGTACACGGCGGGGCGCACGGCGTTGCCAAGGGGTTGTGAAAGTTCCTTCACCGATCGGCACTGGTCCGCGGCGAGCGCCTTGGTGGGCGACAGGTACAGCGCGGTGGCCCCGCGCCCGTTCGGCGCACCGGAACCGTCCAGAAGGGCCGACAGGACGGGCACGAGGTACGCGAGGGACTTGCCGGAGGCGGTGCCGGTGGAGACGACCACGGAATCGCCGTCCAGGGCGTGCTCGGCGGCCAGCGCCTGATGCGCCCACGGATGCTCGATCCCGGCCGCCTGCACGGCCGCGATCACTTCCGACCGAATCTGGTCAGGCCAGACGGCATGGCGGCCCGCGCGCGGGGGCAAGTGCTCCGTATGAGTGATGCGCGCAGCCCGGCTCGGCCCCGAGGCGAGCCGGTCCAGGACCACGCCCGGAGACGGGCGGGATGCCGGGTCCGCCGGGGATCGATCGGATCGGAGATTCTTGGCCATCGGCACCGAGTGTGTCACTGGCGTGACGGACAATGGAGCCAAGGCGTCGTGCACGCCTGCCGGTAAGTGATTGAATGCCATCGCGGCTGGCGAAGCGTCCCGGGGGCCGCAAGCCGAGGTGCCCGAGGGGCGACCGCTCGATAGCAAGGTGCTGGAGGATCCGTGGACCTGTCCTTGTCGACCGAGACCGTCGGCGATCGTACGGTCGTCCGAGTCGGTGGCGAAATCGACGTGTATACCGCGCCCAAGCTGCGCGAGCAGCTGGTCGAGCTGGTGAACGACGGGAATTTCCACCTCGTCGTCGACATGGAGGGCGTGGACTTCCTCGACTCCACCGGGCTCGGCGTGCTGGTCGGCGGCCTGAAGCGCGTGCGTGCCCATGAGGGCTCGCTGCGCCTGGTCTGCAACCAGGAGCGCATTCTCAAGATCTTCCGTATCACCGGCCTCACCAAGGTGTTCCCGATCCACACCTCGGTCGAGGAAGCGGTGCAGGCCACCGACTGACCCGGACCGTCCGTCGATGTCGGGCTCCTGCCGGGAGTCCGACATCGGGCGGTCCCGTCCAGGCCGATGACGTGGCCCGGACACCGACGTACATCTGGGGTGCGGGCGCTCGGCGGCCCCGCCTCCCGACCGCACGCCCGTAGCCGCGAGGGGGATGCATGGCCACCGTCGAACTCCGCTTCAGCGCGCTGCCCGAGCACGTCCGGACCGCCCGGTTGGTGGCGGCCGCGGTGGCGCGCAGGGCCGGAGTGGACGAGGCCGTCCTGGACGAGGTCCGGCTCGCCGTGGGCGAGGCCTGCTCACGTGCCGTCGGACTGCACCAGAACAGCGGTATCTCGGCACCGGTGAAGGTGGCGCTGATCGAAGAGGAGAAACAGTTCTCCATCGAGGTCGGCGACGAGGCCCCGCACGCCGCGCCGGACAGCTCCGGCGCGGCGCAGGACGGCGAGACGGACGTCGAGGAGGACGAGATGGGCCTCGCGGTCATCAGCGGCCTCGTCGACGACGTGCAGGTCACCACCGGGCAGGACGGCGGCCTGATCCGCATGACCTGGCCGACCACACCGCCGGCGGCGGTCGTGCTCTGAAAACCGTCGCAGCAAACCATCGCAGCACTTCACCGAGGGCCCTGCCGAGCAGGGCCCTCGGTGTTTTTCCGGCTCGAACAGAGATCCTCCCGAATTCGTGAAGGAATTCACGATCATTGCCATGCCCTGGGGGCATTACTCCATTCGGGTTGTGTGGCGCGATCTCGATCATTCGCTGATGAGCCGGTTAGGCTAATTCCGTTTACCGCGCCCTGTTGAGATCACTCCGGGGTACCTAGAATCCGTCCACATCTTGAGCTCAGCCCAAGCGTCAAGGAGGACGAATGGCGGGGCTTTCTACTACTCCATCGGTTCACTCGACCAACCTCGCGGCCGCGGTCCTGACCGACCACAACCGCATCCTCGTGGCCGTCGTCGCCGTGGTCGCCCTGGCCGCCCTGGTGGTCGCGGCGATCCTGGTGCGCCAGGTGCTGGCCGCGGGCGAGGGCACCGACAGCATGAAGCGGATCGCCGAGGCGGTCCAGGAAGGGGCGAAGGCGTATCTCGCCCGGCAGTTGCGCACGCTCGGTGCATTCGCCGTCGTCGTCTTCTTCCTGCTCATGCTGCTGCCCGCGGACAACTGGAATCAGCGGGCCGGACGATCGGTGTTCTTCTTGATCGGCGCGGTCTTCTCCGCGGCCACCGGCTATATCGGCATGTGGCTGGCCGTACGCAGCAATGTGCGGGTCGCCGCGGCGGCCCGGGAAGCCACACCGGCACCGGGTGAGACGGAAAAGGATCTCACCACCGTCTCGCACACAGCTATGAAGATCGCATTTCGTACGGGCGGCGTCGTCGGCATGTTCACGGTGGGCCTCGGCCTGCTGGGTGCCTCCTGCGTGGTGCTCGTCTACGCGGCCGACGCGCCGAAGGTGCTGGAGGGCTTCGGCCTCGGCGCCGCCCTGATCGCCATGTTCATGAGGGTGGGCGGCGGCATCTTCACCAAGGCCGCCGACGTCGGCGCCGACCTGGTCGGCAAAGTCGAACAGGGCATTCCGGAGGACGATCCGCGCAATGCCGCGACCATCGCCGACAACGTGGGCGACAACGTCGGCGACTGCGCGGGCATGGCGGCCGACCTCTTCGAGTCGTACGCCGTGACGCTGGTGGCCGCGCTGATCCTCGGCAAGGTCGCCTTCGGCAACTCCGGGCTGGCGTTCCCGCTGCTCGTGCCGGCCATCGGCGTCGTCACCGCGATGATCGGCATCTTCGCGGTCGCTCCGCGCCGCACGGACCGCAGCGGCATGAGCGCGATCAACCGCGGCTTCTTCATCTCCGCGGTGATCTCCCTCGTGCTGGTGGCGGTCGCGGTCTTCGTCTACCTGCCGTCGTCGTACTCCGCCCTGCACGGCGTGACGGACGCGGCGATCCGCGGCAAGGACGGCGATCCGCGAATGCTCGCCCTCGTCGCGGTCGCCATCGGCATCCTGCTCGCCGCCGTCATCCAGCAGCTCACCGGCTACTTCACCGAGACCACCCGGCGCCCGGTGCGGGACGTCGGCAAGACCTCCCTCACCGGCCCGGCGACGGTCGTGCTGTCCGGCATCTCGCTCGGTCTGGAGTCCGCCGTCTACACCGCGCTGCTCATCGGGCTCAGCGTGTACGGCGCCTTCCTGCTCGGCGGTACGTCGATCATGCTGGCGCTGTTCGCGGTCGCCCTCGCCGGCACCGGCCTGCTCACCACGGTCGGCGTGATCGTCGCGATGGACACCTTCGGCCCGGTCTCCGACAACGCCCAGGGCATCGCCGAGATGTCCGGTGACGTCGAGGGCGCGGGTGCGCAGGTGCTCACCAACCTGGACGCGGTCGGCAACACCACCAAGGCCATCACCAAGGGCATCGCCATCGCCACCGCCGTCCTCGCGGCCTCGGCGCTGTTCGGGTCCTACCGGGACGCCATCACCACCAACGTGCAGAACGTGGGGGAGAAGCTCACCGGGCCCGGCTCGCCGATGAGTCTGTCGCTGGACATCTCGCAGCCCAACAACCTCGTCGGGCTCATCGCGGGCGCCGCGGTCGTGTTCCTCTTCTCCGGACTGGCCATCAACGCCGTGTCCCGCTCGGCGGGTTCGGTGGTGTTCGAGGTGCGGCGGCAGTTCCGCGAGCACCCCGGGATCATGGACTACACCGAGAAGCCCGAGTACGGGCGTGTCGTCGACATCTGCACCAAGGACGCCCTGCGGGAGCTGGCCACACCGGGTCTGCTCGCCGTGATGGCGCCCATCTTCGTCGGCTTCACGCTCGGCGTCGGCGCGCTCGGCTCCTATCTCGCCGGCGCGATCGGCGCGGGCACGCTGATGGCGGTGTTCCTCGCCAACTCCGGTGGCGCCTGGGACAACGCCAAGAAGCTGGTGGAGGACGGCCACCACGGCGGCAAGGGCAGTGACGCCCACGCGGCCACGGTGATCGGTGACACCGTCGGCGACCCGTTCAAGGACACCGCCGGACCGGCCATCAACCCGCTGCTGAAGGTCATGAACCTGGTCTCGCTGCTCATCGCACCCGCGGTGATCAAGTTCTCCTACGGCGCCGACAAGAACATCGGTGTACGGATCCTGATCTCGGCCCTCTCGCTCGCCGTGATCGTCATCGCCGTGTACGTCTCCAAGCGGCGCGGCATCGCCGTGGGTGACGACGAGAGCACCGAGCGGGTCGCCAACTCGGCCAGTACAGCGGTGGCTTCGTAGCCGTACTGCTGGTTCGTTCCGGAAGCCCTGCTCAACGGGTGGGCGGGCGGCGCGTGTTGACGTGCCGCCCGCCCACCCGCGTCTGCGGGGACGTATGCGCGACGCGGGCGGGGCGGCTGTGGGCTCGCCCACGTGGTGAGCCTTCTCTCTCTCGGCTCTCTTGGTGCAAAGGGTCACAAGGGGCGCTTTAGGGGGCGTACGGGATGTGAGGGGTGTGCGACCGACGTGTAGGGTCCGTGGGCCGAGAGCCATGGAAGGGACCGATCCGGTGAACAAGAAGCTCGCGGCCGCACTGTCCGGCGGTGCGGTACTGGTAGTGGCGCTGACGGGATGCACCGGCAGCGGCAGCGGCAACAACGGCGACAAGGGGCCCGACCCCAAGATGGTCGCCTGGGCCAAGTCCGTGTGCCAGCCGCTGCCCGCGCAGCAGGCGAAGATCTCGGGTGCCTACGACGCGCTGTCGAAGGTCGCCAAGGACGGCCCGCCGAAGGACGTCCAGCAGACCGACTCCCAGGCCTTCCAGGACCTGGCCGACGGCTTCAAGGCGCGCGCGGCCACCCTGGACGGTGCCGGGGCGCCTCCGGGCGTCGAGGGCGGCGCGCAGAAGCAGCAGGACGCCGTCAAGAAGCTGACGGCCCTGTCGGCGGCGTACGCCGACCTGAAGAAGCGGGTGGACGGTCTCGACACCAAGGACCAGACGAAGTTCGCCTCCGGCCTGAGTGACCTCTCGGACCGGATGAAGGTGGTGCTCACGCAGTACGACAGCGTGATCGCCGCCTTGAAGAACCTGGAGAAGGGCGACGTCAACGAGGCGGTCGCCAAGCAGGCGGGCTGCACGAAGACCTCCGGGTCGAGCTCCGCGTCGCCGTCGTCCGCCAACGGCTGAGTCGTCCGTCGCGGGCCACAATGGGGGGCGTGACTGACACCGGACTCGCCCCCCTGCCCGCCTCCGACCGGCCCGACGCCGCCGCGCGCCTGCGGGAGGCGCTGCTGGCCGCCTCCTTCACCGCCGATGGGCTGCTCGACCTGCTCGGCGCCCCCGCGTACGCGGCGCTGGCCCGCAGCGAGACCGTGCCCGCCCTGCGGGCGACCCGCGGCGACACGCCGCCGGAGACGCTCGTACGGCTCTTCCTGCTGCAGCAACCGGTGCCGTACGCGCGCGTGGCGGCCGTTCTGCCGGCCGAGGAGGCCGTGGACGCCGGGTGGCTCATGCGCGTGGGCGGCGACGAGGTGGCCGCCACCGTGGACGTACGGCCCTACGGCGGCCCCGGCGGCGAGGACTGGTTCATCGTCTCCGACCTGGGCTGCGCGGTGGGCGGTGCGGGCGGCATCGGGCAGCACGACGAGCGCGTCGTCCTGGGCGTCGGCGGCGCCTCCACGACCCTCGCCGGCATCACCGTCCGTACTCCGGTCGCCTCCGCCCTGGACCTCGGTACCGGTTCCGGCATCCAGGCCCTGCACGCCGCCCAGCACGCCACGCGCGTGACGGCGACGGATCTCAACCCGCGCGCGCTGCACATCACCGCGCTCACACTGGCGCTGTCCGGCGCGCCGGCGGCCGACCTGCGCGAGGGCTCGCTCTTCGAGCCGGTCCGGGACGACGAGACCTACGACCTGATCGTCTCCAACCCGCCCTTCGTCATCTCTCCCGGCGCCCGGCTGACGTACCGGGACGGCGGGATGGGCGGGGACGATCTGTGCCGCTCGCTCGTTCAACAGGCGGGGGAACGGCTGAACGAGGGCGGGTTCGCGCAGTTCCTCGCCAACTGGCAGCACGTGGCAGGGGAGGACTGGCAGGACAGACTCAGGTCGTGGGTGCCGCGCGGGTGCGATGCCTGGATCGTGCAGCGCGAGGTGCAGGACGTCACGCAGTACGCCGAGCTGTGGCTGAGGGACGCCGGTGACCACCGCGGGGATCCGGCGGACTACCAGGCGCGTTACGACGCCTGGCTCGACGAGTTCGAGGCGCGCAAGGTCAAGGCGGTCGGCTTCGGCTGGATCACCCTGCGCCGGACGGGTTCCGCCGAGCCCGTCGTCACCGTGGAGGAGTGGCCGCACCCGGTCGAGCAGCCTCTCGGGGACGCGATCCGGGCGCACTTCGAGCGCCTCGACTATCTCCGCGAGCACGACGACGCGGCGCTGCTCGACGGCCACTTCAGGCTGACCGCCGAGGTGGTCCAGGAGCAGGTCGGCCTGCCCGGCGCCGAGGACCCGGAGCACGTGGTGCTGCGTCAGCACCGCGGCATGCGTCGGGCCACGAAGGTGGACACGATCGGCGCGGGCTTCGCGGGCGTGTGCGACGGCACGCTCAGCGCGGGCCGGATCCTGGACGCCATCGCGCAGCTCATGGACGAGAACCCGGTCCTGCTCCGCGACCGCACCCCGGCCCAGATCCGCCTGCTCGTGGAACAGGGCTTCCTGGAGCCGGTGCGCTGACCCCGCCCCGGAGGGCCCCGGAGCGCCCCGGCACGCCGCTCGGCGCGGTCGGATGCAAAAAGGCCGGAAAATGCGGATGGCATGTGTGCCCGGGTGGCGCTCGATCGCGTGTTCGATATTGGGTCGACTCGCCGTTCACCCCGATGTCGCCCGCCCGTCTCCCGCGCGTGCCACCCTCCCCGCGCTGGGCGGAGCCGGAGGCGCGGGAGGGGGGTGCGGGGAATGGAGAGCGGGCCGGCGATCTTCGCGGGAGTGGTGTTCGCCCTGTTCGGAGGCGCCCTGCTGGCCTGGACCGGCACCCGGGCCCGGCGCGGGGAACCGGTGGCCCACGGTGTGAACCGAGTCGCATCGGCCACCCTCGCGAGCGTCGCCGGAACGGTCGCGCTCGCCCTCGGCGTGTACTGCCTGACCCGTCTCTGACGTCGGCGGGACTCCCGCGAGGGCCTGTCGCGGGAGTAAGGGGAGCGTCACGCTCCGGACATGGGGTACGGCGCTGCCGGGCAGTCCGGGCGGCAGGAATGCCGGTAGTCGGGTTACCGTTCGAGTGGCCGTTGTGGGCTTTTCCCGTTTGACACGGGGGCGGGATGTACCGTCACACTCCGCAGCGTCACACGTGCCAGCACGCCGCGACCCCGGGACGAAGGCCTGGGGAGGCCACAGCGTCGACCGGAGAGAAGAGCGAAGTTGTCCCCGACCAGCGAGACCGCACAGGGCGGCCGCCGACTCGTCATCGTCGAGTCGCCTGCCAAGGCGAAGACGATCAAGGGCTACCTCGGCCCCGGCTACGTCGTCGAGGCGAGCGTCGGGCACATCCGTGACCTTCCCAACGGCGCCGCCGAGGTGCCCGAGAAGTACACCGGCGAGGTGCGCCGCCTCGGTGTGGACGTAGAACACGACTTCCAGCCGATCTATGTCATCAACGCGGACAAGAAGGCCCAGGTCAAGAAGCTCAAGGACCTGCTGAAGGACTCCGACGAGCTCTTCCTCGCCACCGATGAGGACCGGGAGGGCGAGGCGATCGCCTGGCACCTCCAGGAGGTCCTCAAGCCGAAGATCCCCGTCAAGCGGATGGTCTTCCACGAGATCACCAAGGACGCGATCCGCGAGGCCGTCGCCAACCCGCGCCAGCTCAACCAGAAGCTGGTCGACGCCCAGGAGACCCGCCGCATCCTCGACCGCCTCTACGGCTACGAGGTCTCGCCGGTCCTGTGGAAGAAGGTCATGCCCCGGCTGTCGGCCGGCCGTGTCCAGTCCGTCGCCACGCGTCTCGTGGTCGAGCGGGAACGCGAGCGCATCGCTTTTCGTTCTGCCGAGTACTGGGACCTGACGGGCACTTTCGCGACCGGCCGTGCGGGAGACTCGTCGGACCCGTCGTCGCTGGTCGCCCGCCTCCAGACCGTCGACGGCAGGCGCGTCGCGCAGGGCCGCGACTTCGACTCCCTGGGACAGCTCAAGAGCGAGAACACCCTCCACCTCGACGAGGCGACCGCCCGCGCCCTCGCCGCCGCCCTGGAGAGCACCCGCTTCTCCGTGCGCTCGGTCGAGTCCAAGCCGTACCGCCGCTCGCCGTACGCCCCGTTCCGTACGACGACGCTCCAGCAGGAGGCGAGCCGCAAGCTCGGCTTCGGCGCGAAGGCCACCATGCAGGTGGCCCAGAAGCTGTACGAGAACGGCTACATCACGTACATGCGTACGGACTCCACGACGCTGAGCGACACGGCGATCGCGGCGGCCCGCGCGCAGGTCACGCAGCTCTACGGCGCCGACTACCTCCCGCCGCAGCCGCGCACGTACGCCGGCAAGGTCAAGAACGCCCAGGAGGCGCACGAGGCGATCCGCCCCTCGGGTGATCGTTTCCGCACCCCGGCCGAGACCGGCCTGAGCGGCGACCAGTTCAAGCTCTACGAGCTGATCTGGAAGCGGACCGTCGCCTCCCAGATGAAGGACGCGACCGGCAACAGCGTGACCGTGAAGATCGGCGGCACCGCGGCCGACGGCCGGGACGTCGAGTTCAGCGCCTCCGGCAAGACGATCACCTTCCACGGCTTCCTGAAGGCCTACGTCGAGGGTGCCGACGACCCGAACGCCGAGCTGGACGACCGCGAGCGCCGGCTGCCCCAGGTCGCCGAGGGCGACGCGCTGTCCGCCGAGGAGATCACGGTCGACGGCCACGCCACCAAGCCCCCGGCCCGCTACACCGAGGCCTCCCTGGTCAAGGAGCTGGAAGAGCGCGAGATCGGCCGCCCGTCGACGTACGCGTCGATCATCGGCACGATCCTCGACCGCGGCTACGTCTTCAAGAAGGGCACGGCCCTGGTGCCGTCCTTCCTGTCCTTCGCCGTGGTCAACCTCCTGGAGAAGCACTTCGGGCGGCTCGTCGACTACGACTTCACCGCCAAGATGGAGGACGACCTCGACCGCATCGCCGCCGGTCAGGCGAAGGCCGTGCCGTGGCTGAAGCGCTTCTACTTCGGTGAGACCCTGTCCGACAGCGGCTCCGCCGCGGGGGGCCACGGCACCGCGGCCGACGCCGGCAACGGCGACGGGGACCACCTCGGCGGCCTCAAGGAGCTGGTGACCGACCTGGGCGCGATCGACGCGCGCGAGGTGTCGTCGTTCCCGGTGGGCAACGGCATCGTGCTCCGCGTCGGCCGCTACGGCCCCTACATCGAGCGCGGCGAGAAGGACACCGAGCAGCACCAGCGCGCCGACATCCCGGACGACCTGGCGCCGGACGAGCTGTCCGTCGAGCTGGCCGAGGAGCTGCTGGCCAAGCCCAGCGGCGACTTCGAGCTGGGTGCCGACCCGGTCACGGGCCACCAGATCGTCGCCAAGGCCGGCCGCTACGGCCCGTACGTCACGGAGATCCTCCCCGAGGGCACTCCGAAGACCGGCAAGAACGCGGTCAAGCCGCGCACGGCCTCGCTCTTCAAGTCCATGTCGCTCGACACGGTGACGCTGGAGGAGGCGCTGCAGCTGATGTCGCTGCCGCGCGTCGTCGGCGCCGACGCCGAGGGCCAGGAGATCACCGCGCAGAACGGCCGCTACGGCCCGTACCTGAAGAAGGGCACTGACTCGCGCTCGCTCCAGTCCGAGGACCAGCTCTTCACGATCACGCTGGAGGAGGCGCTGGCGATCTACGCCCAGCCCAAGCAGCGTGGCCGCGCGGCCGCCAAGCCGCCGCTGAAGGAGCTGGGCACCGACCCGGTCAGCGAGAAGCCGGTCGTGGTCAAGGACGGCCGCTTCGGTCCGTACGTCACCGACGGCGAGACCAACGCGACCCTGCGCTCCGGCGACAGCGTCGAGACGATCACCCCGGAGCGCGGCTTCGAGCTGCTCGCCGAGAAGCGCGCGAAGGGGCCCGCCAAGAAGACCGCGAAGAAGGCGCCGGCCAAGAAGGCGGCCCCGGCGAAGAAGACCGCGGCCAAGAAGACGGCGGCGAAGAAGACGACCGCGGCCGCGAAGAAGACCACGGCGGCCAAGAAGACCACCGCCAAGAAGACCACCGCCAAGAAGGCCACCGCCGCCGAGGCCACGGCCTCCGGCACGGAGGACTGATCCGCCGCACGGTCTCGCCTTCGGGTTTCCGTTCGGCTTCGTGAAGCGCCCGCCCGCTGTCACTTGGGCACGCCTCGGCATCACTTTGGTGTCGGGGCGTGCGCATGCCAGGACAGAGGACGTGTCCTGTCGGTGGCTGCCGATAGGCTGAACGCATGACGCGAGCCGAGCAGCCAACGGCCCCCACCACAGAACCGGACGAAGCCCTGGTCGCGGACTCCCGCGAGCGCGCCGTCCGCTCCCTGCTGCGCCGACCGGACCTGCGGCGCCTGTGGAGCGCGCAACTGGTCGGCGGCACCGGTGACGCCCTCGCCCTCCTCGTCCTGGTCGTCCTCGTCCTCCAGGCGGCGATCGCCCAGGGCGCGTTCGGCGGGGGGTACCGAGGCGTGGCGTTCGCAGTGGCGACCGTCTTCGCCGCGCGGGTGCTCGCCACCCTGCTCTTCGGCGCCGTCCTGCTCGGCCCCCTGACCTCGCTCACCAGCCAGGAGGGCCCGCTCGACCGGCGCTGGGCCATGGTCGGCGCCGACGGCGTGCGCGCCCTGCTGCTGATCGTCGCGCCCCTGTGGATCGACTGGACGCCGGACAACGCGCTGGCCGTCCTGCTCGTCACCGCCTTCGTCACCGGCGTCGCCGAGCGCCTGTGGACGGTGTGCCGGGAGAGCGCGGCCCCCGCCCTGCTGCCCGGCCCGCCCCCGGAGGGCGCCACCGTACGGCCGCTGCCGGACCACATGGACGCCCTGCGCCGGCTGTCGCTGCGCACCGGTTTCCTGGCCGTCCCGCTGGCCGCCGCCACCCTGGTCCTCGCCGGACTGCTCAACAACCTGCTGGGCACGGGCGTGGTCTGGTTCGACCAGCACCACGCGGCCCTCGGTTCGTACGTCGCGGCGGGTCTGTTCGCCGCCTCCCTGTCCGTGCTGACCTCGCTCGAACTGCCCGACGTGCGCACCCCCCGCGCGCGGTCCCCGTTGGAGGGCCTGCGCCGTCCGCGCACCGGCACCGGCGTCGACAAGGGCCGTACGGGCGCGATCCCGCTGCTCGTCCCGGCCTGTGCCGCCGTCGCGGGCGCCATCGCCGCAGCCGTCTCGGTGTGCGTGCTGCACGCCACCGACCTGGGCGGCGGCCCGGTCCTGTACGGCCTGCTGGTCCTCGGCCTGACCGGCGGCGTCGCCGTCGGCATCCGTACGGCCCCCGTGCTGCTGCCCTCGCTCTCGCGCCGTCGGCTGCTCGCCCTCGCGATCGCCTTCACCGGCATCGCCCTGCTGGCCGCCGGCCTGGTCCCGGACGTCACCACGGTGCTGCTGATCGTCGCGATCGCCGGCGTCACCGCGGGCGTGGCGGCGAACACCGGGCACGCCCTGCTCGACCAGGAGACCGAGGACTTCCGCCGGGCGCGCGTCACCGAGCATCTGCACGCCGTGGTGCGCGTCTGCATAGCGCTCGGCGTCCTGACCGCGCCCGTCGTCGCCGGGCTCATCGGCCGCCACCGCCTGGAGAGCGGTCGGTTCGTCTTCGCCCACGGCGGTGCCTCCTTCACGCTGATGCTGGTCGGCGCGCTGCTGCTGCCGGTCGCCGCGCTGGTGCTCGCCAAGGTCGACGACCGCTCCGGCATCCCGCTGCGCCAGGACCTCAAGGACGCGCTGCTCGGCGGCGACGACCCGGTCGAGGCACCGGCCACCAGCGGCTTCTTCATCGCCCTGGAGGGCGGCGACGGAGCCGGCAAGTCCACCCAGGCCGAGGCCCTCGCCGAGTGGATCCGGGCCAAGGGCCACGAGGTCGTGCTCACCCGCGAGCCGGGTGCCACGCCGGTCGGCAAGCGGCTGCGCTCGATCCTGCTGGACGTGTCCTCGGCGGGCCTGTCGCACCGCGCGGAGGCGCTGCTGTACGCCGCCGACCGCGCCGAGCACGTCGACACGGTCGTACGCCCCGCCCTGGAGCGCGGCGCGGTGGTCATCTCCGACCGCTACATCGACTCGTCCGTCGCCTACCAGGGCGCCGGCCGCGACCTGTCCCCGACCGAGATCGCCCGCATCAACCGCTGGGCGACCGACGGCCTCGTCCCGCACCTCACCGTCCTGCTGGACGTCTCCCCGGAGACGGCCCGCGAGCGGTTCACCGAGGCGCCGGACCGGCTGGAGTCGGAGCCGGCGGAGTTCCACGCGCGCGTGCGGGCCGGTTTCCTCACGCTGGCCGCCTCCGACCCCGGCCGCTACCTGGTGGTGGACGCCGGTCAGGAGCCCGAGGCCGTCACCACCGTGATCCGGCACCGGCTCGACACCGTGCTGCCGCTGTCCGAGGCCGAGATCGAGGCCCGGGAGGAGGCGCGGAAGAAGGCCGAGGAGGAGGCCCGCCGCAAGGCCGAGGAAGAGGCCGCCCGCAAGGCCGAGGAGGAGCGCCTGGAGCGTGAGCGCCAGGAGCAGCTCGCCAAGCTGCGCGCCGAGGAGGAGGAGCGCAAGCGCCGCGAGCTGGAGGAGGCGCAGCGCCGCGAGGCCGAGCGGCAGGCGGAGGAGGCCCGGCAGCGGGCCGAGGAGGCCGCCCGGCGCGCGGAGGAGGAGCGGCTGCGGCTGCTCGCCGAGGAGAAGGCCCGCGCCGAGGAGGAGGCCCGCCGCAGGGCCGAGGAGGAGCGACGCCGCAAGCAGGCCGAGGAGGAAGCCCGGCTGCGCGCCGAGGAGGAGGCCCGCGAGGCCCGGCTGCGCGCCGAGGAGGAGGCACGGCGCCTGGAGAAGCAGCGGAAGGCCGAGGAGGCGCTGCTGCGTGCCGAGGAGGCCCGCCGTCAGGCGACCGAGGCAGCGGCGGCGGCCGACACGGCGGCCCGCAGGTCCAGCACCCGCCTGCCCGCGGCGCCGGGTGTCCTGCCCGAGGCGTCGACGGTTCCCACGCCGGTCGTGTCCCCGGCGCCGCGCGGTACCGAGGAGACGGTCCCGACGCCTGTGGTGCCGCTCGGCAAGGACGAGCGGGGGGCCGACGAGGAGGCCCGTCCCACGCGCGCGTCCAGGACCGGCGCCGGCTCCGAGTCCGAGGTGACCGCCGAGCTCCCGCAGCCGCCGGCCGCTCCGGGCGCGGCGGACGAGACGGCGGTGCTGCCGCCGGTGACGCCGGGCGCGGTCGACGAGACGGCCGTACTGCCGTCCGTACGGCCCGGTGCGCGCCCCGACGGCTCCGAGGACCGCACCCGCGAGATGCCCCAGCTCGACGCCGACGGCACACCGCGCCGCCGTCCGCGTCCCGACTGGGCCGAGGAGACTCCGCTGGACGACCTGCCGTCGCTGGCGGACGAACTGCTGGGGTCGTACGACGAGCGGGAGTACGGCGACCGGGACGAGGAGCAGGGCGGTAGCCGGGGCCGCGGCCGGCGCGGCTGACGGCGGTCCCCGGCGAGGCGGAGGGCGGTGCGGGTCGGAGGGATCGACCGGCGCCGCCCTCGCGCTTTCCCGGTGGCCGCCGGGGCGGCCGGGCGGCGTTGTCAGTGCCCGCCCGCACAATGGAGGGCAGGAACGCGGAGTGTGACGGAAGGGCGGCGTGACCCATGACCGTGTGGGACGACCTCGTCGGGCAGGAGAAGGTGAGCGCGGTGCTCGGCGCCGCCGCGCGGGACGCCGACGCCCTCGTCACGGCCGCCGCGGCCGACGAGCCGCCGCCCGAGGCGTCGAGGATGACGCACGCCTGGCTGTTCACGGGCCCGCCCGGCGCGGGGCGGAACCAGGCGGCGCGGGCCTTCGCCGCGGCCCTGCAGTGCGTGAGTCCCGACCGTGCCCTCGGCGGCTCCCCCGGCTGCGGCTTCTGCGACGGCTGCCACACCGCGCTGCTCGGCACGCACGCCGACGTCAACACGGTCGCCGCGGTCGGCTCCGAGGTCCTGGTGAAGGACATGCGGGACACGGTCCGCAAGTCGTTCACGGCGCCGGCGAACGGCCGCTGGCAGATCATCCTGGTCGAGGACGCCGAGCGGCTGAACGAGAAGTCGGCCAACGCCGTCCTCAAGGCCGTGGAGGAGCCCGCCCCGCGCACGGTCTGGCTCCTGTGCGCCCCCTCCGTCGAGGACGTCCTGCCGACGATCCGCTCCCGCTGCCGCCACCTGACCCTGCGCACGCCGTCCGTCGACGCGGTCGCCGACATGCTCGTACGGCGCGACGGCATCGAGCCTCAGGTCGCGGCCGCCGCCGCCCGCGCCACGCAGGGGCACGTGGACCGGGCCCGCCGTCTGGCCACCGACCCGGCGGCCCGCGAGCGGCGGGGCGCCGTGCTGAAGCTGCCCCTGCGGCTCGACGAGGTCGGCGCCTGTCTCCGGGCCGCCCAGGAGCTGGTGGACGCGGCCGCCGAGGACGCCAAGCAGCTCGCCGAGGAGATGGACGGCAAGGAGACGGAGGAGCTGAAGGCAGCGCTCGGCGCGGCCCAGGGCGGCCGACTGCCGCGCGGCACGGCGGGCGTGATGAAGGACCTGGAGGACATGCAGAAGCGCCGCAGAACCCGCACCCAGCGCGACAGCCTCGACGTCGCCCTCGGCGATCTCACCGCCTTCTACCGCGATGTGCTCGCCCTCCAGCTCGGCTCCCGCGTGGCGATCGCCAACGCCGACGCCGAGGACGCCCTGGACCGGCTGGCCCGGGGCAGCAGCCCGGAATCCACCCTCCGCCGCATCGAGGCGATCGGCGCGTGCCGCGAGGCCCTCGACCGCAATGTGGCCCCGCTGCTGGCGGTGGAGGCGATGACGATGGCGCTGCGGGCCGGGTGAGCGGCGTGCGGGCGCTGCCGGAGACGGGATGAACGGCGGGCGGCTGCCGCCGGAGCGGGTGCGGGGCGCCCGTGACACCACTCGCAGTCCCGCATGTCCCTCGTACGAGCACATCACCCGCACGGGCCGCGCTCGATCCATAGCGCAGCGTTACGCTCGCCGAATGCACACCAGGCCATCCCCCCGCCGGACCAGGGGCCCCCGCACCCGGGCGACGGCGCACCTCGCCGCCGGTCTGCTCGCGGCTGCCGCCCTGCTCGTGTCCGCCTGTTCCTCCGGCAGTTCGACCACCCCGGCCGGCGACACGGCGGACGCGGCGCTGGCCGCGCTGCCGCGGGCGACGCCGCCGGCGCTGTCGTCGTACTACAGCCAGCGGCTGCGCTGGCAGAGCTGCGGCGCCCCGGGCTTCCAGTGCGCGACGATGAAGGCCCCGCTGGACTACGACAACCCCGGCGCCGGTGACGTGCGGCTCGCCGTCGCCCGCAAGACCGCCACCGGCAAGGGCCGGCCGATCGGTTCGCTGCTGGTCAACCCGGGCGGCCCGGGCGGCTCGGCGATCGACTACCTCCAGAGCTACGCGGGCATCGGCTACCCGGCTGACGTCCGCGCCCGCTACGACATGGTCGCGATGGACCCGCGGGGCGTGGCCCGCAGCGAGCCGGTGGAGTGCCTCGACGGCCGCCAGATGGACGCGTACACGCAGGCGGACATGACCCCCGACGACCAGCGGGAGCGGTCCGCGCTGGTCGCGGCGGACAAGAAGTTCGACGAGAGCTGCGGCGCGCACTCGGCGCGACTGCTGCGGCACGTCTCCACCGTCGAGGCGGCGCGGGACATGGACATCCTGCGGGCGGTGCTGGGCGACCGGAAACTGAACTACGTGGGGGCGTCGTACGGCACGTTCCTCGGCGCGACGTACGCGGGCCTGTTCCCCGGCCGGGTCGGGCGGTTGGTCCTGGACGGCGCGATGGACCCCTCCATCGACGCCCGCACGCTGAACCTCGATCAGACGGCGGGCTTCGAGACGGCGTTCCAGGCGTTCTCGAAGGACTGCGTGCGGCACTCCGGTTGCCCCCTCGGCGGCAAGGGCACGACGCCGGCACAGGTCGGCGACCACCTCAAGGCGTTCTTCCACAAGCTGGACGCGCACCCGATCCCGACGGGCGACGCGGACGGCCGCAAGCTCAGCGAGCCGCTGGCCACGACCGGCGTGATCGCGGCGATGTACGACCAGGGGGAGTGGGAGCAGCTGCGCGAGGCGCTGACGTCGGCGATGAAGGAGAACGACGGCGCGAGCCTGCTCGCGCTCTCCGACAGCTACTACGAACGGAACGCGAGCGGCCACTACAGCAACCTCATGATGGCCAACTCCGCCGTGAACTGCCTGGACCTGCCCCCCGCCTTCACCGGCCCCGACCAGGTGCGCCAGGCCCTCCCCGCGTTCGAGAAGGCGTCCCCGGTCTTCGGTGACACCCTGGCCTGGGCCGCGCTGAACTGCGCGTACTGGCCGGTGAAGGCCACGGGCAAGCCGCACCGCATCGAGGCGAGGGGCGCGGCGCCGATCGTGGTGGTCGGCACCACCCGCGACCCGGCGACCCCCTACCGCTGGGCCCAGTCCCTGTCCCGCCAGCTCTCCTCGGGACACCTGCTGACCTACGTCGGCGACGGCCACACCGCCTACGGCCGCGGCAGCACCTGCATCGACACCTCGATCAACACCTACCTGCTGAACGGCACCCCGCCGCCCCCGGGAAAACGCTGCTCGTAGCCCGCGAAATCCCTGCTCACACCCCCTGCGACCCGCCCCGGAGCCCTCGCCCCCGGGGCCTGGTCGGAGCACTCTCGGAAACTGTGTAGACTTACCGATGTTGCCGATCGCACCATAGTGCGGACGGCGCGCCGCCTTAGCTCAGATGGCCAGAGCAACGCACTCGTAATGCGTAGGTCTCGGGTTCGAATCCCGAAGGCGGCTCCGGCAAAAGCCAGGTCACATAGCCCGTGACCTGGCCTTTTGTGTTGCTCGGGGCGTGACGCATCACACGGCCGGGGTGCCGTGAGATGGCTTGCGTGAGCGATGCGTGAGCGGATGGGGCGCGGCCCTACTTCTTGGGCTTCTTCCGCCGGGCCTTCGTCTTGCCCTCGGCCTGGGCCTTCTTGGCACGCTTGGCCTTCTTCCGGGCCTTCTCCGCCTTGCGTGCGGCTTCCTCCGCCTCCGCCTTCCGCTGGAGCGGGACCAGTTTGGCGGTGGCCTCGGCGGCGCTCTTGCCGACGTGGGGGAGGACGCTCTGGTAGATGTCCCGCGTGATGCGGGTGTCGCTGTGCCCGAGGGTGTCCGACACGATCTTCACGTCGATGCCTGCGGCGAGCATGAGCGTGGCCGCGCCGTGGCGGAGGTCGTGCAGCCGGATCGGCGGGAGGCCGGAGGCCGCGACGAGCCGCTCGAAGAGATCGGTGACCTTCCCCGGGTGCAGCCAGGAGCCGTCTTCCTGGGTGAAGACGAGGCCGGTCTCGACCCATGCCGTTCCCCATTCCTCGCGGTCCGCCTCCTGCTGCTTGCGGTGCCGTTCGAGGACGCCGACGGTGTCGTCGTCCAAGGCCACGACTCGGAAGCCGCTGTCGGTCTTCGGCTCGGACGCCTCGACCTCCCACCCGTCCTGCACGAGTTGGCCGGTGACGGTGAGGGAGTGCCGGTCGAGGTTGGTTTCCGACCAGGGCTGCCCGCATGCCTCACCGCGACGCAGGCCGCGGAAAGCGATCAGATGCCACATGGCGTACAGCCGGTCATCCGCCACGAAGTCCAGGAAGGCGCCGGTCTGCTCCGGCGTCCAGACCATGACGGGGGAGGGCTTCTCGCCGGTCTGCTCCCACCGGGCGACCCGCTCGTCCGTCCACACCAGGGCCTTCGGTTTACGGACGGGGTCGATCTCGACGTGGGCCGCCGGGTTAAACGTGATGATCTGCTGGCCGACCGCGTCGTTCAAGGCAGCGCGGAGCGTGGCCTTGATGTGCTGGCGCGTGGCGGGGCCCGTGACGCGACGGAAGGGCGGCATCGCATCGATCGCCGCCTTCATGGCCTTGCGGCGGGCCCGGTTCTCCAAGCCCTTCCACGGCACGGCCGCCAACTCCTCTACCGCAGCCCGCCGCTGGGCGTTCTGCTCCAGGATCTCGGCATTGGCGTCGGTGATGGCTGTGAACATCTCGCTGAGATGGCTCACACGCAGCCGATCGAGCCGCCGGTGCCCCAAGTGGGGCTTGAGGTGCACGCGGACGTCGGTCTCGTAGCGGCTGATGCCCGACTTCCGGATGCGCTTGCCCGCGAGCCAACGGTCCAGCCACTCACCCACGGTGAGGCTGCCCACAAGGTCCTGGCCGGCGTTGAGACGCCGCCTGGTCTCCTCCACGTCGGGGAGGGGCAGCTTGTCGCGGCTGACCTCCGACAACATCTCCGCGATCAGCTGGGTGCCTTCGAGGTCGTCCGACTCGGCGAGCCCGAGAAGGGCGCGTACGTGGTCGAGGTCGGACTGGGCCGCCTTGAGGCTGTCGTACCCACCACGGGCGAAGGAGCGTCGGCTGCCGTCCTCTCGGGGCGGCAGCTCCTGGCGTATGGAGTACGTGCAGTGGTTCCTGCTGTTGCGCTTGGGGCAGGAGGAACCGAGTTCCTTGCCGGTCTTCGGGTCGCGGCAGGAGCAGCGGCGGTAGGTGGAGCCCTTCAAAGATCATTCTCCTCGGTGGTGCTGTCGATGGATGGGTCGACGTCCGCGAGTTCGGGTGGCAGGTAGGGGAGCAGGCCGCGGTCGCGGCGGATGAAGGAGCGGGCTACGCGGAGGCGTTGCTTGGCCTTGTCGATGCGCTCCAGGCAGGTGGCCTGGTCTCGCAGGGCCTCCGCCCGCTTTGTGGCGCTGGTTGCGTGCTCGACGGCGTATTGCGCGTAGCTTTCGCTGGCCATCGCGGCGCGCGCCTCGCCGAGGGCCTCGATGTGCTCGCGCTGGTAGCGGAGCATGTCGCGGTCGGCCAGGGAGCCGCTGTCCTGAGCGGTGAACCAGCACATGGCCTCCCACGGAGCAGTGCGGTCCTCGTACGGGAGCCGCTGGACCTCGGCGATGTAACCGATCGGGTAGATGAGGCAGATCGGGTTCGTGTGCAATGCCCTGGCCAGGACCATGACGTCGACCAGGGGCAGGTTGGCGCGGCGGCCGGATTCCATATTGGCGATGACGTTGCGGGGGATCGGGTGGCCGATCTCCGCGCAGCGGTCGGCGAGGTCCTGGGCGCTCATGCGCAGCTCCTTCCTTCGGCGTCGGACCTCAGCGGCCACGGTGGCCATGACGTGGTCGGCCCACTCGGGGACGTCGTCCTCGTCGTCGTATCCAGCATCGGAATCGTTTTGTGTCATGGAGACACATTAGCTTCGCCATTCTGGATTTAGTGGCCTGGAGCCGGGCGTGATCGTCACGTTCGCCGAGGGCTGCGTGGAAGGGGGTGCACTGCATGCGCGAAGGTGCGACGACCGGGCAGCCGAAGGGCTCGAAGGGCATGAGCCGGGAGGAACTGCTCGCTCTGCCCGTGGCTGTCGACCTGGACACGGGCAACCGGGCTCTGGGACTCGGCCGGAGTAAGGGGTATGAGCTGGCGAAGCGGGGCGAGTACCCGTGCAAGGTGCTGCGGCTGGGCAATGCCTACCGGGTGGTGACCGCGGATCTGCTGGAGCTGCTCGGGCTGGCGGCGTGAAGGGGCGGGAACCTAGCAGATGGTTCTGCGCTGAGCTGACACAGAAGCGCTGGACTGTTGCCGGGCGTGGACGTACTGTCCGTGTTCCCTCAGGGAACAGAGCACGCGTCTCCGCAGGAAACGAAGCGAGTGTTTCCTCAGGAAACAGCGCCCGCGTCCCGACTCGGGACAGACCGTGTGTTCCGACTCGGAACACACCGAGCGCTCAGTCTCTGAACACAGCGAGCCTCCGGCGCAGCAACGCCGGAGGCCCTGGAAACTCTGTCGCCCGCATCCAACGAACGATCCGCGCCCGCCGGGCCTGCATGCCCGGCGACGCAGAAAGAGGAACCGCCGAGTGCAACCTGAGAACCCCGCGCCCTATTCCACCCCCGCTCCCGCACCTGCTTCTGTCTGGCCGCCGGTCGCGGTGCCGGGCAAGCCCGACCAGGGCGAACCCGAGCGCACTGCGCCAGCCGTGGCAGCCGAAGAGCCGGCACCGGATCCGGAGCCGACCGTCGGCTCGGCGCTGTTGGACGAACTGCGTGCGCAGATAGCGAAGTTCGTGATCCTGCCCACGCCGGAAGCGCTGGACGCGGTCACGCTGTGGGTGGCGGCGACGCACCTGCAGCCCGCCTGGCAGCACGCGCCGCGTCTGGCGGTGGTGGGTCCGGCGAAGCGGTGCGGCAAGTCGCGGCTGCTGGACGTGCTGACCGAGACGGTCCACGAGCCCATGCTCACCATCAACACCACACCGGCTGCGGTCTTCCGGTCGATTACCGAGGAGCCTCCCACGCTCCTGGTGGACGAGGCGGACACCATCTTCGGCACGCCGAAGCAGGCGGAGAAGAACGAGGAGATGCGCGGCCTGCTCAACGCCGGCCATCAGCGCAACCGCTTCGTCACGCGTGTGGTCGGCAACGACCACACCCCGCACCGGTTCGCCACCTTCGCGATGGCTGCCCTCGCGGGGATCGGTGACCTGCCCGACACGATCATGGACCGGTCGGTGGTCATCCGGATGCGCCGCCGGGCAGAGGGCGAGCACGTCAAGCCCTTCCGCTCGCGCCGCGACATCCCGGCTCTTCACGACCTGCGTGACCGCATCGCCGCGTGGGCCCGCCCGCTGCTGGACGAGGCAGCGGACCTGGAGCCGGAGATGCCGGTGGAAGACCGGGCTGCCGATACCTGGGAGCCGTTGGTCATCGTCGCCGACCTTGCCGCCGGGTCCTGGCCCCGCCGCGCCCGTGAGGCGTGCGCACGGATGGTCACCTCCGAGGTCGAGGTGGAGGAGGAGCATCCCGGTGGGGCACGGATCCTGGCGGACATCCGCCGGGTCTTCGTCGCCCAACGGGAGGTGGACAGCCTCTCCACGGACGAACTGCTGCACCACCTCCGCCAGGACGCGGAGAGCCCGTGGGCGGAATGGGGACGCAATGGGCTGACCGCCCGCGATCTGGCGAAGATGCTGGGCCAGTTCGGCATCAAGCCCGGCAATGTCCGCCTCGCCGACGGAACCCAGCGCAAGGGCTACATGCGCAACAAGTTCCTCGATGCCTGGCGCCGCTACTGCCCCACCGTTCACTCAGTGAACGCCGAACCTGCCGCCCCCGCCGCAGGCTGAACCCCGCATCCCCCAGTGGCCGTCCCTGCCGTCCCTGCCGTGATCCCGCAGGTCAAACGGCATGCAGGCAAGACGGCAACTGGGGACAAGACGGCAACGCGATCACGATGGACGCGCTGCCGCCGCCAGGACACTGCCCCGGTCCGTCTTGTGGCGTCCCGCACGTCCCCGCCGTATCGCCGCAGGCCACGGCTTTGCCGGTCGGGACGGCACAAAGCGTCAGTGCCGTCCCGACCGGCAGAGACCCACGCCCACACTCGGTTCGACCATGACGGGTCGCGAGCCCCGTGGCAGCCGAAGACGCCTGCAGGACGGAAGGCCGAGCCCCCTGCCGTACCGGCCCTGACCTGCGCTTGCAACGGCCAAGACGGCCAAGACGGATCACACCACCAAGCCCCAGGAGTACCCCGCTTGACCCTCCTCACACCCACCCCCGACGACCGGGGGCACCGCCCCGACGAAGGCTGGCTGTCGATGACCCAGCAGGACGCCGAGCGGTACGCGCTCATTGCGGCCGGCGTCGTCATCGTCGTCCTAACCGCCGGAGCGTTCTGGCTCTCCTACGCACACCTGGCCGACGTCGCCGGCCAACACGGCCTCGGTGGCTCCCCGATCCGCCGCTGGGCCTGGCCCGCCACCCTGGACGCGTTCATCGTCGCGGGCGAACTGCTCATGCTCCGCGCCGGCCTGCGCCAGGTGACCGACAAGTGGGCCATCGCCGTGACCGCTGCCGGGTCGGTCGGCTCCATCGCGCTCAACGTGGCCGGGGCCAATGGGACTGGCAACGCCGACACCGTGCCGCTGCTCGACTATGTGGTCGCAGCGGTTCCCCCGACCGCCGCACTGCTGGCCTTCGGTGTCCTGATGCGGCAGATCCACCAGCTCGTCGAGCAACCCGCCAGCCTCCGGAAACCCGCGCCCGCCTCGGCGCCGGAACCACCGGCCAGCACCGCACAGCCTGCCGCTCCTGGCGAAGACCCCCATCACGGAGACGGGCCGACGGAGCATCCCGACTCCGACCGTCCGGTCGATGCGGCATCCCCTCCGAAAGGTGAGGCCACCAGCCCGGCCCCAAAGCCGACCGGAGCACGGTCTCGGCGTACCGGGCGCCCGCAGGACATCTCCGATGACGAGATACGGGCCATCGCGCGCGAGGTGAAGGCCCGTACGGGATCCGCTTCCTCCACCGAGGTCGGGGACGAGATCCGCGTCAAACGCGGCCGGAAAGCCGCGAACGGCCGCGTGCAGAAGATCTGCGACGAGTTGAACGCTGAGAAGGCCGAGCCCGAAAGCGCCGCCGCAGTCGGCAGCAGCACCGGCTGACACGCCTGGAACGACGCCTTTCGGTGGGCACCGGAAGTACTTCCGGTGCCCACCGAAACCCCGGCGAGCCCACGCACCGAGCGTGCCGTGTCCCGCACCCCCGCCACCGCAGCGCCTGCTCATCCACACCTGTGGACAGCCAGCCGCCGCTGCATACCCCTGGCCTTTGCCACCGCCCCGCCTGCCTTCCCTGCCCCATCCGGAGAACCACCCATGACGCACGACCCGCACCACTGCGAGAACACCCCCGACGAGCCACTCAAGCTGACGAAGTCCCCTACGCTGATGAACCGTCTGCGGCGGGCGTTCGGACGGGGTGGCCCTGGCGGAGCCAGTAGTACCCCGAGTCCGACTCAAGGTCGGTCTTCGGGGGCCTCCGCCCCAGGGGTGGCGGAGACGGCCCAGCGCCAGGGGGCGCAGAACCAGGGGGCCGGGGCCGAGGGCAGCCCCGACCCGGACAAACTCCAGGCTGCTCAGCGCGAAGTCCTCCACCCCGTTAGCGCCGTCGAGACCGACGTCGGCGAGCCCGCCGTGCAGAACGTGCAGCCCACGATCCGTCGCTTCACCGGTACCAAGCGCGTGGTCCGCGTCGGACCGCTGCGTTTCACCGGCGACGAGCACACCCAGCTCCAGGACCAGGCAGCTGACCACGGCTACAAGGGCGAGTCCGGCTTCGCCGCCGACATCGTCCTCGCCTTCATCACTGGCCGGTTCACCGCGAACCTGCCGCTGTCCGAGGACCGCCGCCGTACCCACATGTTCCGCGCCCAGGTGCTGCGCGAACTCAACCGGATCGGCGTCAACGTCAACCAGATCGCCCGCGCCCTCAACAGCGACCTCACCCCGCCGGACCTCCGCCAGCGCCTCGGCGAGCTGCACCATCTGCTGGAGCTGATCGCCGAGGCCCTGCGCGAACCGGCGGACACAGACACGGGGAAGGACTGGGCCGCGTGATCGCCGCCATCAAACCGGCTGGGTCCAACACCCGTGGCCTGCTCGCCTATCTCTACGGCCCCGGTCGGCACGACGAGCACACCGACCCGCACATCGTCGCCGCCTTCGCCGTGCTCGGCATGCCCGACCCCGGCCGCGACGAGAACGCCACCCTCACCGAACTCGCCCGCCACCTCGATGCGCCCGTTCAGCTTCGGAACAGCGAGTTCGGCAAGAAGGTCACCGACCACGTCTGGCACTGCCCTGTCCGCGCGGCCCCCGAGGACCGCTACCTCTCAGACACTCAGTGGGCCGAGATCGCCCAGCGCATCGTCCAGGCCGCTGGCATCGCCCCGGCCGGTGACGACCTGGCCTGCCGCTGGATCGCCGTCCGTCACGCCGACGACCACATCCACATCCTCGCCACCACCGTCCGCGAAGACGGCCGTCGCCCCAGGCTCCACGGCAGCGGCATCCGCGTCGGCGACGCCTGCCGGCAGATCGAGAAGGATTACGGGCTGCGCCGGCTGAAGAAGGGCGACCGCACCGGTGTCCGCCGGCCCACCCAGGCCGAGATGCACAAGGCCGAACGCCTCGGCTGGGAGCAGACCAGCCGGGAGTGGCTCCAGGACCGCATCCGCGCCGCCATCCCTCATGCGGGCAGCGCCGAGGAACTGCTCGCCTACCTCGAAGCCGACGGCATCGCGGTCAAACCGCGCCGTGGACCGTCCGGAGACCTCCTCGGCTACGCCGTCGGCCGCCCCGGCGACCTCGACAAGGACGGGGAACAGATCTTCCACCCCGGCGGAAAGATCGCCCCTGACCTCACCCTGCCCAAGCTGAAGGCCCGCCTGGAAGCAGGCCGGCCGGAAGAACACCCCACCGCCCGCCGGAACCGCCCCACCACTCCCTGGCATCAGGCCACCGACGCCCTCGACACCTTCCACAGCGACCTCGCCGACGACACACACGCCCAAGCTCAGATCACCGCCCTCGGCGAACTACTCGAAGCCACCGCTCAGAAAGCCCCCGAGAATCTGCGTGCCGAACTCCAAGCCGCCTCAAAGGCGTTCGCCCGAGCCCAGCGTTCCCAGATCCGGGCCGAAGACCGTGCCGCCCAAGCTCTTCGTAGCGCGGCACGCGACATCGTGTACACCGCCACCGGGCCAGAGGGCAGCGCGCTAGCAGCACTGATCGCGGCCCTCGCCTGGGCTGCCATCGTCGCCGCCCGCTGGCATGAGGCGAAGAGCCACGCTCACCAGGCTGACGCCGCTCGCCAGGCCGCACAGCACCTCCAGACAGCTGCTGACCGCGCCCTCGGGCCAACCCTCGCCGAACTCTCGTCCCGGCCGCCCAAGGAGGAAGCCCATCGGGTCTTGGCCGGTGACGTACGAGCAGCCGTCCCTGACCGCGCCGAGCGGATCCTCGCCGACCCTGCCTGGCCCGCGCTCGCCACCCTCCTTGCCGACGCCGAAGCCCGCGGCCACCAACCCAACAAGCTGCTCAAAGAGGCCGCTGCGCAGCGCGAGCTGACCACCGCCCGACAACCGGCCTGGGTCCTGATCACCCGCATCCAGCACACCGGCCGAAACCCGGCACCCAACCGCCGTGCCGAAGCCGCCCGCCGACGCTCGACCATTGCAGGCTCGGTCCCCACTCAGCAGAGCCGTCGGCCCCAGCCCACAGCGGCGGCGCCCCCCACCGAACAGCAGTACCGACAGCGCCGGTAGGCGCCAAGCGTTCCCGCCCGACCGGTATTGCCAAGCCGGCCTGGTGTCCTCGCCGCTGCGATCGGCGAGGACACCAGGCTTCCTGCCCCTTGCCTCCGTCGACACGGCGCTCGCTCAGGCAGCGGCAATGGTCATAGTGCAATCCAGCACAGCCACAGGCCCGGCGGCGCCGATCACCTCTGTGTCTGGCCGTATTCCGGCCTGGGCGCCCGGGGCTTGCGGTGTTTGCCGGTGCCGGAGCCGAGCGGCTTCGGCACCGGTCCTGGAAGAGACAGCTTGCTGACCTCTGGGTACAGGATGGCTTTGGCCTCGGCCAGGTCGGGGGCAAACCCGTACGGCTCCCACATGTGCCCGTTCCAGCGCTCGATGGCGCGGGGCGCGTCCGGATTCAGGTGAGATGCCCTGGGACCGTCGCCGGAGACGACGGGCACGGCGCGAAGGCGGCCGATCGCCGCGTCATGGCGTTCCGCCCAGTCCTTCAGCGGTTCGTCGTCCATCCTGACGTTCCTCGCGTCGGCGGTGGCTGTCTCAGGAGGGTAGTGGCCAATGCGGACCGTTCGGATTCCCGAGCCAGACGACCTGCTTCTCGCGGGAGACGGTCGCGCCGAACGCGGCGGTGTTCGGCGAGCCGTACTCCTCCCAGGTGCCCACCGCTGACTCGACCGCGTCCCAGAGGCGGCGCGGGCCGCCTTGGCGGACCTGCCAGCCACTGTCCGTGGGATCGAGGACGGCGAAGGAATCGGTGACGCTGTCCAGCACGAACGTGCTGTCCGGCCCGCCGTCGACCGTCATGGAGAAGAACCGGGCGTCCGGTGCCGCGAGCTGCGCCATGAACGCCGGCCCAGAGGCTGTGAGGACTTCTGGCCCGTACGTGGCCCTGCGCGTGGTTCCGTCCTCGGGCGCCGGAACCGCGCCGAGGCTCTCCGGCGCGTCCTGTTGGCGGGCGATCATGAAGCTCGGGTCGTCCTCGCTGAACCACCCGCTCGCGCTGTCTCCGGCGACGATGAGCTTGACCAGACCGAGGGAGCGCATCCAGCCACGCAGGGTGGCGAGGATGACGCCGCCCGGCGCCACCTGCCGGAGCCAGGTGGGAGGGATGCTGCGGAAGCCGCACGTGGCGATCAGCCGGTCGTACGGCACTCCGCCTGGGTGGCCGGCACGGCCGTCCCCCACCAGCAGCCGCGGGTTGTAGCCGGAGGCGCTCAGAGCCGTTCGGGCGCGTCGGGCCACGCCCTCGTCCGTCTCGATCGAGGTCACGCGCTCGCTTCCGAGTCGGTGGCACATGAGCGCTGTCGAGTAGCCGGTGCCGGTGCCGATTTCCAGGACGTTCATGCCGTCCTGCACGTCCAGGTCTTCCAACATCCGCACCACGAGGCTCGGCAAGGTGGACGAGGAGGTCGGAACCGCGTTGCTGATCGGTTTCGGGTCGGCCCAGTCGATGTCCCGGCCGCCGAACTGGGTCATCCACGTCTCGTCGCTGTAGACGAGGCGCAGCCACTCCTCTTGGCCGACGGACTGGGGTGTGACCGGCTCCCAGGTCGTGACGCCTGGGGCGTCGCTCTCCCGGTAGAAGCGTGGAACGAAGGTGTGGCGAGGGACGGCTTCCACAGCGGCACGCCACTGCGGCGACCGCAGCCAGCCGTCCTTCTCCAGCTGTCGGGCGAGGCGGTGCCGGAGGTCGGCCGAGGCCGTCTCGATGTCGGTCTCACTGGCCATGCAGCCCTCCTTGCAGGAGATCGGCGAGTGCGGCGGTCATGGGCAGGCCGGTCGCCGGCTCCATCCATGCCCACTGCCCCGAAGGATTGCACTCGATGAAGATCCACTCTCCAGAGTCGGTCAGGGCGAAGTCGAACGCTCCGAAGACGAGCCGGAAGTGCTCCAGGTAGGCACGCATCGACCGCTCCACAGCGGGCGGCACGGCAAGAGGCGTGTACGCGTGTGTGCTGTAGTCCGTGCGCCAGTCGAGCAGCCCGGAGTCGATCCGCACAGCGAAGACGTGTGCGCCGATCACCGTGACGCGGATGTCGGCGACCTTGTCCACACGCTTCTGGAAGAGGTGCATGGTGCCGGTCACCGAGCCGTCGATCTCGTCGGCGGTCACTTCGGTCACCGGCACGGTCTGGGCCTTGCCGTCGACCAGGTAGAGCGGAACCGAGATCGGTTTGAAGATGACGGTGCCGTGCTCCTTGATGAAGGCACGTGCGTCGTCGGGGACATTGGTGATCAGTGTCGGCGGCACCGTGAAGCCAGCGGCCGTCGCAGCGGCGAGCCCGGCGGGCTTGTACTCGGCGTCGCCGATTCGGTTGGGGTGGTTGACGTAGAGGCAGTCGGGCAGGGAGGTCAGGACGCCGCCGAGCCCGTAGCGGGCCTGCGCCACGGCGAACCGCTCGTCCTGCCGGTCGAAGTGAGGGAACGCAAACCCGGAGGGGCGCCGGTAGTACATGGACCGCATGGTGCCCAGCGCGGCATGTCGGCTCGGGGTCCGCAGGCTTCCCCGCCAGCTGTCGGTGCCGCCGATGGTGGCAGAGCACGACAGGGTGGCGGGGAAGTCACCGGAGTCGAACCGCACGACCGGGACACCCCGGTCGTGCAGCTCGGCGATCACGAAGTCCGCGGTCGGGTCGTCGAGGTTGGTGACGACCAGGACGGGTCGATCGTCTTTCGTCAGCAGAGTCACTGGTCGGTGTCGTTCCCGGTGTCGCTGTCCGGGGAGTCGCTGCTGCGATCACCCTGGCCCGTGGTGCCGGTCGTGGGGTTGGTCCCGGAGGACGTGCCGTGGCCCGGGGACATGGTGGGCGCCCCGGAGGCGTCGAAGTACCGGGCGGTCTGCGTCTCGGAGTCCAGCTCCACCGTCGCGTAGACAGGGCCGGCGACGGGCGGGTATGGGGTCATGCGGCGCAGCCCCCACGGAGCCGCAGTCAGGTGCCCTTGCGGCAGCGGGCTGCCAGTGGGAAAGCGATCCATGTAGTTGAACACGGTCTTCCTTCCTGTCGGAACTTCCTTGTCCTTCATGTGACTTGCGACCCGCAGGGCGTCCGGGAGTCCGGACCGACCTGAGCGGGGGTCTTATGGGCGCTGGATGGCGGGGCGCCAGGGGTTACGCCGAAACCGGGTGGAGGTTCCGTAGCCCGGCGAGGACCCGTTGGAGAAGGCTGATGTCCGGTGCCCGCGACTGCACGGCCAGCCGGCCATCGCGGTACCAGTGGTCGAGCTGCCGCTGCCATGCGATTCGGAACGCTCTACCTGCCCGCGGATCTCTCCCAGAGCCAGCCCCGACTCGACGTGGAGTCGCAGCAGATCAGCCGGAGTTATTCGCAGCGGATCCGGTGCAACCGGAGCATCCGTAAGCGGGACGAAGAGGAGCTCTACGCATGCATTCGGGCACGGGTCGTCGACCAGTTCCTCGGAGGCCATGAGCCGTAAGAACACGCGCGAGGTCAGCATGAGGTCGGCACCCGCAGCTCGGCCCACACGATCTTTCCCCACCGATGCAGGTCGTAGCCCCATCGCCAGCTCAGCGACTCCACCAGGAGGAGACCACGGCCGTCTTCAGCTTGGTCGTCCGGGCGGCCCGGTTCCGGAGTGGCTCGGCATTTGTCGGCGACGCCGATCCGGACCACCTCGGCTGTCTGGCGTCGAATCACGACACGGACCAAGCGGCAGGGAGTGTGGTCGATGGCATTGGTGATCAGCTCCGAGACGACCAGCGTGCCGGCCTCTGCCAGCTCGCCTATGCCCCAGGCGTTCAGAGCGGTGGAGACGAGTATGCGCGCTCGGCGTGCGGATTCCGGCACACACGGCACGGTCTGGGTGTAGCCCGGAATGCCTGTCGCTGTTGTTCTGGCGGCGGTCATGGTCACGGGGTCATCCCTCCGAGGCTGGGACGCCCGCCCTGCGACTATGTGCGCCGGGCGGGCGCTCCTCCATGCCGTCAGGGAGAGGTAGGGGGACCCTGGCCCGCTTGACGGCTGATACCGAGTCAACGCCCCCTCGGCGATGAGGAACAGGAAAGGTAGCGCTCCGACCGCCCACGCAGAACCGGAAGACTTTACGCTCCAGTGACCTCTGGTCTGGTCGGTCCGTGGTCGTGGGGCTACGGTCGGTTGCATGGGAGTGAACACCGTCCTCAGGAGCCGGATGGAGGAACTCGGGCTCAGCCAGGATGAATTGGCTGGTCGGATGAACGCTGCGCTGGCAGAGATCACCGGTCGGCCCGGCGACGTTTCCTCCCGCACGGTCCGCAACCTGCTCAACGGAACATCCTGTCGGCCCATCGGGCGCACGTGCGCGGCGTTGGAGCGGGTGTTCGGCTGCTGCGTCGAGGACTTAGGGTTCACCGCACCACGCGCCATGCAACATCCGCAGGAGGACCCCGTGCGGCGTCGCACCTTCCTCAGCTCAGCCACCGGCACCGCAGCCGCCGCCGTTCCCCTGATTGCCCAACGCCGCACGGTAGGTATGTCGGACGTGGCTCGGGCCGCCGCCGGTGTGGACGCCCTTGTCGAAGCCGACGACCGCCAGGGTGGGCACACAGCACTGGAGAAAGACGCCGTGCAAGGGCGTGACAAGGTGCTGGAGCTACAGCAGCGCAACGCCGGCGAACGTGTCCGCCGCTCCCTGTACGCGCTGGCCGCCGAATACACCACCATTGCGGCCTGGTCCTGCATCGATGCCCGCAACCTCGACCAAGCACAGACCTACCTGAACGAATCGGCGACCTACGCCGGCCTCTCCCAGGACGGTGCCACCGAAATACGCGTGTGGATCAACCTCTCGATCCTGGCCTACCAGCGGCACAACTGGCCGGAGGCGCTGGCAGCGGCACAGGCCGCACAAGCCTCCTCGGCGGCTCGCCGCGATCCGTTCTTCGACTCGCTGGGCAGGGTCCGCATCGCCCTCGCCTACGCGGCTCTCGGTGACAGCCGTGCGGGGCTGCGGTCCCTGGGATCGGCCCAGGACACCTTCACCAAAGCCGCGCAGCGCCAGCGCCCTCGCTGGACGGCCTTCTACGGCCAGGCCGAGCTCGACCACCTCGCCGCCGTCGTGCAGTTCAACAGCCGCCGTAACGCCCACGCCGAAGCCATGGCCCACCGGGCACTGGCCAAGATCCCCACCGCCTTCAGGCGCAACAGGGCACTCGCGACCGCTCAGCTCGCTCTCGCACAACTCCACCAAGGAGAAGCCGAACAGGCCACAGCGACGGCTGCCGACGTCTTCACCATCATGGACGGCGACCCCATGCCCGGCCGGATGCGGACCCTCATCGGCGACTTCCACCGCGGACTGTTCACCGTGGCTCCCTCCACCTCCTACGCACGAGACTGGGCAGACCGCATGCGAACCGAATGGAGCCGAACGTGACCGACCTGCGTCACTTCCAGGAGGGAAACCTCCCCGAGGGCTTCCGGCAGATGCTCATTGATGTACACGCCGACGCCTACGCCGACCAGATGGACGACCCCTTCCACCAGCGCTTCGCCTGGTTCGTCGACCATTGGGCAGGCAGGGAGGGCTTTTCCTGCGTGGTGGCGTACGACACCGACGAGCCGGTCGGCTTTGCCTACGGTGCACCCCTCGCTCCCGGCCGCGAGTGGTGGCGCTCCACCGACTACGAGCCGAACAACGGCTACACCGCCACCTACGCCGTGTCCGAGGTCATGGTGCGCCCACGATGGCGCAAGCAAGGCGTCTCTGAACGACTCCACGAAGCTCTGCTGAAGGAGCGCACGGAAGATCTCGCCGTGCTGCTGGTCGACGTCACGCACCCGAAGGTGCAGGCGCTCTACGAGTCCTGGGGGTATGCCAAGGCCGGCGAGCAGCAGCCCTTCGCCGACTCACCGGTGTATGCGGTCATGGTCAAGGGTCTTCGTGGCTGAGTGGGGCGATGAGGTGACCCAGCCGCGGACCGACGACCAGCCCAAAGCCCTTCCACCCGCCCTCGAATCCATGACCCTGCTGGTCGCCGGCGTTATCGTCCACGACAAGGTCACCAACCGCGTCGTCCTCCTCCAACGCAGCCAGAACGCCAAGTTCGCCCAGGGCATGTGGGACCTCCCCGTCGGCAAGAACGAACCCGGCGAACCCATCACCGATACAGCAGTGCGCGAGCTGTACGAGGAGACCGGCCTGACCATGAAGCCGGAGGCCCTGAAGGTCGCCCACATCATCCACGGCGCCTGGGGCGTCGAAGCCCCCAACGGCTTCCTCACCGTCGTCTTCGAGGCCCACGATTGGACCGGTGAACCGGAGAACTGCGAACCGCACAAGCACGCCCAGGTCTGCTGGGTCGACACCGGCGCCATCCCTGCGGAGTTCGTGGACACCACCGCCGCCGCACTTCACCACTACCTCACCGGAGGGCCGAAGGTTTCCCTCGACGGCTGGCACCGCTGAGTCTCCCGACGATCCCGGTCTCGGCTGCCATCACCGGTTGGGGTGGAATTGATCAGGCTTTCGTAGAGGTCAATGCACCGGCGGACGAGATAGGGGCTGTACACGGTGCTGTTGACGGGCCCAGTGATCTCTACGAGAAGCGCCTCCCACCTTCGGCCCCTGAGCCGGCGAAGATAACCTGCTGCCTCATTGGCCACCGACAGCTCAGGTCATCGCTTTCGCGTCAGCTTTCGGGTAACCGCGCAGTCGAGCAGCGATCGGAGCTTCTCATGTCCAGCCACATACGCTCTCTAAAATCCCCATGGTTACGAGATGTCAGGGTCAACTTACGGTGAAGACTGCAAATGGGAAACCAAGAAACTCGGCGACGTCACAGGGGGCACACGGAAAGCTAGAGGAAAACCGTCACCTTGAGTGTCATATCAACGCTTGACTAAATAGAGTCGAGATCGACTTTTCTGGGATCTTCGGTGTTGACCTTCAGCGTGTACGCCGGGAATCCTTCTTCGGCGACATGTTCATGACCGACTGAGTGTCGCGGTGCCACGAAGTACCGGGCCAGGGGGGTTGTGTCATGAACGTGCGTCGATTGAGGCTGCTCAGAGCCGGTGTGGTGCTCGCTCTTCTCGTGGGTCTCAACGCCGCGGTCCCAGGCGCGGCGGTCGCCGCGCCGGCTGCGGGTGGCGGAATCGCCGCCAAGGCGAAGCCGGGTCCCGTGAAACCGCAGCACGCGATGACGCTGTTGCAGCGGCACGCTGAAGTCTCGCATGACCGTGCGACCGGCGCTCGTGCCGCGTCCGTCGTGTCCGCGCGTGGCTTACGGCCCACCGCTTCCGAACTGCGCAAGAACGTCATCAAAGTGCGGAAGACCGCCTCGGCACACAGTCACGCCTCCGCACTGACAGCGCGGCCGGACGCGGCTGCCGCCACGAGCGTCTGGGGCATGCCGGACAACGTCGTGATGTCGGGGCCGGGCGGCGATCCGAGGTCCTGGTCCGACACCGAGGTGTCGCCGGGCTCCTTCAACACCGGCGCGGTCATACCCGGCGAGACCCTGACACTAGCCGCGGACATCTGGGACTCGGTCGACGACTACGACTCGACAGCTCACTACTACGTGGACGTCACAGCCCAGGTTCACGTCACCTGGGAACTCTCAGGCTGCGGCTCCAACGTCACCATCGATACCGGTCAAATCGTCACCGCTCACTCTTACTTCACACAGCTGAACACCAACAACGGCGGTCCGACCCCGGCTCCGCCCCGGGTATCCGCGACGTACACGGTGCCGCAGAACTGCCTCGCGAACGGAGCCAACCTCGTCAGCCTGGACGTGGTCGGCACCGTGACGGATGCCGGCGGCACGTCCGGCGGTACCGCTGTCAACGCCTACAGCTTCTCCAGCCTCCAAGACGCCCAGACCTACGGTGGGCACTGCGGCGGCACCTCCTCCGGCGCGGTCCGGCCGCAGGCCCTGGACTGCGACCCGGTGAACACGGCAACCGGCGCGTTCTCCGAGGTGTCCACCGACGCGAAGGTGGCTGGCGCTGGCGTGCCGTTCACACTGTCGCGCAACTACTCGTCCAACGACAGCACTTCCGGCGCTCTGGGCACAGGCTGGACACTGCCCTGGGAGACCTCGCTGACGGTGGGCACGACGGGTGACGTCACGGTCCGCGACGAGAACGGCGCCACCTTCACCTACGCCAAGTCCTCGACTGGCGCCTTCACCGCGCCCGTCCTGGCACGGTCGACCCTGGCAGCAGCCTCCGGCGGCGGCTACACCCTGACCACCCTGGACGACCACGTGCTGGCGTTCAGCGCCGCAGGACAGCTCACCAGCGACAAGGACCGCTCGGGCCAAGGACTGTCGTTCTCCTACTCCGGCAGCGAGCCGGTGACCGTGACGGACGCCGCCGGACGCGCAGTGAGCCTGTCGTACAGCGGCAGCACCCTCAGCCGGGTCACGCTGGCGGACGGCCGGCACGTCGACTACGCCTACTCCGGCGGCCGCCTGGCATCGGTGACCGGCCTCGACGGCGGCACCACCACCTACACATACGACACCGCCGGTCGGCTCACGAAAATCAACGACCCGCGCGGCCACGACGTGGTGACCAACGACTACGACTCCTCCGGGCGGGTCGACTCACAGACCGACGCCACGGGCGCGACCACCACCTTCGCGTACAAGACCGGGGAGACGGACATCACCGCCCCGGACGGGGGCGTGTGGAGCGACCTGTACGCCGGAGGCTTGCTGACCGCCCGTTACGACCCCTTCGGCAACCGGACGTACTTCGGCTACGACGGCTACGGCAACCGCACCTCCGTCCTCGATCCGCTCGGTGACCACACCACCTACACCTTCGACACGTCGGGCCACATGCTCACCCATGTCATGCCCACCGCGACGGAGAAGTGGACCTACGCCTCCGGTAACGTCGCCACCCACACCGACGGCCGCTCCAACAAGACGACGTACGGATACGACAGCACTGGCCGCCTGACCTCGATCACGGACCCGGCCGGCGGGGTGACGAGCCTGACGTACACGACGGCCGGCCTCACTTCCTCGCTCACCACACCGCGCGGTAAGACGACGTCGTACGGCTACGACTCCGACGGGAACCTGACCTCGGTCACCACGCCGGCGAACGAGAAGACCAGCTACACCTACGACGCGTCGGGCAGACTCCTGACCAGGTCCGACCCCCTGGGCGACACCACGACCTACACGTACGACACCACAGACGGCGTCACCTCGGTCACCGATGCGCGCGGCAAGACGACCACATACTCCTACGACGCGGCACACAACCTGACCTCCGCGGCCGACCCTCTGAGCAACACCACGACCTACACCTACGACGCGGCGAACCGGCTGACGTCCGTCAAGAACGCCGACGGCAAGACCACCACCCGCGCGTACAACATGGTCGGCCTCATCACATCCATCACCGACCCGATGGGCGGCACCACCAGCTACGGCTACGACAAAGCCGGCCACCTGGTGAGCGCCACCACCCCGCGAGGCAACGCATCCGGCGCCAACGCAGCCACATACACCTGGACCTACGGATACGACAGCGCTGGCAACCGCCTCACCGTCACCGACCCGACCGGCGCCACCACCGCCACGGCATACGACGCCGACCACCGGCCCGTCAAGGTCACCGACCCCCTCGGTAGGGCGACCGCGTACACCTATGACGGTGACGACAACCTCACCAAAGTCACCAACCCGCTGAGCCAGAGCATCAGCCGGACCTACGACCAGACCAACCACGTCACAGCCGTCACCGACGCACGTGCCTACACCACCACTTACAGCTACGACACCGACCACAACCTGACCTCCGTCACCTCACCCCTGGGTGGGAAGACGACCTACACGGTGGACGACGACGGCCGCCGCATCACCGCAACCGACCCGCGCGGTAACGCCTCAGGTGCCAACCCGGCCACCTACACGTGGTCCTATGCTTACGACGCTGCTGGCAACCCTCTGAGTGTCACCGACCCAACTGGCGCCACCAGCCATCGCTCCTACGACGCCGACGGCAACATCGCCTCCACCACCGACGGACGCGGCAACTCCACCACCTACGCCTACGACGCCGATGACAACCTCACCTCCGTCACGGCGCCCGACAACGGGGTGACGGCGTACACCTATGACTCCTTCGGCGACGTCACCAGCCGCACCGACGCGGCTGGCCACGCCACCGGCTATACCTACGACGCCGACCACCGCCTCACCAAGACCACGGACCCGCTCGGCCGATCCGTCTCCCACACCTACGACGCCGACGGCCACGCGACGACCACCACCAACGCCCGCGGTCAGACAACCACCACGGCGTACGACGGCCGCGGCCTGCCGACCTCACGGACCTACAGCGACGGCACCGCCTCCGTCGCCTACACCTACGACGCGGCAAGCGAAGTCACCGGCCTCACCGACGCGACCGGCAGCCGCACCGCCACCTACGACGGCGCCGGCCGATTGCTCACCCTGTCCGTTCCTGGGAGCAGCACGCCGTTCACCTACACCTATGACGCCGACAACGACGTGACGGCTCGGACCTACCCGGACGGCAACCAGGCCACCTTCACATACAACTCTGACGACGAGGCGACAGCACAGACTGCCAACTCGGCAACCACGAAGTACGCGTACGACGCAGCCGGAAATCTGATCACCACCACGCTTCCCACCGCCAACGGCTACACGGAGACGCGCACGTACGACGGAGCCGGCAGGGTCGCAACCATCGCCTCAGCGAATTCCACCAGCACCCTGGCGAGCTGGTCCGCCACCCGCGACGCCAACGGCTCGCCCTCCGTCGTGACGTCGACACGATCCGGAACCACAGCGCCGCCGACCAGCTACAGCTATGACACCGACGGACGACTGCTGTCCGAGTGCACCGCCCCCTCCGGCTCCACCGGCTGCCCCAGCGGTTCCACGAAGATCGCGTACACATATGACAAGCTCGGCAACCGTCTCACCAAGGCGACGAGTACTCCGGGCTCCAGTACAACCACCACGACCTACGCCTACGACGCGGCCGACGAACTGACCAGCGCCGCGACCGGTTCGGCCACGACCTCCTACACGTACGACGCCGACGGCAACCAGGCCACCGCCGGCAGCACGACCTACAGGTACAACGCTGCCGGACAGCTCTCTGGCGCCACTGCTGGCTCCAACACCTACGCCTACACCTACGACGCCACAGGCAACCGATCCACGACCAAGACGAACGGCAGCCTCTCCCGCACCACCAACTGGGATATCAACAACCCACTGCCCCAGATCGCGGACGAGACCAACGGCTCGGGAACCCTGATCGGTGACTATCGCTACGACCCGCTCGGTGAACCCCAGGCCCTGCGCACCAGCGCTGGCACCTTCTACGACCACCACGACCTGTCCGGCTCCATCACCGACCTGACGAGCTCAGCAGGCGTCGACCAGTACAAGTACACCTACGACGCCTACGGCACGACCACGGCCACCTCCCTCGCCACGGGCGCACCCGCCAACCCGTTCGCCTACACCGGCCAGTACCGGGACCCTGCCGGCACCGCCCTCGGCTATCAGTTGCGTGCCCGCACCTACGACCCCGGCACCGGTCGCTTCACCAGCACCGACCCCGCAGGTAGCTCGCTCACAGAGCCCTACGGATCCCCCTACGCCTACGCCGACGACGACCCGACCACGCTCACCGACCCCTCCGGAGCCTGCCCCGAGTGCGTCAGCGCGGCAATCGGCGGAATCATCGGAGGCGTCTTCGGCGGCGTCGGCTATTCCCTGAGCCACCCCCATGACTTCAGCTGGAGCGGCTTCGGCAAAGCCGCTGGCAAGGGCGCGCTGTACGGCTTCGGCGCCGGGTTGCTCATGCCCGCAGCCGGCGCTGGCGCAGTCGACTTCCTGGGTCTGGAGGAAGGCAGCACTGAGGCCACGGTGACCTCGGCGGCCGTCAACGCAGGAGTGGGCGCCGGTTACACCTGGGCCTTCAACTCCGCCTTGTGTGAACCGACCTCCCCTGAAGACCTGCTGCTCGGCGCCCTTGGAGGAGCCTTCTCGGGGCTCAACGCGGGTGACTCACCCACCTCACTCTCCATGGTGGAAAACGGTGGTGAACAGCCGCGTACCTTCCCGAATCTGTACGACGACCCGGAATGGCTCGCCCGCGAGCTGGCCGACGCGGAAGCGGCCGGGGTTGCTCCCATCGAGGTGGGCACCCAGGCATTCGACGAGGCGGTGTCCAACGGGGGGAACTATCTGTGGGCCGTCGGGCCGGACGGTAAGCTCCGCATCCTCTTCGAAGCTTCCGACAAGGTCAAGCACTCGGTGCTCTTCCGAGGCGGGCCGGTGCGAGGAGCCGGGGATGTAACCTTCACGAACGGGACGGTCAGCCGTATCACGGACAAGAGTGGCCACTACTATCCGATGGCTGAGCTCGACGCCCCTGACTCGTATCTCCAATCGGGCGTCAAGGCTTTCCGGGAGGCGGGTATAGGCGTCCCGGAAGACGCGATCCAACCGTTCGGGTGGTGATGACTTTGAACAACCCGGGCGACCGGTACAACCCGATCGCTGACTACAGCTCGCTCATCAGGATCGCCGCCCCGCAGCTACCGGACGCTCTGCGACGTTTTGCCCTGCCGGTGCCTCCGGGGCGACGGGCACGATGGGTCCTTACCCTGGTCGACATCGCTTTCACGGACTACTACCCCGCCAACAAAGACCAGGGTATCGACCTGGGGTTGCGCCTCTCCTTTGCGTCGATTCTGCTCGATTTCGTGGAGCGAGAACTGAATGTGCACGACCCAGTCGTCATCAGCCGGGAGTACATCAGGTTTGCTCGGCTAGCGGTGGATGAAGGGGCTCGGGACGTGCCTGCTTCGTTTCGAATCGATGCCGTGGCAGCGCGACTACTGGGTTGCTTCCCTTGCGCCCGTGAGCAGGCACTGAGGGCGGCAGTTGTCAGGCGTGACCGGTATCGAGAGGCTTTGAATGCAGGTTTGCAACAGGGAGAAGAATTTGATCGGGCGGTCAGCTTCGAAGGGGGCGCCGAATTTCTTGCGGTGACCGTTCTGGTGGCAGAATTGCCCTGGTTTCGAGGGAAGATCACCGACAGGGATATAGCCCGTGAAGCGGAAGCCTGGCTCGATATTGCTCCAGAACTTGGACTCGGGGATGACGTGGAAGAGTTGCTGGCCGTACGACGAAGAAGGAGCGGCGGGGGCCTGTGACCTGGTAAGGGCGCAGATGGCAACTGACATGCCCTTTGAAGAGCCAGGCCGTCACCAAACCTTTCGACCTGGCCACCGGTCCTGGTCACCGAGCTGATCACGGTGCACATCACCCGCCAGCACTCTCCAGCGGTACCTCTCAGGTGTCGCTGGACGGGAGGACGTGGCGGGAACCTGCATATCTGAGACGCCCCTTGGCCCTGCAGCGCGGATGTCGGCTCAGTGCCGGCGCCAGCATCTGGCAACGGCGCGACCACGTCTCATCGGCGAGGCCGGAGTTCCACGAACCCCGGGGCCCGGCCTACACCGACGAGACCATCCAGTCTGATCGCGCGGCGGCGGATCGAGGACGACTGGCTGGAGAGCTGGCGGCTACTCAGGAGAAGCTCCGGCGCGACGAGCGCGAGGCTGAGGCGACGCGTCGCCGCAGAAGCAGCTCGGCGCCGGGTCCTGAAGCTGAGAACAGCCGGGTTGCGTGAGCGATGCGTGAGCGGACGGGGAAGCATCCATTGGATGTGACGTCATGCACGGGCGGCCAACAAGTCTCTGACCAGGGAGAACAGGACCGAGCGTGATCACCGAGCACCACCCGTCACGATCTTGCAGGCCCTCGTAATGCGTAGGTCTCGGGTTCGAATCCCGAAGGCGGCTCCATGGGAACCCCGGATCGCTTCCGATCCGGGGTTTCGTCGTTTCCGCTCGGGGGCCGGGGGAAGGTGCCGACAAAAGCGGAGCAAAGGGGCCGTGAAGTGAATCCGGGTCGGGGGAACCCGCGGAGCTGAGGCAACATCTTGGTGAACGGGGAGCGCCGCGCGGTCAGGGTGCGGTGCCGCTGCCGGCCGGATGGGGTGAAGGACGTGGTGGAGCCGAGGATCGCCGTCGCCGTGGTGACGATGGGCAACCGGCCCGCCGAAGTGGACGCCCTGCTGGAGTCCGTGGCCAAGCAGGATCTCGCCCCCGCCCGCATCGTGATCGTCGGCAACGGCTGCCGGCTGCCCGAGTTCGCCCGCCGGCTCTCGCTGCCCGGTGAGGTCACCACCATCGACGTCGAGGAGAACCTCGGCTGTCCGGGCGGCCGGAACGTGGCCCTCGCCCGGCTGCGTGAGTTCGGGGACGTCGACGTCGTCGTCGAGCTGGACGACGACGGTCTGCTCGTCGACGCCGATGTGCTGCGCCGGGTGCGGGACCTGTACGTCGCTGATCCGCGCCTCGGCATCGTCGGGTTCCGGATCGCCGACGAGCACGGCGAGACCCAGCAGCGGCATGTGCCCCGGGTGGGGAAGTCGGATCCGCTGCGCGGCGGTTACGTCACCGGGTTCCTCGGTGGCGGGCACGCCCTCAGCATGGCGATGCTGGCCGAAACCGGCGACTGGCCCGCCGAGTTCTTCTTCGCGCACGAGGAGACCGACCTCGCCTGGCGCGCCGCGGACGCCGGCTGGAAGATCCTCTACGCCCCGCAGCTGCTGCTCCAGCACCCCAGGACCTCGCCCGCCCGGCACGCCGTCTACTACCGCGTCAACGCCCGCAACCGGGTCTGGCTGGTCCGGCGTCGGCTGCCGTCGCCCCTCGTCCCCGTGCACCTCGGGGTGTGGACCCTCCTCACTCTCGCCCGCACCCGCTCCCCCGCAGGGCTGAAGGCATGGCTCGCCGGGTTCGCGGAGGGCCTGCGGGAGCCGGCCGGCGAGCGGCGGCCCATGCGCTGGCGGACGGTGTGGCGGCTGAGCAGGCTGGGGCGCCCGCCTGTGATCTGAGCGGTGGGCGGGGCGTCGGCCGGGAGATTCCGGGAAGACGGGACGGAGCCCCGGTCGTTCACCTCCGCCGACCGGGGCCCCTGCGTCCCCGGATCCAGCCTGCGGCGACACTCCCCCGAGTTACGCGACACACGCGCGCGCCGTGGGGCCGGATCCGATGTAGTGATCACATCAGGACTCGCCAACGGATCGCTAACATGTGGCCAACGGTTCGCCTGAAGGTCGCGAACCGGATGGCCGGAACTCGACGGGCGTACGGGAGACCGGCCGTCAGACCGTCCGATCCGGAGCCGATCCCGGGCCGACCAGGGCGGGTTCGGTCGGCAGAAGGTGGCGGGAAACCGTTGTGGGCAGGGCGGATTTCCGCCAGGGAACGGTGGGCGTGCGCCCGCCGCGCAGTGCGGTCGGCCCCGACCGCGCGGGAAGGCAGTGGAGCGGCGTGATGCGGTGGTGCGGGCTGCGGTTCGGGCTGCTGGGGCCGCCGGTCCTGTATGACCGGCCGCCGTACGAGATTTCGTACGAGGCGGCGGACGAGACGGCGCACGAGGTGTCGTACGAGACTCCTGGTGTTCTTTCCGGTGAGGCCTCCGACGACCTCCCCGACAGCGACGTCCGGGCCATCGGCAGTCCCAAAGTGCGTGCGCTGCTGGCCGCGTTGCTGCTGGAGGGGGGCCGGGTCGTGTCGGTCGAGTCGCTGAAGGACGCCCTCTGGGGCGGGGCGCCGCCCGTCTCGGCGCAGGCGTCCCTGCACAACCACGTCACCCGGCTGCGCCGGCTCCTGGACGACCCCGAGCGGCTCAGGGCCGTACCGCCCGGGTACGTGTTGCGTGTCGAGCACGGCGAGCTGGACGTGCACGTCTTCGACGCCCGGGTCGCGGAGGCGCGGGCCGCGCACGCCCGGCGGGAGTGGCCGGGTGTCGTACGGGCGTGCACGTCCGGACTGTCGCTCTGGCGCGGTACCCCGCTCGGCGGGCTGCCCGCCGACTTCGGCGGATACGCGCTGGTGCAGCGCCTGGAGGAGGCGCGGCTGCTCCTGCTGGAGTGGCGTTACGACGCCGAACTCTCCTTCGGTGGCGCACGGTTGGCGGCGCTCGTACCGGAGCTGGCCGCGCTCGTCGCCGAACATCCGCTACGCGAGGCGTACCACCGTCAGCTCATGCTCGCCCTGCACCGCACCGGCCGCCAGGCCGAGGCCCTCGCCGTCCACCGCGACCTGCGGGCCCGCCTGATCGAGGAACTCGGCATCGAGCCCGGCCCTGCGGTTCGGGCGGCGCATGTCGAGGTGCTGCGGGGGAGCGGTCGGCAGCGGGAGGGGGCGGACGCCGCGGTGCAGGACGTCCGCGGGCAGGGGCGCGGCGACGGGCCTGTCGAGGTCGTCGCCGCGGGGGAGAAGAACAGGCAGGACGCGGTGCAGGGCGAGCATGGCGAGGGGGGCGCGGGGACGCTCGGGGACGGGCGGGAGCCGGCCGCACCGGCCGCTCGGCAGACCCCGCGTCCGGCCCAGCTGCCCGCTCCGCCGGCCCATTTCACCGGGCGTACGGACGCGCTCGCCGAGCTGCGGCGCGCGCTCACCGAGCCGCCCGCGCCGGCCCCCGCCGTCGCCGTGATCAGCGGCATGGCGGGCGTCGGCAAGAGCGCGCTCGCCCTGCACGTCGCACACGAGCTGCGGGAACGTTTCACCGACGGTCAGCTCTACGTCAACCTGCACGGCGCCACCCCCGGCATGACCCCGCTGACCGCCGTACAGGCTCTCGCCGCGCTGCTCCGGGACCTGGGCGTCGAGCCCCGCAGCATCCCCGAACACCCCGACGCCGCAGCCGCGTTGCTCCGCTCGCTGCTCGCCCCGGCCCGGATCCTGCTGGTGCTGGACGACGCGGCGCACGCGGCCCAGGTACGGCCCCTGCTGCCCGCCGGTCCCGGCTGCGCCGTGATCGTCACCAGCCGTTCGCCGCTGACCGCGCTCGACGGCGCCCGGCGTTTCCCGCTCACCCCGCTGACCGGCGAGGACAGCGCGGCCCTGCTGCGCGCGGTGAGCGGGCGGGACGGTCTGGACGCCGGACACGCGCTCGTCGAGCTGACCGGGCGGCTCCCGCTGGCGCTGCGCGTGGTCGCGGCCCGGCTCGCCGCGCGCCGCGCCCTCACCCCCGAGGTGCTGGCGGGTCAACTGGCGGAGACCGGCGGCCGGTTGCACCATCTGGAATACGACGACCTGAGCGTCCGGCGCTCCCTCGCCGTCGCCCACGACGCGCTCGCCGCCGCCGGGCGCGAGGCCGACCGGGACGCGGCCCTCGCGCTGCGCCACCTCGGCGCGCTCGACCTGCCGACCTACGGCGCCCCGCTGATCGCCCGCCTCACCGGCATCGACGAGCGTCGTGCCGAGGCCGCCCTCGACCGCCTGGTCGACGTCGCCCTCCTGGAGGAGACCGCCTACGGCCGCTACACCCCGCACGACCTGGTCCGCGACTTCGCCCGCGAACTCGCCGACCAGGAACGGGGTACCGACGACGGGGCACCGGACGCCGTTGCGGACACCGGCTCATCTGTCGATGCCGATGCCGATGCCGATGCAGCCGAGGCCGCCGCCCCCGACCTGGCCGCCCTTCGCTGGTACGCCGCCGTCGCCGAGCGGCTGATCGAGGCCATCGTGGAGCCCGGGCTCGATCTGGAGGACCGGCGGCGGGCGACCTCCGCGCAGCCGGCGGCACATGCGTCCGCCGTGGCTGGGCTGGGGTATTTCGGGTCGGCCGAGGAGGCCTTCGGGTGGGGTGAGGTGGAGCTGGAGAACGTGGTCGCCCTGGTGGCGCGGAACGCGGAGACCGCCGACCCGAACCGGGCCGCGTATCTGTCCGTGCTCGTGCGGCTGCTCTTTCCGTACGTCCAGCGCAGGGGGCGCGTCGCCGAGATGGAGGTGCTGGGGCGGGCCGGGCTCGGGGCGGCGCGACGGCTCGGGGACGCGGCGGCCGAGGCGTACGCCCTCGGCGACCTCTCGGGCCTGCACTTTCTGACCGGCCGGCAGAGGGACGCCCTCGCCCTCACCGACCGGTCCCTGGAGATCTGGCGGCGGCTCGGCGCTGCCTCCCGGATCCGGCGCTGCCTGAACAACCGGGGGCTGCTGCTGGAAGGGCTGGGGCGGTTCGAGGAGTCCGAGGAGGCGCTGCGGCAGAGTCTCGCGTACTCGCGGCAGTTGAACGACCCCTACGGTGAGGCCGTCACCCACAGCCACCTCGGCAACCTCTACGAGCACACCGACCCGCGTGCCGCCATCGAGCAGCACCGGCGCTCGCTGGCGATCGGGGACGAGATCGGCGCGGTCATCGTGCAGCACTCGGCGCACTGCAACATCGGTTACGCCCAGCTCGCCCTGCACGAACCGGCGGCCGCGGCACGGCACTTCGAGGAGAGCCTGCGCATCCTCGGCGGCGCCGGCGACTGGCACGGCGAGTCCCAGACCCGGCTCGGCCTGGTCCGCTCGCTGCGGCTGCTGGGCGAGACCGAGCGGGCGGACGGGGAGTGCGCCGAGCTGCTGCGGCGCGCGGACGCCCGCGCCGACCGGTACATCGGCGGGCTCGCCCGGCACCAGCACGGGCTGCTGCTGCGCGAGCGGGGGCGGTGGCCGGAGGCGTACGACGCCTGGCGGGCGGCCCTCGCGGCGCTGGACGGCACGGATGACCAGACGGTCCTCGGTGAACTGCGTGCCCTGCTCGCCGAGGACCGAACCGGCTGAACGGACCGAGGGGACCGGCCCAAGGGGGCGTGAACAGTGCTCACTTGGCGTCGGCATAGCACTCCACCACCGCCGTCGTGAACGGGAAGCGCACCGGTGTCTCGCCGAAGGTCAGCCGTCCGGCGAGGTCGGCCGAGGCGCGGATGGCCGACACGACGGTGTCGGCCTCCTCGGCGGGGCAGTGCACGATGACCTCGTCGTGCTGGAAGAAGACCAGCTCGGCCTTGAGATCCGCGCAGGCCTGGCGGAGCGCGGCGAGCATCAGCAGGGCCCAGTCGGCGGCGCTGCCCTGGACGACGAAGTTGCGCGTGAAGCGGCCGCGCGCGCGGGAGTTGGTCGAGGCGTAGCCGGGGACCCACGCCTGGCCGTCCGCCGGCGCCGGCTCGCCGTCGTCCTCGCCGAGGGGGATGCCCGCCTCCTCCGCCGCGTCCTCGCCGACGCCGGCGGCGGGCGGGCAGGTCCGGCCCAGCCAGGTGCGCACGAGGCGGCCCTCCTCGCCCGCGCGGGCCGCCTCGTCGACGTAGGCGACGGCCTTCGGGAAGCGGCGGCGCAGCGCCGCCAGGTTCTTCAGGCCGTCGCCGGAGGTCTGGCCGTAGACCGCGCCGAGCACCGCGAGCTTGGCCTGGTCGCGGTCGCCGGAGAAGGCGTGTTCGGAGACCGACTGGTAGAGGTCGCTCTCGCGGCCCGCGACCTCCATCAGACCGGGATCACGGGAGATCGCGGCGAGCACGCGCGGCTCCATCTGGTCGGCGTCGGCCACCACCAGCCGCCAGCCGGGGTCGGCGACCACGGCCCGGCGGATCACCTTGGGGATCTGCAAGCCGCCCCCGCCATTGGTCACCCAACGTCCGGTGACCGTGCCCCCGGCGAGGAACTCGGGGCGGAAACGGCCGTCGCGCACCCAGTCCTGGAGCCAGGACCAGCCGTGGGCGACCCAGACGCGGTACAGCTTCTTGTACTCCAGCAGGGGGGCGACGGCGGGGTGGTCGATGTCCTGGATCTCCCAGCGGCGCGTCGAGCGCACCTTGATCCCGGCCTGGGCGAAGGCCTTGACCACGTCGGCCGGCAGATCGGGGCGCACCCGGCGGCCGAAGGCGGCGGACACCTCGTCGGCCAGCTCGGCGAGGCGGCGTGGCGCGCCCCCGCCCGCGTACCGCTCGCCCAGCAGGCCGTGCAGCAGCTCGCGGTGGACCTCGGGGCTCCAGGGCAGGCCCGCGTGGTTCATCTCGGCGGCCACCAGCATCCCGGCCGACTCGGCGGCCGTCAGCAGCCGCATCCGGTCGGGGTGGGCCGTGCGCGCGTGCCGCCGCAGCTGCTCGGCGTAGACCGCGAGGAGGTCGGTCAGGGGCAGGGGGGTGCCCATGGGTTCGAACAGCGGGGACTGGGCGCCCGGTTCGGCCGCGCGCAGCGGCGGGTCGGGCGGTACGGGGCCGCCCCGGAGGCGGGCCAGGGCGGCGGCGGCCGAGCGTGGCTCGCCGTGCCGGCCCTCGTGACCCAGCAGGAGTGTCTCGGCGTCCTCGATGTCGTAGCACCGCTCCACTCGCACCCCCGTGGCGAGCAGACGCGGGTAGACCTCGGGGGTGGACCGCCACACCCAGCGCGTCACCTCCGGGCGGCTCCGCACCGCCCCGGCGGGATCGCTCTCCCGCCGCACCGGCCCTGCGGGCAGTCCGTCCCGGCCGAGGGGGGCGACGTCCACGCCACCGTCCTCGGCCGGAGCGAGTGCCCACCGGTCGGTCATGGTGCGAGTCTGACAGGCCGGTCTGACAATCCGTCCGACCTGCTGTTTCATCCTTTCGAGGGGCCGACGGCGGAGGCCTGTCGACGACGGCGCCCGCCGGACGGGCCGGGCGGCCTCAGTCCTCGGTGGCGGGCGACTCGTCGGCCGTCCCGCCGGCCCCCGGGAGTTTCTGGTCCGCCAGCAGCGACAGCACCTTGGCGACGTACGCCTCGGTCCCGGCCTTGGTGACGCCGAGGCCGCTGAGGACGCCCTCGCCGTTCTCCTGCTCCAGGAGCGCCAGCAGGATGTGCTCGGTGCCGATGTAGTTGTGGCCGAGGCGCAGGGCCTCGCGGAAGGTGAGCTCCAGGGCCTTCTTGGCCTCGGGGCCGTAGGGGATCAGGCCGGGTACGTCGTCCGAGGCGGGCGGGAGCGCGGCGGTCGCGTCCTGTCGTACGGAGTCCAGCAGGACGCCCTGGTCGATGATCGCCTTCGCTGCCAGGCCCTCCGGCTCGGCCAGCAGTCCGAGGACCAGGTGCGCGGGCCGGCTCTCCGGGTTGCGGGCCGCCACCGCCTCGTTGTGCGCGGCCATGACCACGTTCCGCGCGCGCGGTGTGTAGCGGCTGAAGCCCTGGCTGGGGTCGAGGTCGTTGGACTCCTTCGGTACGAACCGCTTCTGGGCCGCCTGCCGGGTCACGCCCATGCTCTTGCCGATCTCGGTCCAGGAGGCGCCGGAGCGGCGGGCCTGGTCGACGAAGTGGCCGATCAGATGGTCGGCCACGTCATCGAGGTGATCGGCGGCGATCACCGCGTCCTGGAGCTGGTCGAGGGGTTCGGGGTGAACTTTCTTGATGGCCTCGATGAGGTCGTCGAGGCGCACGGATGCCGTGATGTTCGGGTTGGTCGCCATGTGTCAACCGTAGGTTGCACTCTCAGGGATGTCAACCGATGGTTGACAGTCCAGTTCTCCAACGGACTGACAGGGAGGGCCCCTGCGGGCGCCCTCCCGTCGTCAGCGCCCCTCGGCCGTTACCGTGGTCGCGCCCGGCGGTCCGGCGGCCCGGCTTCCGGCCGCCGGACGCCTGGATGCCGCTTCCCTGCATTTGTCCACAGGCTGTGGACGACGCCGGGCCGGCTGTCGGTGGGGCATGGCACGATCGATGGCGTGACCAGCACTGCCAGCACCGTCGAGCGGGCCTTTCGGGCCGCGCTGTACGACGACACCGACACCGGGCTCGACACGGGCGCCTCCCTGCTCGCCGCCGACTCCTCCGCCGATGCCGAACTCACGCGGCGCGGCGAGGAGTTCGTCGCGTCGGCCTGGCAGCGCGGCTGGCAGCCCGCCGATGTCATACGGCTGGTGCGGCGCGAGCTGGCGGAGGCGCACGTGTGCCTGGCCGCCGCGCTGATCCGGGCGCAGGCCGGCCGGGACCGCGCGCGCGGGCACCGGTGGAACTCCCAGCTGGCCGGGCTGCCCGAAGCACCCGCGCGCGACGCCGACCGCTTCTCGCGGGCCACGACCGCGCTGGAGCTGTACCGCCTGCTGCTGCGGCTGCCCGCTCTGGAGCCGCTGCAGGACGAGCCCCGCCGCGCGGCCGGTCCGCAGGCCTCCCGCATGCTCGCCCGGATCCGTGCGCTGCTCGCCAAGGCCGAGGCGACCGGCTATCCGGAGGAGGCCGAGGCGCTGAGCGCCAAGGCGCAGGAGCTGATGGCCCGGCACAGTGTCGACGAGGCGCTGCTCGCCGCCGAGGCGCCGGCGCCGGATGCGCCCGGGGCCTGCCGGATCGGGGTCGAGCCGCCGTACGAACAGGCCAAGGCGGTGCTGCTGGACGCGGTGGCGGGGGCGAACCACTGCCGCGCGGTGTGGAACGAAACGCTGGGCTTCTCCACGGTCGTCGGCTTCGAGGCGGACCTGGAGACGGTCGAGCTGCTCTACACCTCGCTGCTGGTGCAGGCCACGCACGCGATGGCCGGGGCGGAGGCCGCGCAGCGGGCGGGCGGGCGCAAGCGGACCAAGACCTTCCGGCAGTCGTTCCTCGCGGCCTACGCCCACCGCGTGGGTGACCGGCTCGCGGCCGTCGCCGAGAGCCAGGTCAGCCAGGATCTGCTGCCGGTCCTGGCCACCCGGGAGATAGCCGTCACGGACCGGATGGAGCGGATGTTCCCGCAGACCACCACGACCCGGCTGCGCGGGGTGAGCGACGCGGCCGGATGGACGGAGGGTGCGCGGGCGGCCGACCAGGCGCAGGTCCGCTCCCGCCCCCGGCTCGGATGAACCTGAGCGAATGAACCGGGGCGGATGAGTCTGAGCGGCTATGCCCGAGCGGATGCGCCGCCCGCCGGATTTGGCGGGACGCGTCGGTCGCGTCAGTCGCCGACCTGCTGGAAGGCGCTCACCGAGGCGTTCGGGGTGCCGCCCTGTCCGGCGACGGGGCCGTACGACCAGGGGAAGCCGCGGGAGGCGCTGGTGCCGGGCAGGGTGATCTGCACGGTCTTCGCGTCCAGGCCGGTCTTGTCGCCCGCCTTGCCGCGCACGTAGGTGATGGTGAAGGTCGCCGAGTCGCCCTTGTTGAGCTTCAGCTTCTGGGCCTTGGCGCCCTTGAGCACGGGCACCTTGGCCTGGGTTCCGCCGGCGCCGAGCACCACACCGGCGAAGTCGTCCAGGGTGCAGGGGGCGCTCTGGTTGGTGAGGCTGACGGGGATCTCGCCCGTGTCGCCGACGCCCGGGGCCACGCTCGCCGACCCGATCTGCACGGAGACCTTGCCGATCTCGCAGGCCGAGCTGTTCTTGCCGCTGGTGCCGCCGCTCTTGCTGCCGCCGCCGTTGCAGGCGGTCAGCAGCAGGGCGGCGGCGAGGGCGGTGACGGTGAGCGGAATGGCGCGCATGAGCAGGTCCCATCGAGGTCGTGACGGTGCCCCTGCATCATGGCGCCTGCGGCCCGGCCGTGTTCGCCCACCCCTCCGGAATCACCACTTCAGGTGGGTCACTTCTTCGGATGGGTCGTCGGCACCTTCGGCAGCGAGCCGCCCTCCGCCCTGGTGTACGTCTCCTGGCCGGCCTTGCCCGACCACGTCACCTTCATGGACTTGGCGTCGACCGAGTCGACCATGCCGGTGCCCCGGTCGTCGCTGCCGCCAGGGCAGGTCAGATGGATCATCTGCATCCCCGACTGCTCGCCCGCGGTGCCCTGGCACCACGCCTTCTGGCCGGTCATGAAGAGTCCGGCCTTCTTCCCGGTGATCACCAGCGCCACGATCTTGCCGCCGTTCGTGGTGACCCAGCTGCCCTGGAGCTTGCCGGACGCGCCGGTCACGGCTGCGGAGCCCGAGGGCGACGAGGAGGGGGTCGCGACGGCGCTCGGCGTGGTCTTGGCGGTGCTCTTGTCGCTGCCGCCCCCGCTGCACGCGGTCAGCGCGGCGAGCGCGCCCACCAGCCCCGCGGCCACGACGGCGGTGCGCACTCTTGCGGGCGCAACCCTCGCGGCCCTCGCGGTCCTTGCAGCCCTTGCAGTCGCAGAAGTCACCGGAAAAGCTCCCAAGCTGTAGCGGCCGGCCGCCCTCGGCCGGGCGGCCCGCAGCAAGCTACCAGCCCTTACCAGGAGGATTTCCGGACTCCGGGCAGGAATCCGTTGTGAGCCTGCTCGCGCAGACTCACCCGGGACAGGCCGAAGGCGCGCAGGTAGCCGCGCGGACGGCCGTCCACCTGGTCGCGATTGCGCACGCGCGTGGCGCTCGCGTCGCGCGGCTGCCGGCGCAACTCGCGCTGCGCGGCGAGCCGCTCGGCGTCCGAGGACGACGGCCGCCGGACGATCTCTTTCAGCTCGGCGCGCCGGGCGGCGTACCGGGCCACGATCTCCTTGCGGCGTTCGTTCTTCGCGATCTTGCTCTTCTTCGCCATCAGATCCGCACTCCCCGGGCGCGGATCCGGGCCACGGCCGCCTCGACACCGATCGCGTCGACGGTCTTCACGGCCCGTGCGCTCAGCCGCAGCCGGACGTACCGGCCTTCGCCGGGAAGCCAGTAGCGCTTGCTCTGGATGTTGGGGTCGAAGCGGCGGGAGGTGCGCCGGTGGGAGTGGGAAACGCGGTTGCCGAAGCCCGGCCGGGCTCCGGTGAGCATGCAGTGCGCGGACATGGTGACGCAGCTCTCCTCAGGCATAGTTCGTAATGGATTTCATTTTCAGTAAGATAGCAGCATGGCACGCAACGAACTCCGCCCGGTCATCAGGCTCCGGTCCACCGCCGGGACCGGCTTCACCTACGTCACCCGCAAGAACCGCCGGAACGACCCGGACCGCATGACGCTGCGCAAGTACGACCCGGTCGCCGGCCGGCACGTCGACTTCCGAGAGGAGCGCTGAGCCACCGCCATGCGCAAGGGAATCCACCCGGACTACGGGCCCGTCGTGTTCCGTGACCGTGCAGCCGGCCACGCCTTCCTCACCCGCTCGACGCTCGTGGGCAGGGCGAGCGGGAAGACGATCGAGTGGACCGACGGCCACACCTACCCGGTGGTCGACGTCGAGATCTCGAACGTCAGTCACCCCTTCTACACCGGTACCGCGCGCGTGCTGGACACCGCCGGGCGCGTGGAGCGCTTCGAGCGCCGGTACGGGAAGCGGGGCGGGGCGTGAGGCTGGCGGTGGCCGTGGTCGGCGGGCTGCACGCCGACGCGCGCAGGGCGGCCGTCGACCGGCTGCTGGCCGACGTGCCCGGCAGTGTCGTACTCCACCACGACCTGGCGACGGCCGCCGCCGGCATGGTCGTGCGCACGGTCCGCGACCGCGGCGGGGTCCTGTCCTCGGGCGAGACGCCGCTGGTCAACGACTGCGCGTGCTGTGCGCTGCGCGAGGATCTGGTGCCCGAGCTACGGCGGCTCGCCGACGACGGCACGACCCGGCTCGCCGTCGTCGAGCTGTGGGACTCGGTCGAGCCCAGGGCGATGGCCGAGGTGATCGTCTCCGGCGGGCTGACCGTCACGTCGGTGATCACCGCCGTCGACCCTGCGCTGGTCCTGCCGTATCTCGGCAACGGCGACGACCTCGCCGAGGCCGGGCTCGCCGCGGCGGCCACCGACCAGCGTACGGTCGCCGACACCTTCGCCCGGCAGCTGGAGTACGCCCCCGTCCTGGCCGTCGCCGACTCCCCGGAGGCCGACGACGAGGACCGCGAGCTGCTCGCGCAACTCCACCCGACCGCCCGCCAGGTCCCGATCGGCCACGGCCCTCTGGCGGGCACCTCACCCGCGCCCCCACCGACCCCGCCCGTCGGCGCGGCACCCCCACCGGCACCGGCGGTCGACGCCGCACCTGCACCGGAACCCGCAGCTGCACGTGCACCGGAGCCGCAAGCTCCCCGAGCCCCGGAAGTCCCCCAATCCCCGCAAGCCCCGGAAGTCCCGCAAGCCCCGCAAGCCCCGCAAGTCCCCGAAGGGCAACAGCAGCCGGGCCCTCTCGCTCGCGCCGCTCTCGGTGGGTTCGATGTCGAGGCGGCCGCGGCGGCGCAGCATCCGGCCTGTGCGCGGTTGCCCGCCGAGGCCGCCGGGCACGGTGTCTCGACGTTGGTCTGGCATCGTCGCCGCCCCTTCCACCCGGAGCGGCTGTACGCAGCGCTGGAGGACCTGACCTGTGCCGCGGCCCGCAGCCGGGGCCGGTTCTGGCTCGCCGACAAGCCCGACGCGCTCCTGCACTGGGACGCGGCCGGCGGTGCGTTGTGCGTGGAGAGCGCGGGGCCGTGGCTGGCGGCGCTGCCGGACGCGGCCTGGGAGCTGGTGCCGCCGGTGCGCCGGACCGCCGCCGCGCTGGACTGGCACCCGGAGCACGGCGACTGCTGCAACCACCTGGTCTTCACCTCACCCGGCCTGGACCGCGACGGGCTTACGCACCTGCTGGAGACCTGCCTGCTCACCGACGCGGAGTACGCCGCCGGCCGCGACGCCTGGAAGCGGCTCCCGCCCGCCTTCGACACCCTGTTGGAGATCTGATGTCCCGCAAGTCCGACCGCAAGCCCCATCCCCGCCCGAACCCCCTGGACCAGGCCGGGGTCACGTACATCGACTACAAGGACACCGAGCTGCTGCGGAAGTTCATCTCCGACCGCGGCAAGATCCGCAGCCGCCGTGTCACCCGGGTCACGGCGCAGCAGCAGCGGCAGCTGGCGCAGGCGGTCAAGAACGCACGGGAGATGGCGCTGCTGCCGTACTCCAGCAGGTGAACGCAGAGGTGAGGTCTTACAGGTAGGAGACTTCCTACGGTTGACGCGTAGGGAATTACCTACCTACTCTTCCGGCATGACCATCACGCACGCCTCATTCGTCACGCTTCCCGTCTCCGACCTGGACCGCGCCCTGCGCTTCTACCGGGACGTCCTCGGTCTGACGGTCACCGCCGACCGGGACATGCCCCAGGGCCGCTGGCTCCAGGTCGCCCCCGAAGGGGCGCAGACCGTCTTCACGCTCTCCGGTCCGGGCATGGGTGGTTTCGAGCCCGGCTCGGCGCGGGGGATCATGTTGGTCACGACCGACGTCGACGCGGACTGCGCCCGGCTCGCCGCGGCCGGGACCCCCGTGCAGGGCCCGGACGAACTGCCCTGGGGGCGCATGGCCTCCTTCGCGGACCCCGACGGCAACGGTCTGATGCTGCTGACGGAGAAGGAAGGCCTCTGACCGCTCAATGAATCCGACCAGTCGATGAACGGGACCGCCGCGGCCGCCGAGGACCGCGTCTTCGCCGCGCTCGCCAACGCCACCCGCCGCGAGGTGCTGCGGCTGCTGCGCGAGCGCGGGCCCCAGCCGGTCCAGGCCCTCGCGGACCACTTCGAGATGCGCCGCCCGAGCCTCTCGGAACACCTCAAGGTGCTCCGGGAGGCCGGCCTCGTCGCCGAGCAGCGCTCCGGGCGGCAGCGCATCTACCGTCTGCGGGCCGCCCCGCTCGCCGAGGTGCAGGACTGGCTCCACCCGTACGAGCGGTTCTGGCGCGAGCAGTTGAAGGGCCTCGGCGATCTGCTCGACCGCATGCCCGACGATGACCGGCCATGAGCACCGGACCCGATGACGGCATGACGCCCGACGGCGACACGACGGCCGATGACGACCTGTCGACCGTCCGCGTCGCCCAGTTCTTCCCGCACCCGCCCGCCAAGGTCTGGCGCGCCCTGACCGACCCCGATCTGCTCGTGCAATGGCAGATGCCCGGGGCCGAGGGCTTCCGGCTGGAGATCGGGCACGTGTACCGGATGACCTCCGTCCCGCGTCCCAACTCCAACTTCTCGGGCGTCGTGGAGGTGCGGGTCCTCGCCTACGCCATCGAGCGGATGCTGTCCGTCCGCTGGGCGGACGCCGATCCGGCCAACCGGGCCGACTGGACGATCACGTGGACCCTGGAACAGGAAGGGCGCGGAACGCGTCTGTTCCTAGTGCACGAGGGGTTCGATCCGGACGACCCGGCTCAGCTGATGGCGCGGAAGATCATGGACGGGGGATGGCGGGGGCATGTCCTGCCTGCTCTGGGGCAGACGCTCGAACGGCTTCGGTGACACAGGCGTCTTCCCGGCGGGTAAAGCGAACGTCAAAGCTGTAATCATGGGAACACCGCGCGTGCACGTGCATTTGCTCATGCATCCGCACGTGAACGGGGTTATGATCCGGGTCAGTTGACTACAGCATCCATGGCCACACCAGCCAGTGCACCAGCGGGGAGCGACCTGTGGACCGCGACGTTGACGGCGTGTACGGGGGGTACGACGTGTGCAACGTGTACAACGGCATGGCTGCCACGCAGCTGGACGGAGTGGCCTGGCAGAAGAGCAGGCACAGCAACTCGCAGGGTTCCTGCGTGGAGTTCGCCCGGCTGCCGGGTGGTGAGGTCGCCGTACGCAACTCGCGCTTCCCGGACGGGCCGGCGCTCGTCTACACGCGCGCGGAGATCGAGGCGATGCTCCTCGGCATCAAGGACGGGGAGTTCGACCACCTGATCGCCGGCTGACGTGCCGGGGCCGGCGGTGCCCGTGGTGGCAACGATGTCGGGGTGGTCGGGGTAGGCGGAGAATCCGGGGCGACGCGCGTAGAAAGTGTGCGTCGCCGGGTGCTGCACCGAGTCAGGCCGTCGGCCGGAGCCGGAACAGCGCCCAGACGACCTTGCCTTCGAGCGTGCCCGCGAGCGGGTGCCAGCCCCAGCTGTCGGCGAAGGAGTCCACCAGGAACAGCCCGCGCCCGGACTCGGCCGAGAAGTCGTCCGAGTCCCGTGGGGTCGGTGTCTCGTGGCTCGGGTCGCGCACCGCGCACACCAGCCGCTCGGTCCAGCGCATCAGATGCAGCCGGACGGACGGGGCGGTGTGCGCGGCGCACGCCGTGTCCGTCGGCACCGCGTGGCGCAGGGCGTTGGTGACGAGTTCGGAGACGACGAGACATATGTCGTCGAAGCGGTCGCCGACGTCCCACTGGTCGAGGGTGACGCGGGTGAAGCGCCGGGCCTCGCGCACCGCTTCGTAGCGGGCGGGCAGGGCGCAGGAGGCGGCGTCCGACACGGCTGCGGGATCCAACGGCGGAAGGCCCTGCCGTAACGGCTTGAGCATGGTCGATCCATTCGTTCCCATGCGAGGCACTCCCGGGGAGTTCGCGGTCGTTGCGATGCAGCGGTGGCGCGGCACCCATGGTTTCGGATGCGCAGAGCAGATGCAAGGGCAGATGCACGTGCACGCGACCGAAATGACACTGCCCGTACCGCTTCTTGGCCATTTTTTCTGCCATCTTCAGTGCGATTACCGTCAGTGGTCCTGACCTCTTCCCGCCAGACGCAGGCAGAAACGGCCGAGCTCTTTCCGTTTCCGTAACCGGACGAGTACTGCGCGAAGCGTTTTAGTGGCAGACTGCGGGCCCTAGGACGGGTTGGGGAGGCTGGCGAACGTGAGCGCGGGAGAGCCCGGATCGGTGGTGCGGCGGATGCTGCTCGGCTCGCAACTCAGGCGGCTGCGTGAAGCACGGGGGATCACGCGCGAGGCGGCGGGTTACTCGATCCGTGCATCCGAGTCGAAGATCAGCCGCATGGAACTGGGCCGGGTGAGCTTCAAGGTCAGGGACGTGGAAGACCTGCTGACGCTGTACGGCATCACCGACGAGGTCGAGCGCCAGTCGCTGCTCTCCCTCGCCCGCGAGGCCAATGTGGCGGGCTGGTGGCACAGTTACACCGACGTCCTGCCCAGCTGGTTCCCCACTTATGTGGGCCTGGAGGGCGCCGCCTCGCTGCTCCGCGTCTACGAGGTCCAGTTCGTCCACGGCCTGCTCCAGACCGAGCAGTACGCGCGCGCGGTGGTGCGGCGCGGCATGACGGGCGCGAGCCCGGACGACGTCGAGCGCCGGGTCGCCCTGCGCCTGGAGCGGCAGAAGTACCTGCTCGCCGACGCCGCCGCCGGCGCCCCCGAGTTCCACATCGTCCTCGACGAGGCCGCCCTGCGCCGCCCGTACGGCGACCGCGAGGTGATGCGCGGGCAGCTCCAGCACCTCATCGACGTCTCCGAGCGGCCCAACGTACGCCTCCAGGTGATGCCGTTCCGCTTCGGCGGGCACTCCGGTGAGAGCGGCGCCTTCACCATCCTCAGCTTCCCGGACGCCGACCTGTCCGACGTCGTCTACGTCGAGCAGCTGACCAGCGCCCTCTACCTCGACAAGCGCGAGGACGTCGCCCAGTACGAGCAGGCGCTGAAGGAACTCCAGCAGGACAGTCCGGGCCCCGACGAGAGCCGGGATCTTCTGCGAGGTCTCCTCCAACTCTCCTGAAACGTAAGTACGATGACATGCGATCAGACCTTGACCGGATCTGTCCGCGAGTGATTGAGGGATCACATGTCGTCCTACTTCAGCGACCTGGCCCAGCAGTACATCGACGGCGCATGGCGTCCGGGCACCGGCTCCTGGGACGTCATCGACTTCAACCCGTACGACGACGAGAAGCTGGCCTCGATCACCGTGGCCACCGTCGACGAGGTGGACCAGGCCTACCGGGCCGCCGCGCGCGCTCAGAAGCAGTGGGCCGAGACCAACCCGTACACGCGGCGTGCGGTCTTCGAGCGCGCCCTGCGGCTGATAGAGGACAGCGAGCAGGAGATAGCGGACCTGATCATCGCGGAACTGGGCGGCACGCGCGTGAAGGCCGGTTTCGAGCTGCACCTCGCCAAGGAGTTCCTGCGCGAGTCGATCCACCTCGCGCTGCGTCCCGAGGGCAAGATCCTGCCCTCCCCGGCCGACGGCAAGGAGAACCGCGTCTACCGGGTGCCGGTCGGGGTGGTGGGCGTGATCAGCCCGTTCAACTTCCCCTTCCTGCTGTCGCTGAAGTCCGTCGCCCCGGCCCTCGCGCTAGGCAACGGCGTGGTCCTCAAGCCGCACCAGAACACCCCGATCGCGGGCGGCACCCTGATCGCGAAGATCTTCGAGGACGCCGGGCTGCCCGGCGGCCTGCTCAACGTCGTCGTCACCGACATCGCCGAGATCGGTGACGCCTTCCTCGAACACCCGGTCCCGAAGGTCATCTCCTTCACCGGCTCCGACGCGGTCGGCCGGCACGTCGCCACCGTGTGTGCCAGGCACTTCAAGCGCTCGGTGCTCGAACTGGGCGGCAACAGCGCGCTGGTGGTCCTCGACGACGCCGACATCGACTACGCGGTGGACGCGGCGGTCTTCAGCCGCTTCGTGCACCAGGGCCAGGTCTGCATGGCCGCCAACCGGGTCCTCGTGGACGCCTCCGTCGCCGACGAGTTCACCGAGAAGTTCGTCGCCAAGGTCCGCACCCTGAAGACCGGCGACCCGCGCGACCCGCAGACCGTCATCGGCCCGGTGATCAACTCCCAGCAGGCGGCCGCCCTTTCCGGCACCGTCGAGCAGGCGCTCGCCGAGGGCGCCACGGCCCTGGTCCGGGGCGCCACGGAGGGCAACCTGGTGGAGCCCAGCGTGCTCACGGGCGTCCCGGCCGGCTCCGCGCTGCTCCAGCAGGAGGTCTTCGGCCCGGTCGTCTTCCTCATCCGGTTCGACGGCGAGGAGGAGGCGGTCCGCATCGTCAACGACACCCCGTACGGCCTCAGCGGCGCCGTCCACACCGGGGACATCGAGCGGGGCGTCGCCTTCGCCAAGCGGATCGACACGGGCATGTTCCACGTGAACGACGGCACGGTCCACGACGAGCCGCTCGTGCCGTTCGGCGGCGAGAAGCACTCGGGCATCGGCCGGCTGAACGGCGAGACGACGTTGGAGGCGTTCACGACGATCAAGTGGATCTCGGTCCAGCACGGGCGCAGCGGCTTCCCGTTCTGACGCCTCCGACGTCTCCGACGTTTCCGGGAGCGGCGGGCCATTGAGGTCAGGATCTGACCTCAATGGCCCGTACGTTCATCGGTGCCAGGGGCGCGGAGCCCCGGCGGTACCGACGAAAGGCGGCCGGTCATGGTCACGCACGTAGCGGCGGAGGCGCAGGGCGACGAGCGCGGGGCGCTGCTCGCGTTCATCGAGGAGCAGCGGGGCGGCGTCCGCCGGGCCCTGCTCGGGCTGACGGAGGAGCAGGCCCGCCTCCGCCCGAGCGCCAGCGAGCTGTCGCTCGGCGGCCTGCTCAAGCATGTCGCCGAGGTCGAGCAGACCTGGATCGCGCGGGCGAAGCACGAGCCGCCGGCGGTGCACCGCGACCAGTCGAACTGGCACGAGTGCTTCCAGCTGGCCGACGACGAGACGGTCGCGGGACGGCTGGCGTACTGGGAGCAGGTCGCCGCCGAGACGGAGAAGTTCATCCGGTCCGCGCCGAGCCTGGACGACTCCTTCCCGCTGCCGCCGGACCCCTGGTTCCCGCCCGAGGGCCGGGTCTCGCTGCGCTGGGTGTGCCTGCACCTGATCCGCGAGACCGCCCGGCACGCGGGCCACGCCGACATCATCCGGGAGAGCCTGGACGGCAGGACCGCCTTCGAGCTGGTGGCGCTGGAGCAGGGCACCTCCTGGGGGTGAGCGCCGGGCGGGCGGTCGTACGGCAATAACCTGGACCCCATGTCAGCGATCCGTCTTCTCGTGCTGGGCGCGGTCCGCCAGCACGGGCGGGCCCACGGCTACCAGGTGCGCGGCGACCTGGAGTACTGGGGCGCGCACGAGTGGTCCCATGCCAAGCCGGGTTCGATCTACCACGCCCTGAAGCAGATGGCCAAGCAGGGGCTGCTGCACGCGCACGAGATCGCGCCGTCCACGGCCGGCGGCCCGCCCCGCACCGAGTACGAGGTGACGCGGCAGGGCACCGAGGAGTACTTCGCCCTGCTGCGCGAGGCGCTGGTCACGTACGACCAGCGCGGCGACATGAAGACGGCGGCCCTCGGCTTCATGGTCGACCTGCCCCGGGCCGAGGCGGTGCAGCTGCTGAAGGAGCGCTCGCGGCGGATCGAGGCGTGGCGGGCCTCGGTGACCGAGCACTACGTGCCCGAGGGCGGGACCGCCCGGCTCGGTCACATCGGCGAGATCATGAACATGTGGGTCCACACGGCCGACTCCGAGGACGCGTGGACCCGGGGCCTCGTGGAGCGCCTGGAGAACGGGGCGTACACCTTCGCGGGCGAGGGCGAACCGTTCGTCGGCGTGCTCGCCGAGGGCGAGGAGAACCCGTACGCGACGGGGGAGCGGCATCCGGAGGACGACCGCTGAGGCAGGAGCGGCCGCGTCAGACTCCGTCGCCCTCAGCAGGGTCGTCGTGGACCGGCACGGGAAGGCGGGCGCCACGGCTCTGTGCGATCCGGAGTACGGCGATCAGAGCCTCGCTCATCCGGGCCAGCAGGAACCGGAGTTGGGCCGGCGTCGGCCCGTCGTCGGCGAGCAGGTCGCTCGCGTGCCCGAGCAGGTCGTGTGCCATGCCGAGCTGCACACGCTCGACGGTGTCGGCGATCCGGGACATCTGCCCCGACCCGTCGGTCACGAGATAGCAGGGCTTGCCCCCGAGCCCCGTCCAGGGCAGCAGCCGGGTCCCGTTCCCGCCGGACGTCACTTGCCCACCTCGGCATCCAGGCACGCGCCCACACCGATGCCGGGCACCCGGCCCGCGATGAGACGGGGTACGTAGGGCGCGGGCGGCGGGGAGGCCGCCGTACCCGGACGGCGTCGGCGGCGCAGTGCCCCGAAGAGGCGGCGGACCAAGCGGTGACTCATGTCGCGAACTCGCTTTCTGTGGCGAACTGATCACACTGTGCGGTCGCGCGGGCTAGCCTCGCCAGAGGGGAGCGTGTGACGGAGCATTTGTCACAAGGGAGTTGATCCGGTGGGCAGCAAGTACGGCGACTGGCTCAAGGAACAGCGCGAGGCGGCGGGGCTGACACAGCAGCAGTTGGCGGACACGACGGTCATGACGCGTTCGCACATCGCGCATATCGAGGCGGGGCGCAGGGTGCCGTCGGTGGAGGACGCGCGGAGGCTGGACAAGGCTCTGAACACGGGGAATGTGTTGAGTAGTTTTCGGCCCCGGGACGAGGTGGCGATCGCCGACTATTTCGAGGCGGTGCGCGTACTCGAACAACAGGCGGTGATGATCCGGGAGTTCGCCCTGGCGTACATCCCTGGCCTCCTTCAGGCTGAAAGGTACGCACGCGCGGTTCTGGGCTCGGCGTTCCCTCCGGTGAGCGAGGAGGAGTGTGACAGGCGCGTCGTCACACGCCTTGAACGCGCGAAGATCCTCGAAGATTCCGTCACGCCCGTACTGTGGGCGCTGTTGGACGAGGCGTTGCTACGACGGCCTGTGTGCAGCGGGAGCGTCATGGCGGAGCAGATCATGCATCTCGTCAGCCTTACTGAGGCTGGACGTATCCGCGTACATGTGCTGCCGTTTGAGGTGGGCCTTCATCCGCTGCTGGAGAACACCCTCAGGCTCATGTGGTTCGAGGACCAGCCGCCCCTGGCGTACACCGAGGGGCACGGGGCGGGGAAGGTGCACGATTCTCCTTCCACGGTCCACGAGTTGCAGAGTCGCTACGATCTCGCCCTGAGCGACGCCTTGTCCCTGAAAGACTCGGTCGCTCTGCTCAGGACCACTGCGAAGGACTACGGACACGATGACTGACCGGACCATATGGAACGCCGCCTCACTGGCCGGCTGGCGCAAGTCGACCTATAGCAGTCCCAATGCTGATAATTGCCTCGAAGTCCTCGACCACCACCCCTCCGGCGTCCCCGTCCGCGACTCCAAGCGCCCGGAGGGCCCCGCGCTCCTCGTCGCGGAGCCCGCGTGGGCGTTGTTCGTCGCGGCGGTCAGGGGCGGAGCCCTTCGCTCCTGACCACTCGCAGCGCCCGAAGGGGCGCGGGGAACTGCGCGACCAGCCACGATGGACCCGCAGATGGCCGACGGCACATTGCGGCACTTCCAGCGGAGCACCTAGTGATGGAACCCCGTCGCCGCCGCCTTGTCCCGGGTCAACGGATGTGGCTGGCGGCGTAGTTGGGGCAGCAGACGGGTCAGGTCGGCCAGGAAGAGGTCGGCAAGGTCGTGCGAGAAGCCGTTGCGGCACACGATCCGCAGGGCGGACAGGTCCTCGCGGTTCGCCGGGAAGGTGTACGCCGGCACCAGCCAGCCGCTCTCGCGCAGTCGCCGGGAGACGTCGAAGACGTCGTACGCCGTGACGTCGCCGGTCGTGGTCAGGGCGAACACCGGCAGCTCGTTCCCGTGGGTGAGAAGCCTGAAGTCGCCCAGTTCTCCGATGCGTTCGGCCAGCGCGGTCGCCACGTCCCGGGTTGACTGCTGAACCGCCCGGTAGCCGTCGCGGCCGAGGCGCAGGAAGGTGTAGTACTGCGCGACCACCTGCGCGCCGGGCCGGGAGAAATTGAGGGCGAAGGTCGGCATGTCGCCGCCCAGGTAGTTCACCCGGAACACCAGCTCCTCCGGCAGCGCCTCCGCGTCCCGCCACAGCGCCCAGCCGACGCCGGGGTACACGAGCCCGTACTTGTGCCCGGAGGTGTTGATCGAGGCCACGCGGGGAAGGCGGAAGTCCCACTCCAGGTCCTCGTCCAGGAAGGGCGCCACCATGCCGCCGGACGCGCCGTCCACGTGCACCGGGATGTCGAGTCCGGTGCGTTCCTGGAGGGCGTCCAGGGCCGCGCACAGGTCGGCGATCGGTTCGTAGGAGCCGTCGAAGGTCGAGCCGAGGATGCCGACGACCCCGATGGTGTTCTCGTCGCACAGCTCGGCCGCCGCCTGCGGGTCCAGGTGGAAGCGGTCGCCCTCCATCGGCACCTGCCGGGCCTCCACCTCCCAGAAGTTGCAGAACTTCTCCCAGCAGACCTGGACGTTGACGCCCATGACCAGGTTCGGGCGGGCGCCCGGGTAGCGGTCGGCGTTGCGTGCCGCCCAGCGCCGCTTCAGCGCCATCCCGGCGAGCATGCACGCCTCGCTGGACCCGGTCGTCGAACAGCCCACCGCCGCCGACGGGTCGGGCGCGTTCCACAGGTCGGCGAGCATCGCCACACAGCGCCGTTCCAGCTCGGCCGTGCGCGGGTACTCGTCCTTGTCGATCATGTTCTTGTCGCGGCACTCGCCCATCAGCACCCCGGCCTGCGGCTCCATCCAGGTGGTGACGAACGTGGCCAGGTTCAGCCGGGAGTTGCCGTCCAGCATCAGCTCGTCGTGCACCAGCTGGTACGCCGTGTTCGGGGGCAGCGGGCCGTCCGGGAGCCGGTGCGTGGGCGGGGCCTCGGTCATGCCGGCGACCGGATTGGCCTCACCGAAGAACGGGTTGACCGACATTACGCGCTTCTGGTGCTGCTCGGGACCTTTGTGCAGGGCCATGAAACGTGCCTCCGGGGGTTCGGGAAGGATCAGAGGGATCAGCGGACCGGGGAGCCGTCCGGCCGCAACTGCATCTGCGGACGCCCCGTCACCAGCAGCCAGGCGGGCAGCGAGGCGATGCACAGCAGGGTGAGGACAGCGGGCGAGGCCACCAGGACGGCGGCGGTGAACAGGCTGACCCAGCCGTGTCGCGTGACAGCCAGGAGCATGCCCAGGACGCCCGTCGCCACGCCCACCGAGGGCTGCACGGCCGGAACGAGCGCATGGGCGCACAGACCCAGCGACGTACCGACGAAGACCGCAGGGAAGATACGGCCGCCACGGAAGCCGCAGGCCGCGGCCACCAGCAGCGCCGCCAGCTTCACCACCGTCATCACGGCGAACCGCCCCGCCGACCAGCCCTCCGGGTGCCGGGCCAGCTCCTCGACCTCCGCCAGCCCCTTGAACAGCGTCAGACGCCCGCCCAGCGCCCCCAGCGCGCCCAGCACGAGCCCGCCCGCCGGCAGCATCAGCATCGGGTGCCGCAGCCGCCGGAAGGCCGCGTGGACGTACGGGAAGGCGTACACCGCGGTCATGCCGAGCAGCGCGGCGGCCGGGGCGATCACCACGGCGGCCAGCACGTCCTGGGCGTCGAGGTGGCGCAGCGGCGGCAGTCCCAGGTCGAAGGTCGGGTGGAAGACGAGGGCGGTCGTCAGGGCCCCGCACGTGCCGGCCGTGAGCGGCGCGAACAGGTTGTCCCACAGCCGCCCCCGCATCGGCTTCCCGGCCAGCGCCTCGGAGATGACCAGCGCCGCCGCCACCGGGGCGCCGAACAGCGCGCCGATCGTCGCCGACTCGGCCAGGACCGGCCACAGCGAGTCCGGCGTCCGGGGCAGCAGCCGGGTGCCGAGCCAGGCCGCGAGGCCCACGTTCACGGCGATGACCGGGTTCTCCGGGCCGAGGCTCGGACCGCCGGCCAGCATCAGCGCGGCCGCCAGCAGCAGGCTCGGCAGCACGGCCGGCGGCAGGACCGGGGCGTCCAGGCCGAGCGTCGCCGGGTCGGGGCCGGCGTGGCCCGGCACCTTCCAGACCACCAGCCCGACCGCGATCCCGGTCGCCACGAGCATGACGCACATCCACAGCGCCGAGTAGCGGCCCACCCCGAGCGCGTCCGGCAGCGGCCCCCACAGCACGTGCTGGAGCTTCTCCGCGGCCGCGCTCACCCCGACGAAGACCAGGGCCGCGGCCGCGCCCACGACGGCGGCGGGCAGGATGAACGGCAGCAGAGACCGTGCCGGAGCCGTGGAAGCGGTCGGGGGCGGCTGCCGCACGGTGTCCTGGGCCACGAGCTCACCATAAACGGATAAAACTAATGAAACGGGCTAAACGCGTACGGCGGGCACCGTGCGTGCGTCATCCGGGGTGATCCGGAACGCGAACCGGCTTGCACCTCACGCCACGTGAGGCCTCAGCGTGGAGGGCGTACCGACGACAAGGAGCGGAAAAGTGAGCTACTCCGTGGGACAGGTCGCGGGGTTCGCCGGGGTCACGGTGCGCACCCTGCACCACTACGACGAGATCGGGCTGCTCGTGCCCGGCGGGCGCACGCACGCCGGCCACCGGCGCTACACCGACGCCGATCTCGACCGGCTCCAGCAGATCCTGTTCTACCGGGAGCTCGGCTTCCCGCTCGACGAGGTCGCGGCCCTGCTCGACGATCCGGCGGCGGACCCGCAGGACCACCTGCGCCGTCAGCACGACCTGCTGACCGCCCGGATCGAGAAGCTGCAGAAGATGGCCGCGGCCGTGGAGCACGCCATGGAGGCACGCACGATGGGCATGCAACTCACCCCCGAGGAGCGGTTCGAGGTCTTCGGGGACAAGGACCCCGAGCAGTACCGCGAGGAGGCGGAGCAGCGCTGGGGCAACACCGAGGCGTGGGCCGAGTCCCAGCGCCGCGCCGCCACCTACACCAAGGAGGACTGGAAGCGCATCCAGGCCGAGGTCGACGACTGGCAGGAGCGCTACGCCGCCCTGGTGGACGCCGGCGAGGAGCCGACCGGCGAGGCCGCCATGGACCTCGCCGAGGAGCACCGGCAGCACCTCGGCCGGTGGTACTTCGAGGTGCCGTACGAGATGCACCGGTGCTTCGGCGACATGTACGTCTCCGACGAGCGCTTCAAGGCGTTCTACGACGCGGTGCGGCCGGGCCTCGCCGAACATCTGCGGGGCGCGATGCTCGCCAACGCCGACCGGCACACCTCCTGACACGCGCCCCGGGCCGGTCCTGACCCGGGGCGCACGGGGGTCACTCCCGGGCCAGGACGACCGCCGTGCCGTACGCGCACACCTCGGTGCCCACGTCGGCGGCCTCGGTCACGTCGAACCGGAACGCGAGCACGGCGTTGGCACCACGCGCGCGTGCCTGCTCCACCAGGCGCTCCATGGCCTGGTTACGGGTCTGCACGAGCGTCTTGGTGAGGCCCTTCAGCTCACCGCCGATCATCGACTTCAGTCCGGCGCCGATCTGGCTGCCGAGGTGGCGCGAGCGCACGGTGAGTCCGAAGACCTCGCCGATCACCTGCTCCACCCGGTGTCCGGGCACGTCGTTCGTCGTCACGACCAGCACGTCCGGCTGTGGCCCCTGGCCGCCGCCGTAGTCTTCGAGTCCCATGCGTCACAGCTTTCTCTCAGTCGTTCCCCAGTGCATCCTGGAGACATCGGTGGAACCTGGGGCGGTCACCTCACGTTGATAGCTTTGGGCGGCACTCGCAGGGAAGTACGCCGTTCAGCCGCCGCAACCGCCTTCACCCCTTCAGGAGCCCGGACCCGTGATGACACTCGCCCTCGGCCCGAGCTGGCTCGATCCCAACAACCTGCTGGACAACTTCGGTATATGGGGCCTGCTGCTCGTCGTCTTCGCCGAGTCCGGCCTGCTCATCGGGTTCTTCCTGCCCGGTGACTCGCTGCTGTTCACCTGCGGCCTGCTGATCACCTCGCACCAGATGAACTTCCCCCTGTGGGGCGCCATCGGTCTGATCTGCCTCGCCGCGGTACTCGGCGACCAGGCGGGCTACATGTTCGGCAAGAAGGTCGGTCCGTCCCTCTTCAACCGCCCGGACTCCCGCCTGTTCAAGCAGGAGAACGTCACCAAGGCGCACGAGTTCTTCGAGAAGTACGGCCCCAAGTCCCTGGTCCTGGCCCGCTTCGTGCCCGTGGTGCGCACGTTCACGCCGATCATCGCGGGCGTGAGCGGCATGAAGTACCGCTCGTTCGTGACGTTCAACGTCATCGGCGGCACCCTGTGGGGGGCGGGCGTCACGCTGCTCGGCTCCTGGCTCGGCAAGATCGCCTTCGTCAAGAACAACATCGAGGCGATCCTGATCCTGATCGTCCTCGTCTCCGTGGTCCCGATCGCGATCGAGTTCCTGCGCGCGCGGAGCAAGGCCAGGAAGGAGGCGGCCGCCCGCCCCGAGCCGCGGCCCGTCCCGCAGCAGTCCCGGCCCGCGTACCACCAGCAGCCGGTGACGGACGACGCGACGACCCAGCTCCGCCGCATCGAACCGACCGAGCCGGAGCCGTACGCCTACCAGCAGCCCCAGTACCAGCAGCAGTACCAGCAGCAGTACCAGCAGCCCCAGTACCAGCAGCAGCCGCAGCAGGAGTGGAACCAGCAGCAGTACTACGACCAGGGGCAGTACCAGCAGCAGTACGACCAGCAGCACTACGACCCGAATCAGTACGACCAGAACTCGTACCCGAACTACCGCAACCAGTAGGCCGCTCAGAAACCCCTGGTCCGCTTCGCGGCCTTGCGCTTCCCGGCGGAGCCGACCCGCAGGAACAGCCGGGAGATCTCCGAGCCCAGGTTGACCCCGATGGCGATGGCCATGGCGAGTGACGCCGCCTTGGCCAACGACACCAGCCCCTTGTCGACCTGGTTCTGGGCCATGCTGAGCAGCCCGAAGTACGTCGCCGAGCCGGGCAGCAGCGGCCCGATCGCCGCCGTCGTGTACGGCAGTGCCGACGCGAACCGGTAGCGGGACAGCAACTGCCCGAACAGGCCCACCAGCCCCGCCGCCACCGCCGTGGAGGCCACCGGCGAGATCCCGGCGACGTAGTGCATCGCGCCGTACACCGACCACGCGACGCCGCCGTTGAGCGTCACCCACAGCACGGTCGAACGTTCTTGCTGGAGCAGGACCGCGAAGGTCATGCACAGCACCATGGAGGCGGCGATCTGGATCAGCGGCCGTTCGCTGATGATCATCGCCGCGTCCGGGTTCAGCTTGCCGCCGACCTTCACGCCGAAGTACAGGACGACGAGCACCCCGGCGACGATGCCGACGAAGAAGTACAGGACCTCCAGCAGCCGGGCCGCGGCGGTGATGTAGAAGCCGGTCAGGCCGTCCTGCACGCCCGCCACCAGCGCCCGCCCGGGCAGCAGCGCGAACAGACCGCCGGTGACCACGGCGGACGCCTTCACGTCGACGTCGGCCAGCGCGAACGCCACCCCGATCGCGGCGGGCGGCATCGCGGCGACCGTGAACTGGTAGAACTCCGGCAGTCCGCGCCCCGCGCACAGCCAGGCCAGCCGGTCGCCGAGCATCGCGCCGATGGCCGCCGCGACGAACACGATCAGGTCACCGCCGACGAGGATGGAGGCGGCACCGGCCAGCAGCCCGCCGGCGAGGGTCAGCACCCAGCCGGGGTAGGGGTGGCGGTTGCGGCGGATCTCCGCGAGGCGCCGGTAGGCCTCCTCCAGCGAGACATGCGTCTCCGGGTCGGTCAGGTCGTCCACCAGCCGGAACACGGCCGCGAGCCGCGTGTAGTCGGTGCCCCGCCGCCGTACCGTCCGCGACGCCGTCACCGGGTCGTCCACCAGCGACGGCTGGTGCGAGATCGACAGCAGCGTGAAGGTGACGGTGGGCTCGCAGCGGTCCAGGCCGTAGGAGCGGCACACCGCGAACATCGCGGCCTCCACGTCCTCCGCGCCCTCCCCGCCCGCGAGCAGCAACTCCCCGATACGCAGCGTCAGGTCGAGCACGCGCGGAACCGCCGGGCCCTCCTCCTCGTGGCGCTGCACGGGCTCGGGCGCCGGCCGCTCGGCCACCGGCATGCGCAGCATGGTGCGCATCCGGTCCTGCCACGGCGCGTCCTTGATCAGGCTGACCGCCGGTATCCCGGAAGCCGGGGTGAACGCGGTCGGCGCGCTGTAGGTGCTCGGCAGGCTGAACGCCGACCCCTCCGGCTCCGCGCCCGGCGCCTGCGGCACGGCCAGCCCGTCCGGCACGGCGAACTCGGACGTGGTCTCCGGTTCGGCACCGCCCTCGGAAACCTCGATGCCCTCGGGAATGGCGAACTCGGACGTGATCTCCGGGTCGTACCGCGCCTCGTCGGACCGGGGCTTGCGGTCCTCCGCCTCCGTCACCACGCACCGCTCCCTGAACGTCACCTTTCTGCAAGCCTCAGTATGCGCATGCCTGCGCGGCGGGAACACAAACGGGCCGCACGCGTGCGCGTGCGGCCCGTTTCAGCGGGACGGATCCGGCTCAGTGGCCGCCCGTCTCCTTGAAGCGCTTGTACGACCGCTCGATCTCCGCCTCGGCGTCGGTGCGGCCCACCCAGTTGGCGCCCTCGACGGACTTGCCGGGCTCCAGGTCCTTGTAGACCTCGAAGAAGTGCTGGATCTCCAGACGGTCGAACTCCGACACGTGGTGGATGTCGCGCAGGTGCTCCACCCGCGGGTCGGTGGCCGGGACGCACAGCAGCTTGTCGTCGCCGCCCGCCTCGTCCGTCATCCGGAACATGCCGATCGCACGGCACTTGATCAGGCAGCCCGGGAAGGTCGGCTCGTCCAGGATGACCAGCGCGTCCAGCGGGTCGCCGTCCTCGCCGAGGGTGTTCTCGACGAAGCCGTAGTCGGTCGGGTAGGCGGTCGAGGTGAAGAGGCGACGGTCCAGGCGGATCCGACCGGTCTCGTGGTCCACCTCGTACTTGTTGCGCGAACCCTTCGGGATCTCGATCGTGACGTCGAACTCCACCGGTGGCTCCTCCATGATCAGCACATAGTTCTGGTGGTTAAGTGTCCCTCACGCACGTGTGTGATCGCGAAAGGGGCTGGTGGTCGTGCCGGAGCCGAGGCCGTGGCGGGCCGCAGGACCGCAGATGGAGCGGATTGCGAACGCCGTACGACCGCGTCTGGCGCGGGCCGTCGCAGCCGTACGGCCGGGGGCCGCGCGGCTGACCCGGGCCCTTGGCTCCCGGTCCCCGCACCTCCCCCGTCCGCGGGCCGTCAGGACCTGGCAGTACACCGCGGGCGCCGCCACCGCCGGCCTCGCACTCGCCGCCGGCGTGGTGACCGTGTCCGGCCCCTGGGACGCCAACGGCCAGCGTACGGCCGAGCGGGACAGAGCGATCGCTCTGGAACGCTCAGGTGGCGCAGATCACGGCGGTTCCGGCGCGGCCGCCGGGGCGCCGCGGCCCGCGCCGAGCGCCGCGCCCGTCCTAATGGGCCTGGACGCCGCGACGCAGGCCGTGGGCACCAAGAAGGCCGCCCCGGGCGGAAAGCCCCTCTCGGACGTCCTCGGGCCCCTTCTGGGCGCTCCCGCGCTGGGCGACAGCCACGCGGCGTCCGTCGTCGACGTCACCACCGGCGAGCGCCTGTACGGCAGCGCCGACACCACGGCCCTCACGCCCGCCTCCACCACCAAGATCGCCACCGCGGTCGCCGCCCTGTCCGCCCTCGGCCCCGACCACCGCTTCACCACCCGCGCGGCCTTCGAACCCGACACCGGCGAGCTCGTCCTGGTCGGCGGCGGCGACCCCACGCTGACCGCCCACAAGGAGGCCGACAGCTGGGCGAGCCTGCGGCAGCTCGCGGCCGACACCGCCCGGGCGCTGCAGAAGCGCGGCATCCGCAAGGTCACGCTCTCCTACGACACGACCCTGTTCACCGGCCCCGCCCTGCACCCCATCGGGGTCAACGACAACCTCGCCCCGGTCAGCGCCCTGACCGCCGACGAGGGCCGGACCGACAACTCCGCCAGCGGCCCGGCACCCCGGGTGAGCGACCCGGCGAAGGACGCGGCGGCCAGGTTCGCGGCCTGCCTGAAGTCCGCGGGCGTCACGACCACGTCCCCCGGCCCCTCGAAGGCCTCCACGCGCGCGCAGACCCTCGCCACGGTCTCCTCGCCCCCCCTGGCCGACATCGTCGAGCGGATGCTGACCAACAGCGACAACGACATCGCCGAGACCCTGGCCCGCCAGACGGCGCTCGCGAGCGGTCAGCCGGGCAGCTTCGACGGCGGTGCCGAGGCGATCTCCGCGCGGCTGACGAAGCTGGGCCTGCCGATGACCGGTGCCTCCTTCCACGACGGCAGCGGCCTCAACCGTGACGACCGGCTCACCCCCGACCTCCTCACCGGCCTGCTGGTCACGGCCGGCGACCCGGCCCGCCCCGGCCTGCGCCCGGTCCTCACCGGCCTGCCCATCGCCGGTTTCACCGGGACCCTGGCCAGCCGTTACGCCAATGGCGCCGCCGGCGTCGTACGCGCCAAGACCGGCACCCTGACCGGCGTCAACACCCTGGCCGGCACGGTCGTCGACGCCGACGGCCGCCTCCTGGCCTTCGCCTTCATGGCCTCCGGCACGACGAACCCCGACGAGGCCCAGTCGGCCCTCGACCGGACGGCCACCGCGCTGGCGGGGTGCGGGTGCGGCTAGCCACGCGCGCGTGGCCCGCGTTCACACCGCAGGCCACGCGCGCGTGCTGCGCGTTCACACGGCCTGCCCGAAGTGGGAACGCTCACGTACGGTTGACGACATGACTGGCTTCGGTGGCACCACATCTCCCGGGATGGTCGACTGGAACCTCGCGGTGGCGACCGCGACACGGCTCGTGCGACCGGGCCCCGACGTCAGCCGCGACGAGGCACGCACCGTCGTCGCGGAGCTGCGGCGGCACGCGAAGGCCTCGGAGGAGCACGTCCGGAGCTTCACCCGGATGGGCACCGGCGAGATCCACGACACGCCGGTCCTCGTCGTCGACCGCCCCGGCTGGGTCCGGGCCAACGTCGCCGGCTTCCGCGAGATCCTCAAACCGCTCCTGGAGAAGATGCAGGAGCGGCGCTCCGCCACCCCCGGCAACGCGGTCCTCGGCGCCGTCGGCGGCAAGGTCACCGGGGTCGAACTGGGCATGCTGCTGTCGTTCCTGTCCTCCCGGGTCCTCGGCCAGTACGAGACCTTCGCCCCGGCCACCCGCGAGCTGCCGGCCGGCGAGAACGGCGGCGGCCGCCTCCTGCTCGTCGCGCCCAACATCGTCCACGTCGAGCGCGAACTCGACGTCGAACCACACGACTTCCGCCTGTGGGTGTGCCTGCACGAGGAGACCCATCGCACGCAGTTCACGGCCGTGCCTTGGCTGCGCGATCACCTGGAGGGCGAAATCCAGTCGTTCTTGGCGGAGACCGACGTCGACCCCATGACGTTTCTGGAGCGCATCCGCGAGGCCGCCCAGTCCCTGGCGGGAGGCCGCCCCGAGGGCGAGGAGGACGACGGCGGCCGCTCCTTCGTCGAGCTGGTGCAGACCCCCGCCCAGCGCGAGATCCTCGGGCGCCTCACCGCCGTGATGTCCCTGCTGGAGGGCCACGCCGACTTCGTCATGGACGGCGTCGGACCGAGCGTCGTACCGTCCGTGGCCGAGATCCGCGAGAAGTTCCAGCAGCGTCGCGCCAAGGGTGCCTCCCGGCTGGATCTCGCCCTGCGCAAGCTGCTGGGTCTGGATGCCAAACTGAGGCAGTACCGGGACGGCGAACGGTTCGTACGGGCCGTCGTCGAGCAGGTCGGCACCGACGGCTTCAACCGGGTGTGGACCTCGCCCAACACCCTTCCCACCAAGGCCGAGATCGCCAAACCGGCGGACTGGGTCGCGCGGGTGCACCGCAAGGCCGAGTCGTGAACGCGACGGCCGCGTCGTGAATCGAATTCGGCCCGCGGCAGGCGAACGCCCCTCCAATCACCCGTCCGAGGGACCGTGAGCCTTGCGCAGGCGTGCAATGCTCGGGGAACCTCCCGGTTCTGTCACCATCTACACACTCTGAGTGACTGAGCTCGGACCCACCCCCCGACAACTTCATGAAGGGAACCGACCATGGGTCCCCATCCTGCGGTCGCGGCGATACGCCTGGCGGTCCGCCGCGTCCTCCACGACATCCTCAATGACCACACCCCGGGCGAGTCCCCGGGCCGGACGGCCGAGCAGCCCCCCTCCCCGCTCGTCCTCGTCGCGTGCTCGGGCGGTGCCGACTCCATGGCCCTCGCCTCCGCGCTCGCCTTCGAAGCGCCCCGCCTCGGCATCCGCGCCGGCGGCGTCACCGTCGACCACGGTCTCCAGGCGGGCTCCGACCTCCGCGCCGACGAGGTCGCCCTGCGCCTGCGGGGTCTCGGCCTCGATCCGGTCGAGTCGGTCGCCGTGACCGTCGGCCGCGAGGGCGGACCCGAAGCCGCCGCGCGAGACGCCCGCTACGCCGCCCTCGACGCCGTCTCCGAGCGGCACGGCGCCACCGCGATCCTGCTCGGCCACACCCGCGACGACCAGGCCGAGACCGTCCTGCTCGGCCTCGCCCGCGGCTCCGGCATCCGCTCCCTGTCCGGCATGGCCGCGGTCTCGGGGGCCGGCGGCCGTTACCGGCGCCCCTTCCTCCAGCTCGACCGGCAGACCGCCCGCAAGGCCTGCATGGTCCAGTCGCTGCCCGTTTGGGACGATCCTCACAATGCCGACCCCGCCTACACCCGCTCCCGGCTGCGGCACGAGGGTCTGCCCGCCCTGGAGAAGGCCCTCGGCAAGGGCGTCGTGGAGGCGCTCGCCCGCACCGCTCAGCTCTCCCGCGACGACGCCGACGCCCTCGACAGCTGGGCCCGCCAGGCCGAAGGCTCCGTACGGGACGGCTCCGGCCTGCTGGAATGCGCCAAGCTGTACGCCCTGCCGCCCGCCGTGCGCCGCCGTATCCTGCGCCGCGCGGCCATCGACGCCGGAGCTCCGGCCGGTGCGCTGTTCGCCCGTCACATCGAGGAAGTCGACCGCCTGATCACCGGCTGGCGCGGCCAGGGAGCCATCAATCTCCCGGGCAAAGTCGTCGCCCAGCGGCAGGGTGGCAGACTGGTGATTCGGCAAGGCTGAATCCCGACACCCGGCGGAGCGATCCTCCGACGGTCCGGGCGGCCGGCCGCCGGGAAGTGCGGGACGACCGAAAGTGATGCGGGTGGACGCGAAAGACATGGGTGCCGACCTCGAGAAGGTGCTCATCACCAAGGAAGAGATCGACGCGAAGCTGGCGGAGCTGGCCGCGAAGATCGACGCGGAGTACGCGGGCAAGGACCTGCTCATCGTCGGCGTCCTCAAGGGCGCGGTGATGGTCATGGCGGACCTCGCCCGGGCGCTGTCCACCCCTCTCACCATGGACTGGATGGCCGTGTCCTCCTACGGCGCGGGCACCCAGTCCTCCGGTGTCGTGCGGATCCTCAAGGACCTCGACGCCGACATCAAGGGCCGGCACGTCCTGATCGTCGAGGACATCATCGACTCCGGGCTGACCCTGTCCTGGCTGATCAACAACCTCGGCTCGCGCGAGCCCGCCTCGCTGAAGGTGTGCACGCTGCTGCGCAAGCCCGACGCCGCGAAGGTCGCGATCGACGTCGAGTGGGTCGGCTTCGACATCCCGAACGAATTCGTCGTCGGCTACGGCCTCGACTACGCCGAGAAGTACCGCAACCTCCCGTTCGTCGGTACGCTCGCGCCTCACGTCTACGGCGGCTGAGCCAGTCGGCTCAGTCCTTGTAGGACGATCGGGAACCCCGGCGGGTTCCAGGCCGTTGAAGCATGCAGAGACGGGTTTCCCTGCCGTCGAAGCACCTTCGTGCGGCTTCGGACAAGCATGCTGGGGTACCGTCAGAAGAACTGTCTTATCAAACTCACTATGGCAGGAGGGACGGGGCGACACCGCTCCGTATGGATGGACGTGAAGCGATACTTCCGTGGGCCGGTCATGTGGATCGTGCTGGCCGTCCTTGCCGTGGTCGTGTTGATGCAGGTCGTCGGCTCGTCCGGCGGCTACAAGACGGTGGACACCGGCCAGGTCGTTGCAGCGATCAACAGCGACAAGGTCCAGTCGGCCAAGATCACCACTGGTGACGAGCAGACCATCAAGGTCACCCTCAAGGACGGCCAGAAGGTCGACGGCAGCTCGAAGATCCAGGCGAGCTACATCGGCGACCAGCAGGGCACCCAGCTGGCCAGCAACCTTCAGACCAAGTACGAGAGCAAGCAGATCCCGGACGGCTACACGGTGTCGCCGTCCAAGCAGAACCCGTTCGTCGGCGTCCTGCTCTCCCTGCTGCCCTTCGTCCTGATCGTGGTCGTCTTCCTGTTCCTGATGAATCAGATGCAGGGCGGCGGCTCCCGGGTCATGAACTTCGGCAAGTCCAAGGCCAAGCTCATCACCAAGGACACCCCGAAGACGACCTTCTCCGACGTCGCCGGCTGTGACGAGGCCGTCGAGGAGCTCCACGAGATCAAGGAGTTCCTCCAGGAGCCGGCCAAGTTCCAGGCCGTCGGCGCCAAGATCCCCAAGGGCGTGCTGCTCTACGGCCGCCCGGGTACCGGCAAGACGCTGCTCGCGCGCGCCGTCGCCGGCGAGGCGGGCGTGCCGTTCTACTCGATCTCCGGTTCCGACTTCGTCGAGATGTTCGTCGGTGTCGGTGCCTCCCGTGTCCGTGACCTGTTCGAGCAGGCCAAGGCGAACGCCCCGGCGATCGTCTTCGTCGACGAGATCGACGCGGTCGGCCGCCACCGCGGCGCCGGCCTCGGCGGTGGTCACGACGAGCGCGAGCAGACGCTGAACCAGCTGCTCGTCGAGATGGACGGCTTCGATGTCAAGGGCGGCGTCATCCTGATCGCCGCCACCAACCGGCCCGACATCCTGGACCCGGCGCTGCTGCGCCCCGGCCGCTTCGACCGGCAGATCGCGGTCGACCCGCCGGACCTCCAGGGCCGTCTGGAGATCCTCAAGGTCCACCAGAAGGGCAAGCCGGTCGCGCCCGACGTCGACCTGTCGGCCGTCGCCCGCCGCACCCCGGGCATGACCGGTGCCGACCTCGCGAACGTGCTGAACGAGGCCGCGCTGCTCACCGCCCGCGGCGATCAGAAGCTGATCGACAACAAGGCGCTGGACGAGGCGATCGACCGCGTGGTCGCGGGCCCGCAGAAGCGGACCCGGATCATGTCGGACAAGGAGAAGAAGATCACCGCGTACCACGAGGGCGGTCACGCCCTGGTCGCGGCGGCCTCGCCGAACTCCGACCCGGTCCACAAGATCACGATCCTGTCCCGCGGCCGCGCCCTCGGTTACACGATGGTCCTGCCCGACGAGGACAAGTACTCGACCACGCGCAACGAGATGCTGGACCAGCTCGGCTACATGCTGGGCGGTCGCGCGGCCGAGGAACTGGTCTTCCACGACCCGACCACCGGTGCCGCGAACGACATCGAGAAGGCCACCAACCTGGCCCGCGCGATGGTCACGCAGTACGGCATGACCGAGCGGCTCGGCGCCATCAAGTTCGGCGGCGACAACAGCGAGCCCTTCCTCGGCCGTGAGATGGCTCACCAGCGCGACTACTCGGAAGAGGTCGCCGCGCTGGTCGACGAAGAGGTCAAGAAGCTCATCGAGAACGCGCACAACGAGGCCTGGGAGATCCTGGTCGAGAACCGCGACGTGCTCGACCAGCTCGTCCTTCACCTGCTGGAGAAGGAGACCCTGGGCAAGGAGGAGATCGCCGAGATCTTCGCCCCGATCGTCAAGCGCCCGCCGCGGCCCGCGTGGACCGGTTCCTCGCGCCGCACCCCGTCCACCCGCCCGCCGGTGCTCTCCCCGAAGGAGCTGGCACTGACCAACGGTGCGAACGGCTCGACGGCCTCGATCAGCACGGTCAAGTCCACGGCGTCGGAGTCCGCTCCGGTGACCGACCAGGCGCCGGAGGACCGCTCCGAGAGCTGAGTACGTTTCGGCCAACCGGCCCGGAATGCACGCCGCGCCCCCCAGGGTTTTAGCCTGGGGGGCGCGGCATTTTCCCTATGCGCGCATGTGGACGACAGGAACGAGGCACCAGATGACCGACCCGGTGACGCTGGACGGTGAGGGACGCATCGGCGAGTTCGACGAGAAGCGCGCCGAGAACGCCGTGCGGGAGCTGCTGATCGCGGTCGGTGAGGACCCGGACCGCGAGGGGCTGCGGGAGACGCCGACGCGGGTGGCCCGGGCGTACAAGGAGATCTTCGCGGGCCTGTGGCAGCAGCCGGAGGACGTCCTGACGACGACGTTCGACATCGGTCACGACGAGATGGTCCTGGTGAAGGACATCGAGGTGTACTCGACCTGCGAGCACCACCTGGTGCCGTTCCGGGGCGTCGCGCACGTCGGGTACATCCCGTCGACGTCCGGGAAGATCACGGGTCTGTCCAAGCTGGCCCGGCTCGTGGACGTCTACGCACGCCGCCCGCAGGTGCAGGAACGGCTCACCACGCAGATCGCGGACTCCCTGATGGAGATCCTGGAGCCGCGGGGCGTGATCGTGGTCGTGGAGTGCGAGCACATGTGCATGTCCATGCGCGGTATCCGCAAGCCGGGGGCGAAGACCATAACGTCGGCCGTCCGAGGTCAGCTGCGGGACGTCGCCACCCGGAACGAGGCGATGAGCCTGATCATGGCGCGCTGAACCGCGCGCCGTCCGGACCCGGCAGGGTGAGGCCGCCGTGCGGTCACGCCGCCGGCTCGGCTCCCGGGTGGTTCTGGTCCTCGTCGTCCGGGAGCTTGCACACGCGCTCCAGGAACAGGGCCGCCACTATCACCGCGATGCCCGCCAGCACCGAGAATCCGGCGTAGATGGCCTGGTCGCGGCGGGTGGGCAGGTCCAGCAGCTCCAGCAGGAACACGCCCGTACCGCCGTACATGCCGGCGACGAGGGCCGCGACCAGGGCGCTGGCCTGCCCGAAGACGACCGCGCGGGCGGCCATCAGCGGGTCGACGCCCTTGGCGCCCGGCCGGCGCTCGCGCTGGGCCCTGAGCCGGGCGCGCAGCGAGAGCGCCGTCGCGGCCAGGACCACGGCGATCAGGGCGAGCACGATGGGGGCGGCCAGAGGGACGCTGGGCAGGGTCCCGATCGCGTTCCAGAGGCGGGCGCCCGCCCAGGACAGGACTCCGGCCACGACGAACACGCCGGCCAGCACCCTGATGCGCAGCTCTTTCACGGTGTCCCTTCAGCTCCCCCGGACCGGCCCGGACCGTGGTCGTGTCCGACCTTGCCGTCTTGACCTTAACGACTACTCGGGCAGTCGGAGTTCCAGGTCCGCGCGGGGCGCCACGCCCTCCCGGGTGACGGCCGCCAGCAGATCGGCCACCGTGCCCCGGCCGGGAAGCTGGGCCTGCGGGTCCACGTCGTGCCAGGGGGCGAGCACGAAGGCGCGCTCGTGGGCGCGCGGGTGGGGGAGCGTGAGCCGCGGGTCGTCGGAGGTGACGTCGGCGTAGGCGACGATGTCGACGTCCAGGGTGCGCGGACCCCAGTGTTCGTCGCGGACCCGCTTGAAGGCCTCCTCGACGGCGTGCGCGCGCTCCAGCAGGGACTCGGGGGGCAGAGTGGTCTTCAGGACCACGACCGCGTTGAAGTACGACGGCTGGGTGCCGGGCGCCACGCCCCACGGCTCGGTCTCGTACACCGGCGAGACCGCTTTCACGCGCACTCCCGGCGTGTCCTCCAGCGCGTCGACCGCGCCCTGGAGTGTCTCCAGGCGGTTACCGAGGTTGGCGCCGATGGAGATGACGGCCCATTTGGGGTTCTGCAGGGTCGTGTCGGCGGCGTCGACCCGCTCGACGACCGAGGCGGGCACCGGCTGGACGGTCGGGTCGCTGTGACCCTGGAGGAACGGTCGGGTCATACTCGGCTCCTGGTGATGGTGACGGTCACGTCGTCGAAGGGGACGGTGATCGGCGCGTCCGGCTTGTGGACGCACACCTCCACCTCCAGGACCCCTTCGTGCTTCAGACAGGTGCGCGCGATCCGTTCGGCGAGCGTCTCGATGAGGTTCACCGGCTCGCCCTCGACCTCGGTCACGACCTCCTCGGCCACGATGCCGTAGTGCACGGTCTTCGTGAGGTCGTCGTCCGCCGCGGCCGGCCGGGTGTCCAGCCCGAGGACGAGGTCCACGATGAAGGTCTGGCCCTCTTCGCGCTCCTTGGGGAACACACCGTGGTGCCCGCGGGCCTTGAGGCCGCGCAGCGCGACACGATCCACGCGAATCACTCCTGCAATCGTCGGGAAGGACCGGTCCGTACCGCGTGCGGGCGGCACACCGGCCTCTGACGAATCTACCTGCGGGTGCTGACACAGCCGGGGCGCGGGGCCACGGGGCCGCGCGGGGACCATGAGCGTTCATCTCGTGTTTCCCCCGGGAAACCCGGCCACGCCATGGACTGATAGCCGCTCATACCCCGGGGTAGGTGATTCCAACCACTTCTTCGCGACCGTGGAACCGCCGGCGGTTCAGCCGAGGGGACCGTCGTCCGGATTCGTGCCGTTCGTCCCGGGCTCGTCGTCCGTGGCGTCCATGTCCTCGGTGTCCTCGGTGTCCTCGGTGTCCGCCATCACGGGGGAGGCGTGGTGCGACCAGATCTTCCAGCCGGCGGGCGTGCGCCGGAACACGTTCGTGGCGACGACGAGCTGGCCGACCAGCGGCCCCAGCTCCCCGCCGTCCGCCGGGGCCGGGCCGCCGCTGAGGATGTTCTCGGTGCAGGTCACGAGCGCCGTGTCGCCGGTGACGGACACATGCACGTCGGTGAGGAAGAACTGGATGTAGTCGGTGTTGGCCATGATCAGGGCGTACGACCTGAGCACCTCGCCGCGGCCGGTCAGCACGGGCCAGCCGGGGTGCACGCAGGAGATCACCCCGGTGTCCGCCGGGTCGTGGTACTCCTCGTCCACGCCCAGGTCGGCGGGGCTGAGCCAGAGCGAGGACAGCTCCTCGAAGTCGCCGCGTTCCATGGCCTCGTAGAAGGCGGTGTTGGCGGCCTCCACCTGTTCGACGTCGGTGTGAGGGGCGCTCACTGCTCTCCTTCCGCCCCGCGCTCGCCGCCGTCGACCGGCGTGTGAGCCGTTTCACGCGCCCATTCCACGGCCCGCGCCACCCGCACCGCGTCCGCGGTGGCGCGTACCTCGTGTACGCGCACCGCCCAGGCGCCGGAGTGCGCCGCGAGTGCGGAGACGGCGGCCGTGGCGGCGTCGCGCTCCCTGGCCGGCGGTGGCGCTCCCTCCGGGCCGGCCAGCACCCGGCCGAGGAACCGCTTGCGGGAGGCGGCCACGAGCAGGGGGTGGCCGAGGGCGCGCAGGCGGTCGAGGTGGGCGAGGAGGGTGAGGTCGTGCCCGGCCTCCTTGGAGAAGCCGAGGCCGGGGTCGACGATGATGCGGTCCGGGGCGACACCGCCCGCCAGAACGGCCTCCACGCGCGCGTGCAGCTCGTCCACGACCTCGGTGACGACGTCCTCGTAGACGCCCTGGACGTTGCCGCCCGCCAGGAAGCCACGCCAGTGCATGACGACGAACGGGGCGCCCGCCGCGGCGACCACCGGGATCATCGCGGGGTCGGCGAGGCCGCCGCTGACGTCGTTGACCAGCGCGGCACCCGCGGCGAGGGACTGTTCGGCCACGGAGGCGCGCATGGTGTCGACGGAGACGACGACGCCCTCGGAGGCGAGGCCGCGCACCACGGGGATCACACGCCGCAGCTCCTCGGCCTCGTCCACGCGCGTGGCGCCGGGCCGGGTGGACTCGCCGCCGACGTCGACCAGGTCCGCGCCCTCGGCGACGAGCTCCAGTCCGTGTTTGACGGCGCGTGTCGTGTCGAACCAGCGGCCGCCGTCGGAGAAGGAGTCGGGGGTCACGTTGACGACGCCCATGACCGCGCACCGGTCCCACGCCGGAAGGCCCGTCACCCGGCCGCGTCCGCTGAGGTTGTTCATACGTTCAGCGTAGGCCCAGGAGCGGGCCGTGAACGCGCGGCGGCCCGGGCGGCAGCCCCTGCTGGAGGAGGTGGGGCTGCCGTCCGGGCCGGTCCTCGGACATGCCGCGCGGTTGCGTGCCGTTCGCGCCGTTCAGGCCGCGCGCATGTCGCGTTCCGCCACCCCGTGCGCGCAGGGGCGCTCGGCGGCCGCCCTGTGCCGGCGCAGGAAGCGCGGGAGCGGCAGCGCGAGGTCGACGAAGCCCTCCGCCTGCATCACGGCGAAGCCGATGCGGGGCAGGTCGCTGGAGGCCCGGTAGACCATGAACCGCGGCTCCCAGCGCGGCTGGAACTTGGCGTTGAACTTGTACAGCGACTCGATCTGGAACCAGCGCGACAGGAACACCAGCAGCCCGCGCCAGGCACGCAGCACCGGACCGGCGCCGATCTTCTCCCCGCGCGCGAGGGCGGAGCGGAACATCGCGAAGTTCAGCGAGACCTTGGTGACGCCGAACTTCGGTGCGGCCTGGAGGGCGGCGACGATCAGGAGCTCGTTCATGCCCGGGTCGGCGCTGCGGTCGCGCCGCATCAGGTCCAGCGAGGCACCGTCCTTGCCCCAGGGCACGAAGTGCAGGATCGCCTTCAGGTCGCCGTACTCGCCGGGCTCGTCGTCCTGCTTGTGGGCGGTGGCGATCAGGCAGTCCGCGTCGGCCGGGTCGCCGACGCGGCCGAGCGCCATGGAGAAGCCGCGCTCGGTGTCCGTGCCGCGCCAGTCGTCGGCGGCGCGCCGGATGCGGTCCAGCTCGCCGTCGCTGAGGTCACGGATGCGCCGTACCCGGGTTTCGTAGCCGGCCCGCTCGATGCGCTTGACCATTTGTCGCACGTTGCGCATCGCGCGTCCGGCGAGCGAGAAATCCGCGACGTCCACCACCGCCTCGTCGCCCAGCTCCAGGGCGTCCAGGCCGGTCTCGCGGGTCCACACCTCGCCGCCCGTCTCCGAGCAGCCCACGACGGCCGGGGTCCACGAGTGGGCCTTGGCCTCGTCCATGAAGCGCTCGATGGCGCCGGGCCAGGCCTCGACGTCGCCGATGGGGTCGCCGCTGGCGAGCATCACGCCGGAGACGACGCGGTAGGTGACCGCCGCCTTGCCGCTGGGCGAGAAGACGACCGCCTTGTCGCGGCGCAGCGCGAAGTGGCCGAGGGAGTCCCGGTGTCCGTGCTTGGCCAGCAGCGCGCGCAGCTGGGTCTCGTCCTCCTCGGTGAGCCGCGCGGCCGGGTGCTCGGGGCGGAAGGCCAGGTAGATCGTGGTGACCGCGGTGATCCAGCCGAGCGCGCCGAGGGAGAAGGCGACGGTCCAGGAGGCGTTGCCCGCGTAGTCGACGGGGCCCTCGAAGCCGAACAGGCCGTAGACGACGTGGGTGAGCCGGTCCGCCAGGCTCGGGTTGCCGATCGTCCGGTGCGGGTGAACGCTCACGATCACGAGCCCGAGGACCAGAGAACCGGCGCTCATGAGTACGAAGTTGGTAAGAGCGCGCCACCTGCTGCGCGGGTCCGGCAGCGCCGCGAACTCGCTCCGGTGCCGCAGCAGCGGCAGGAGCAGCACGACCGCGATTAGCATGCCGGCGAGCGAGTGGCGGTACGCGAACTGTGCCGCGGCACCCGCGGGCAGCAGCGCGACCGCGGCCCGCCACGCCCGGCGCTTGCGCCGTTTGAGCCCGTGCGCGAGGAGGAGGAGCAGCACACCCGCGCTCAGCGAGAGCGCCGCCGCGAAGGGCCCGAACGAGCCCGGCAGCACCTCGGCGATCGCGTGCATGCGACTGTGGCGGAAGCGCGGGAAGACACCCGCGGCAATGTCCAGGACACCCACGAGCGCGGCAGCCCTGCTGACCAGAGTGGGTACGGCCTCGGGACGCGGCCCGCGGAGTATGCGCCGCGCCCGGCTCTTACCACCCGGAACCTCGCCCGACATTTCCCCATCTATCCTGACAGACATCGCATCCCGTAGTTCTGCGAGAGACCTTGAACCCGGGCCCGATCAGGGCATCCGGCGACATTGCGCCCTCTAGGACGGTGTCTCGGGGGGAGAGGTTCACTCCTCACCGGAAAGTCGGGTCAAAGGCCAAGGAAAGCCCCGGGCAAGCTCACGCAATAAGGCGTGGGTACCGGGCGGAGAGCGCAGGCAGGAAGCACCCCATGGGACTCACGAGCAATAAAGTGCTGTTGCTGGCGATCGTGTTCGCAGCTGTGCTGTTCGCCGGCACGGTGTGGCTGTGGCCGCGACTGGCACGGCAGAGCTGGCAGTCCATCGGTGGGCGGATCGGTCTGCTGCTGACCACTCAGCTCGCGATCTTCGCCTCCGTCGGGCTCGCCGCCAACCAGGCCTTCGGGTTCTACGCCAGCTGGGCGGACCTGTTCGGCCAGGAGAACGCCCAGGGTGTGGTCGTCGACCACATAGCAGGCGGTGGCAGGACCGGTTCGATCAAGGTCGTCTCCACGTCCCGGGTCGCGGGCGTGGGCGGCGGGATGCCGCAGCTGACCGGTCAGGTCCAGAAGGTCGACATCGTCGGCCGTACGACCCACCTCGCCACCCCTGCCTACGTGTACCTGCCCCCGGAGTACTTCCAGCCGCAGAACCACGCGCGCAAGTTCCCCGTCTCCGTGGTCCTCACGGGGTACCCCGGCACCGCCGAGGCCCTGGTGAACAAGCTGGACTACCCGAGCACGGCGCAGCAGCTGGCCAAGCGCGGCAAGATGCAGCCGATGATCCTGGTCATGCTGCGGCCGACCGTGGCGCCGCCGCGGGACACCGAGTGCGTGGACATTCCGGGCGGCCCGCAGGTCGAGACCTTCTTCGCCAAGGATCTGCGCAACTCCGTGATGGAGCAGTACCGCGTCGACAAGACGCCTGCCAGCTGGGGCATAGTCGGCGACTCGACCGGCGGCTACTGCGCGCTGAAGATCGCCATGCACCACCCGGGCTCCTACGCGGCCGCCGCGGGTCTCTCGCCGTACTACAAGGCGCCGATCGACCCCACCACCGGCGATCTCTTCCACGGCAACAAGGACCTGCAGAACCGCGCCGACCTGTTCTGGGCGATCAAACACCTGACCGCGCCCGAGACCTCGCTTCTCGTGACCAGCAGCAAGGTCGGTGAGCACAACTACAAGGACACGATGAAATTCATCCAGGCCGTGCAGAGCACGAACGTGACCAGGATTTCCTCGATCATCCTTCCGAGCGGCGGGCACAACTTCAACACCTGGAAGCGCGAGATCCCCCCGGCGCTCCAGTGGCTCAGCACGAAGCTCACCGCCCACTGAGATCGCTGCCCCGATGCCCCGTGAAACGCACAGTGTGGCCGTGTTTTTACGGGGCGGGGGCCCGCGATTCGCCTACGCGCGGTAAGTTTCTGGCCATGCCACGTGGACGCCACCGCCATTCCCCACCTCTGCACCGGCTGTTGCCTCCCTCGGCGATCGCCGGTGTCTCCGTCGTCTGCGCGCTGGGTCCCTGGGCGTTCTCCGGGGCCACGGTGTTGCGCGCACTGGCCGCGGCCGCCGCGGCGACCGCTGTCGTCGGCGCGGTCGTGATGCGCCGCTGGGACGCGCAGGCGGGCAAGCAGGTCGCCGAACTCATGCGCGCGCGTGCCAGCGACGAATGGCGCAACGAGGAACGGGTCGCCGAACTGGAGACCGATCTCGAGGAATCCCGCGAGCTGCGGACCAAGCTGGAGCAGCGGCTGCGCGCCAAGCGCGCCGAGCTGGCCGGCCTGCGCAACGAGCACGCGGCCCTGCTGCGCCGGTACGCCACGGCGGAGACCGAGCGTGCGAGCGCCCTGGAAGGCCGCCGGCTGCTGGAGATCGAGGCCGCCGAGCCCTCGTCGGCACTCGCCCTGCCGCCCGCGCGCAGCGCCGAGCCGGAGCCGGCAGCGGCCGAGGCGAAGGAGCAGGCCGACAGCGATGTGCCGTCGGCGCGCGCGGTCTTCTCGGCCGAGGGCGCCTGGTTGTACAAGCGCGCCCTGACGGCTCTGGCCGGGTTCGAGCAGGAAGCTCCGGCCGAGACCGAGGTCGTCGACGAGACCGAGGCCGAGTCCGGGGCTTTTGAGTCCGAGGCGGCCGAGGACGTGGCTCCTGAGGCCGAGGCCGAGTCCGTCGCCAAAGGAGAAGGCGGCGAGCCAGCTGCCGAAACCGAAGCCGGATCCGCCGCCGAGCGGGCCGCAGAGGACGCCGCGGACGCCCTGACCGGCGACGTGACCGACGGCGCCGGTGTCGCCGCGAGCGAGGCCGCCGTGCCCAGCGCCGATCTCGAACCGGTACGGCCGATGGGGCAGCCGCCCGCCGGGCACTTCACGGTGCCGACCGCGGTGGCCGTCGTACCCGCCGCGCCCGCTCGGCGACCGGTGGTCGAGGGCGGTTTCGACTTCTTCGGCACCCAGAAGGCCGCGCCCCGGGCCGCGCTGGACTCCGTGCAGAACGAGGACCTCGCCGATGTCGTCGGCCCGGAGGCCCTCGCAGTGCACAAGGCCGAGGCCGAGGCCGCGTTCAAGCCCGCCGACGCGCAGGCGGACGGTGTGGGCCAGGTCATCGACCTGACCGCGCACGACGAGACCGAGCAGATCGACGTCCAGGGCCTGCGCAGCGCGGCTTCCTGAGGCGTGCTCCGCAGTCCTGCGAGGCAGAGGGCAGGGCCCGGCTTCCCCGAGGGGAGCCGGGCCCCACGTCGTTCCGGCGCTCGGCCAGGGGTCACCCGGCGGTCATCCAGCGGTCCGGGCGGGCGTCCCGGCGTCCGGTGCGGGACCGCTCGGCCTGCTCGTGCAGCAGCCGTACGGCTTCCTCGGCGTCCCGCTGCCCGGCGGTGACGGTCTTTCCGGCCCCGGTGTCCACGTGGACGTCGGCGAGCCGCCACACGCGCTGCCAGGGCCCCTGGGTGAGTCGTACGCTCTGCACCTTGGCGTGCGGGACGAGGGAGAGGCTGCGGCGCAGCAGGCCGTGCCGGGTGGCGAACACCGTGCCGGTCACCGCGAGGCGACGGCCGCGCCACCACACCGGCGCGCACCACCGGGCCCGCCCCGGTGCGCGGGACAGTTCCTGAGGCACCGTCACATTCGGCAGCACGCGCGCGATGACGGACTCGGCGACCGCGCGGGGGGCGACCGGTATCAGCACCGAGTTGGCGGACCCGGCCACGTCCAGCTCCACCCGCACCCAGCCGAGCCGCCGCCACAGCAGGGGCTCCACGATCCGTACGGTCTGCACCCGGCCGGGCGGCACCGTCTCGTGCGTGCGGTCGAGCAGCCCGTGATCGATGCGCAGCCCGTCCGGGGACTCGGCCACCTTCCAGTCGAACTCGGCGACGAACCGTCCCGCGCTGTGCGCGCCGGCCCCGCCGAGCAGCGGCAGGGCGGTGCCGAGGACGGTCCACAGGTTGTGGGTGGTGAGCCACAGCACGGTCGGCACGAGGAGCGCGGCGCACAGCGAGCCCCAGGTGGCGGCCGTCAGCACCAGGGAGAGCGCGAGCGCGCGCGGGGGCACGTGCAGCAGCTCCTGCGCCGGTGCCTCGCCGACCTCATGCGCCGTCTCGGGTGCGAAACCCGCCGCGCGCGCGAGCAGTTCCGCGCGCAGGGCGCGTGCCTCCTGCTCGCCGAGGAAGGCCAGCTCGTCCTTCTTGTCGGCGCCCACGACGTCGATCCGCAGCTTCGCGACGCCCGCCACGCGCGCGAGGAGGGGCCGCGAGACGTCCACCGCCTGGATGCGCTCCAGCCGGATGTGCGCCGTGCGCCGGAACAACAGGCCGGTGCGGATGCGCAGTTCGGAGCCGGTGACCGCGAAGTGCGTGAACCACCAGGACAGGAAGCCGTACAGGCCGGCCACCGGCACCAGGACCGCGAGGCCCAGCAGGAGCATGGTGTCGGTCAGCCGCGCCAGCTGCTCCTGCGCGCTGTTGGGGTCGTGCGCCGCCCAGCCGACGAGCACGGCGACCGGCGCCCACGCCCGCCGGAAGGGCGTGATCGGGTGCAGCCGGCGCTCGGCCACGGGTATGCGCTCCTCGGCGTCCTGCGCGCCCGCGTTCTCCCCGCCGCCGTCCGGGCCGCTCACAGGCCCGCCGATCGTGCCTCGCCCAGCTCGGTGAGCCGGTCCCGCAGCCGTTCCGCCTCGGCCGGGTCAAGGCCGGGGATGGTCGCGTCGGTCGCGGCGGCCGCCGTGTGCAGTTGCACGGTGGCCAGCCCGAAGCGGCGCTCCACCGGCCCGGAGGTGACCTCCACCAGCTGCATCCGCCCGTACGGCACCACCGTCTCCTCGCGCCACAGCACGCCGCGGCTGATCAGCAGGTCGTCCGCGCGCTCGGCGTAGCGCCACGAGCGCCAGTTGCGCCCCAGCAGCCGCCAGCACCACACGGCGCACACCACCGGCAGCAGCGCGAACACCGCCCACACGGGCCCCGCGAACAGACCCGGCAGCACGCCCGCGGCGAGCGCGAGTACCGCCGTCCACACCGTGAGCAGCAGCCGGCGCATCCGCAGCAGGCCCGGCGGCAGCCCCCGCCACACCGGCTCGTCCCCCGGTGTCCCGGTCGTTCCCGCCGTCCCGGCCGTCCCCGCCTCGTGCGGGCTCCCCGTTTCCATGGGGCCAGCGTACGTAGGGGAAACTGGTGCCATGACTCCTACGACCCAGACCACCGTCGGGATCGGCGGCGCCGCGGAGAGCACCGACATGGTGCTCAACATCGGGCCCCAGCACCCGTCCACGCACGGTGTGCTGCGGCTCAAGCTGGTGCTGGACGGGGAGCGCATCGTGCGCGCGGAGCCCGTGATCGGCTACATGCACCGCGGCGCCGAGAAGCTCTTCGAGGCGCGCGACTACCGGCAGATCATCGTGCTCGCCAACCGCCACGACTGGCTGTCGGCGTTCTCGAACGAGCTGGGCGTGGTCATCGCCGTGGAGCGGATGCTCGGCATGGAGGTGCCCGAGCGGGCGGTGTGGACGCGCACGCTGCTCGCCGAGCTGAACCGGGTGCTCAACCACCTCATGTTCCTCGGCTCCTATCCGCTGGAGCTGGGCGGCATCACCCCGGTGTTCTACGCGTTCCGCGAGCGCGAGGTGCTCCAGAACGTGATGGAGGAGGTCTCCGGCGGGCGCATGCACTACATGTTCAACCGCGTCGGCGGCCTCAAGGAGGACCTGCCGGCCGGCTGGAGCGCACGCGCGCGTGCCGCCGTGGCGGCCGTGCGCTCGCGCATGGACGTCTTCGACGACCTGGTGCTCGGCAACGAGATCTTCCGTGGGCGCACGCGCGGGGTCGGCGCGCTGACGCCGGAAGCGGTGCACGCCTACGGCGTGAGTGGACCCGTCGCGCGCGCCTCGGGCGTCGACTTCGACCTGCGGCGCGACGAGCCGTACCTGGCGTACGGCGACCTCCAGGACACCCTGAAGGTCGTGACCCGGAGCGAGGGCGACTGCCTCGCCCGCTTCGAGGTGCTCCTGGAACAGACCCACAACGCGCTCGACCTCGCCGACGCCTGCCTGGACCGGCTTGCCGAACTGCCGCCGGGCCCGATCAACCAGCGGCTGCCGAAGGTCCTGAAGGCGCCCGAGGGGCACACGTACGCGTGGACCGAGAACCCGCTCGGCATCAACGGTTACTACCTGGTCAGCAAGGGCGAGAAGACGCCGTACCGGCTCAAGCTGCGGTCGGCGTCGTACAACAACATCCAGGTGCTCACCGAACTGCTGCCGGGGACGCTGGTGGCGGACATGGTGGCGATCCTGGGATCGATGTTCTTCGTGGTCGGCGACATCGACAAGTAGCCCGGTCGGCCAGGGCACCTAGGGGGCCGTCTCCAGCGGGTCCGGGACGCCGACCGGCTGGACCAGCCAGCCGAAGTCGCCGAGGCCGCCCGGCGCGGTGAGTTCGCCGGCCTCTCCGGCGCTCGCGAGGGCGCGTACGTAGGCGGCGGGGTCGGTGGAGGCCAGCGTGAGCGGAGGGCGCGCACCGGTGAGGTCCAGGGCGCGCAGGGCGGCGCGCTGCGTGAGCAAGCGTGCGGGTGACGACATGCGCGCTGCGCCGGGGAGCTCCTGCGCCGTGCCATGGGGTGTGCGCGCCGTGTTCTTGGGCGTAGGGGGCGCAATAGGGGTGTCCGGGGGTGCGCTGGTGGTGTTTCGGGATGCGAGCGCCTGCTCGGGGGGCACACACGCCTCGCTGGAGGGCATGCGCGGCGAATCGGGGGTCGCGTGCGGCGCATCGGGGGACGTGCGTGGTGTGCCCTCGGGTTCCCGCCCTGCGCTCCCGTCTCCCTCCGCGGGCCGGGTGCCGCGGAGCGGGTCCGGGGCGCCGGCCGCCGCGCACGCGTCCAGTGCCACATGCGCGGTGATGTCGCACGACCCGTCCGGCACGGGCGTCGTCTCGCGTCCCTCACGGAAGCCGGTGAGCGTCCCGAACGGGGGGCGTGTGTCGCGGGTGTGCGCGTAGTCCACCGCCACCGCGAGCCCGCGCACCACCCGGCCGGCCGCCGACGCCCACGCCAGGTCCCGGGGCAGCCCGATCTCCGCGCGCAGCCCCTCCTCGGCGGGCAGCGGCCACCAGCGGGCGAGCCAGTCCGCCTCCGCGCCCGTCACGGGCTCCCCGAGCCGCTCGCTGCCGTCCTCGGCGACGAGCACCAGCCGGGGCACACCCGCGGGGTCGACCTCGGCGACGTCGACGGGCACGTTGTCCAGCCACTCGTTGGCGAACAGCAGCCCGGTGATCGCCGCCGGGGGCTCGGGCAGCCAGGTGATGCGCGGGTCCAGGCCGGCCGGGCGGTCGGCGCGTTCGACGGCGTACCCACGCGCGCGTGCGGCCACGTCGGCCGGCAGGGCGGCGAGCACGCCGGTGACCAGCTCCCCCCGGCCCGCTCCCATGTCGACGAAGTCCAGCGCGCCGGGCCGCCCCAGGGCCTCGTCCACCCGGCACAGCAGCCGGGCCACGGCCCGCGCGAACAGCGGGGAGGCGTGCACGGACGTGCGGAAGTGGCCGGCCGGGCCCTCCGGGCGCCGGTAGAAGCCGCCGGGCCCGTACAGCGCCGCCTCGGCCGCCGTACGCCAGCCATGCCAGCCGCGCCCGTCGCGCCGGCTGCCGGAAGCGGGTTCCGCTTCCCCCGCTGTTTCATCCGTCACCGGAACAGACTAGGCGCACAGATGATCACTTCCTCCACCTTGCGGAGTACGCGCACCGGATGTGGATCGGCCCTCCGGTTGACCCCTGCACGCATCTCGTTTCCCTACTCTGGGTTACGTGCAGCGCCTCTACGACTTCCTCCGCCGCCACCCGACCTGGGTCGACTCCTTCTGGGCCGTCGTCCTGTTCGGCCTGTCCGGCGTGAGCGTGGTCAATCTGCACGGGGTGGGCGGGCACCACGGGTCGATCGCCGCGGGCCTGGCCGTGTCCGTCGTGCTGTGCACGGTCGTCGCGCTGCGCCGGCGTTTCCCGGAGGCGATGCTGCTGGTCGCGTGCGCGACCGGACTGGCCCAGCTGGTCCTGGACGTCGAGACGACCGTCGCCGACTTCGCGATGCTGGTGATCACGTTCACGGTCGCGGCGATCGGCGCGCGCTGGGCCTCACGGGTCGCGCTCAGCGTCAGCCTGGTCGCGGCGACCGTCGCGCAGATCCGCTGGCCGGCCGAGCACTCCAGCTTCGTCGGGCACGTCGCCCTCGCGGTCTTCCAGACGGTGCCCTTCGCGCTCGCCTGGGTGCTCGGTGACTCCATGCGCACGCGGCGTGCCTACTTCGCCCAGCTGGAGGAGCGCGCCGCCCGCCTGGAGAAGGAGCGCGAGGCACAGGCGAAGGTCGCGGTCGCCGCCGAGCGTGCCCGGATCGCGCGCGAGCTGCACGACGTCGTCGCACACAACGTGTCGGTGATGGTGGTGCAGGCCGACGGCGCCGCCTACGTCCTCGACGCCGCCCCCGACCAGGCCAAGAAGGCCCTGGAGACGATCTCCTCCACCGGCCGGCAGGCCCTCGCCGAGATGCGCCGCCTGCTGGGCGTGCTGCGCACGGGGGAGCACCAGGAGGGCGGGGAGTACGTCCCGCAGCCCGATGTCGACCAGATCGACGACCTCATCGAGCAGTGCCGCACCTCCGGGCTGCCGGTCGACTTCAAGGTCGAGGGCACTCCGCGGCCACTGCCGAGCGGCGTGGAGCTGACCGCGTACCGGATCGTGCAGGAGGCGCTGACCAACACCCGCAAGCACGGCGGGCCCAACGCGGGCGCGAGCGTGCGGCTGGTCTACTTCGACGACGGGCTCGGCCTGCTGGTCGAGGACGACGGCAAGGGTGCCCCGCACGAGCTGTACGAGGAGGGCGGCGCCGACGGCCAGGGGCACGGGCTGATCGGCATGCGCGAGCGCGTCGGCATGGTCGGCGGCACGCTGGACGCGGGCCCACGCCCGGGCGGAGGATTCCGCATCAGCGTCCTGCTCCCGCTCAAACCGGCGCACTGATGTCTTCACGCGCTCTCGACCGACACCCGTAAGCCGCCCCCGAAGCCGACTCCTGAAAAGAGGCCCGATGACGATCCGCGTGATGCTCGTCGACGACCAGGTGCTGCTGCGCACCGGGTTCCGGATGGTGCTCGCCGCCCAGCCGGACATGGAGGTCGTCGCGGAGGCGGGCGACGGCGTCGAGGCCCTCCAGGTGCTGCGCACCACCCCGGTCGACGTCGTCCTGATGGACGTCCGCATGCCGAAGCTGGACGGGGTGGAGACCACCCGCCGGATCTGCGCGGAGCCGGACGCGCCGAAGGTGCTGATCCTGACCACGTTCGACCTGGACGAGTACGCGTTCTCCGGGCTGAAGGCGGGTGCCTCCGGGTTCATGCTCAAGGACGTGCCGCCCGGCGAGCTGCTGGCCGCCATCCGGTCCGTGCACAGTGGTGACGCGGTCGTGGCGCCCTCCACCACCCGGCGGCTGCTGGACCGCTTCGCGCCGATGCTGCCCGCCACCGGCAAGGAGCCGCAGCACAAGGAGCTGGAGCGGCTCACCGACCGGGAGCGGGAGGTGATGGTGCTCGTCGCGCAGGGCCTGTCCAACGGGGAGATCGCGGCCCGACTGGTGCTCAGCGAGGCCACGGTCAAGACCCACGTGGGCCGCATCCTGACCAAGCTCGGCCTGCGCGACCGGGTGCAGGTGGTCGTGCTGGCGTACGAGACCGGGCTGGTCCGCGCGGGCGGACACGGCTGACCCGGGCTCAAGGGGAGCCGGGGCGCCCGACGGGGGCCGGGGCGTCGTGGGGTCGGCCGACGCCGGTCGGTGCCGACCTCGGCGGGCCTGCGGGCTCCGGCCGGACGGGACCTGACGGCGGGCACCGGGCACGGGGCTCCGGCGGGGTGGACGCACTGCGCGGCGCCGATCCGCTCGCCGAGGCCGGCGCGCCCGGCGGCCCCGCCGGGAGGCGTCAGCGCAGGACGCCCTCGATGAAGTCGCTGCCCAGCCGGGCCACCGCGGACAGGTCCAGCTGGTGCTGGACGTACCGGCCGCGGCGGCAGTCGGTGATCAGGCCCGCCTTCTTCAGCACCGCGAGATGCCGGGATATCTCGGGAGCCGACATGCCGTGCGCGTCGGCCAGTTCGCCCGTGGTGTGCGGGGCACGCGCGAGATGCCGGCACAGCCGCATCCGCACCGGGTGGGCCAGCGCCTCCAGGCGGCGCGTGAGCTGCTCGACGGACGGCGCCTGCGGGCGCGTGCCGCTCGCGGGGTAGGTGATCGAGGGCTGCCAGCCGAAACGGTGCAGCACCAGGACGTGCGGCCAGCCGAGGCTGGTCGGGACCAGGACCAGGTCGCCGTCGCCCGTGGCGGTGTGGCCCACCGAGAGCTTGTCGACCGTGATCAGCGCGGCCTCCTCGTCCAGCGAGATGGCCTCGGACAGGGACGCGACGGCTTCGCCGAGCCCCTTGCGGCGCAGCAACTCGGTCCTGTGCCGGGCGTCGGCGGCGAGCTGGGGCTGGACGCGGGCCCAGGTGTCGGCGAAGAAGGCCTCGTCGCAGTCGAGCATCAGCTGCCGGAACCACGCCCGGACGAGCGGCGGGTCCTCCAGCAGCCGGCGCGCGAACTGCTCCTGTACGGCCCCGCGCGCGGCGGCCAGCTCCAGGGCGCGGCGGCGCAGCTCCGGGTCGTCCAGCAGGGCCGGCTCCTGGACGTCGTACTGCAGCCGGCAGGTGAACTCCAGGGCGGCGTCGACGAACTGCTCGTCCGTCAGCTTGTCCAGGAGGTCCAGGTCCTCGGCGAGGGTGGCGCCGGGCACCGTGCTTCGGCCGGGGATGCCGCCGAAGGGGGCGAACACGTCCGAGAACGTCGTACGCCACAGGAAGTCGGCCTCGCAGAGCCGGTCGGCCAGGCGGGGGGCCAGCCGGGACGAGACGGCGGTCGCCCAGCCCTGGAGGTCGGGGTGGTGGCCGGGCTCGCTGAGCGCGTGCAGTGCCATCCCGAGCTCCGCCAGCGGGGAGGGCACGATCCGGACCCGCTCCGGCGGCAGTCCGGTGATGTCGATCGTCACGCTCATGCACCCATCGTGCACCGGCCCACTGACAGTGGCCCCGTGGATTGACGGCAGTCGTCAATCCACGGGACATCCGCACCGGGCTCGACCAGGCTGGAAGCACCGGGGCAGCCGCGGAGCCCGATCACCCACAGACGAGCCATGTCCCGACCATCCCGTGAAGGCGATCCGCCATGAGCATCACCCAGCAGTACCTCCTCGACATCCACCGTGCGCGCGCGCTCGGCGAGCCCGAGCCGCCCGCGCCGGGCCGCCACGACCTTCAGGCCGTGCGCGAACTGCGCGAGTACCGGCGCTTCAGCGCGGTCGTCGCCGAGCGCCCGGCACGCGGGCGGGTACGGTACGCCCTGCGCCGCTGGCTGCGTCCTCGCGCACTGTGATCACGGCGCGGGCAGGCGCGTCACGAAGCCGGCGACGGCCGCACGCACGTCGTCCGCCGTCCACTCCAGGCCTGCGCGCCGACCGTGACCTCCGTCCACGCCAGGTCCGGTCCACCGTGGTCCCAGGCCCGCGCGAACAGCAGGACCGAGGTCTCCTCCGCCTGCCGCACCGCGGCCTCGGCCAGTACCTCGGGGGCGTACGGCAGCCAGAGCCGGAACTCGTGGGTGTGCGGCACCGCGGGGTGCACGCGGGCCCACGGCACGCCGGCCTCGGCGAACCCCTCGCGCAGCGCGGCGGCCACCACGCGCGCGTGCCGCACATAGCCGGGCAGCCGGGGCAGTTCCGTGTCGAGTCCCGCGAGGGCCGACAGCACGGTCGGGAACTGCTGGAAGACCATGCCGCCGTACCGGTGCCGCCAGGTCTTCGCCTCCTCGATCAGCGTCCTCGGGCCGGCCAGAGCGGCGCCGCCGAAGCCACCGAGGGACTTGTAGAACGACAGGTAGACGGTGTCGGCGAGGGCGGCGATCTCCTGCAGGGAGCGCCCGAAGTGCTCCGTGCACTCCCACAGGCGCGCGCCGTCGAAGTGCACCACCGCATCGCGCTCCCGCGCGGCCTCGACGACCTCGGTCAGCTCCTCCCAGGCGGGCAGGACGTAACCGGCGTCCCTGAGGGGCAGTTCCAGCATCAGCGCGCCGAAGGGCTCGTCGAAGTCGCGTATCTCAGTGGCCGTGGGCAGCCGTGGCTCGCTGGTCACCCGCACCGGGCGCAAGCCGCTGACCTGGCTGAACGCATTCCGTTCATGCACCTCGGGATGGGCGAGGCCGTGCAGGGCGACCGTGGGGTTTCCGGTGCGGGCCGCCCAGCAGCGCAGGGCCACCTGCTGGGCCATCGTGCCGGTCGGGAAGAACGCGACGGCCTCCGTGCCGAGCAGCGCGGCGACCCTGTCCTCCAGGGTGCCCACGATCCGGTCGCCGTACATGTCGGCCCGCTCGTCGAGGTCATGGACCTCGGGTGCCGTCCGGACCAGCCGGTCAAGGCGCTCCCGGATCGTGCCCTCGAACGGGGCGCGGTGGAGCACGCGCCGTGCCGTTCGGGACGCGGCCACCCGCCGCTCGTACCGCGCCCGCCTCGGATCCTGCTCAGCCGTATCGGTCATGACGGCGATCATGCCGCGCCGAGGACACGCCCGGCACCGGGATTTCCGCCCCGTCGGAGCCCTCGCGGCGGCGTGGCAAAACCCACAGCCTGTGGACGACCGGCCGCTGCCGAACCGGATAGCGTTAACATGACGAGAAATCGTCCGGTACAGCGTCCGGTACCCAGAGCGGACTGGAACGGGAAGGCCGCCGTCGCGTGAGTACAGTCCATCAGCCAGACCTCAAGGACCGCCCCGCGCGGCTCACCGTCGGCGTCGTCGGCGCCGGCCGCGTGGGCCCCGCGCTGGCCGCGTGCCTCAAGCTCGCCGGGCACCGCCCGGTGGCCGTCTCCGCGGTCTCCGACGCCTCCCGCAGGCGCGCCGAGACCATGCTCCCGGGCGTGCCACTGGTGCCGCCCGCCGAGGTCCTCCAGCGCGCCGACCTGGTGCTGCTGACCGTCCCCGACGACGCCCTGCCCGGCCTGGTCGCCGGCCTCGCCGAGACCGGAGCCGTACGGCCGGGCCAGCTGCTCGTGCACACCTCGGGCCGGTACGGCGCCGGGGTCCTCGACCCCGCCCTGCGCGCGGGCGCGCTGCCGCTGGCGCTGCACCCGGCGATGACGTTCACCGGCACCCCGGTGGACGTCCAGCGGCTGGCCGGCTGCTCCTTCGGCGTCACCGCGCCCGAGGAGCTGCGGCTGGCCGCGGAGGCCCTGGTCATCGAGATGGGCGGCGAGCCCGAGTGGATCAGCGAGGAGAACCGCCCGCTCTACCACGCGGCCCTCGCCCTGGGCGCCAACCACCTGGTCACCCTGGTCGCACAGTCCATGGAACTACTGCGCACGGCCGGTGTGACGGCGCCCGACCGGATGCTGGGCCCGCTGCTCGGCGCCGCCCTCGACAACGCACTGCGCTCCGGCGACCTGGCGCTTACCGGGCCTGTCGCGCGCGGGGACGCCGGCACGGTCGCCGCGCACGTCACCGAGTTGCGCAAGCACGCCCCGCAGACCGTCGCGGGCTACCTCGCGATGGCCCGCGCCACCGCCGACCGGGCCCTCGCCCACGGCCTGCTGAAGCCGGAACTCGCCGAGGACCTGCTCGGCGTGCTGGCCGACGGATCCAACGGCACCAACGGCAACAACGGCACCAAGGGGAACGCCTGATGACCACCGTCCTGCTGAGCACCGCCGACGAGCTGCACGCACGCGTGCGTCGTGGCCGACGTGCCGTCGTCATGACGATGGGCGCTCTGCACGAGGGCCACGCGACCCTGATCCGCAGTGCGCGGGAGCTGGCGGGCCCCGACGGCGAGGTCGTCGTCACCGTCTTCGTCAACCCTCTCCAGTTCGGCGCGGGCGAGGACCTCGACCGCTATCCGCGCACCCTCGAAGCCGACCTGAAGATCGCCGAACAGGCAGGCGCGGACGCGGTGTTCGCGCCCTCCGCGGACGAGGTCTACCCCGGCGGCGCCCCCCAGGTACGCGTCACCGCCGGCCCGATGGGCGAGCGGCTGGAGGGTGCCTCGCGGCCGGGCCACTTCGACGGCATGCTCACCGTCGTCGCCAAGCTGCTGCACCTCACCCGCCCCGACGCCGCCCTGTTCGGGCAGAAGGACGCCCAGCAGCTGGCCCTGATCCGGCGCATGGTGCGGGACCTGAACTTCGGCGTCGAGATCGTCGCCGTACCGACGGTGCGCGAGGCGGACGGGCTCGCCCTGTCCAGCCGCAACCGCTACCTCTCCCCGGAGGAGCGCGGTACGGCGCTCGCGCTGTCCCGCGCGCTGTTCGCCGGCCGCGACCGGCACGCCGCGCAGGAGGCGCTGCGCGCGCGTGCCCGCGAAGTGCCCTCCACGCACGCGCGTGCCGAGGCGCTCAGCGCCATAGGGGAGTCGCGCGCGGCGGCCGACGCGCACGCCGTCGCCACCGCCGCGCCCGGCGGTCCGGCCGCGGTCCGCGCGGCGGCCCACCAGATCATGGACGAGGCCGCGCGCTTCGTGCCGCCGCTCCGGCTGGACTACCTCGCCCTGGTCGACCCCGCCGACTTCACCGAGATCGGCGACGACTTCACCGGCGAGGCCGTCCTCGCCGTCGCCGCCCGGGTCGGCACCACCCGGCTGATCGACAACCTCCCCCTCACCTTCGGAACCCTCGGAGCCGCCTCGTGACCAGCACAGGCACCAGTACAGGCAGCAACACGGGCATACGTCTGCACGCGCCCGCCCCCGGGTGGAGCATCCCCGCGGACGTGGTCGTCGTCGGGTCCGGCGTGGCCGGCCTGACCGCGGCCCTGCGCTGCGAGGCCGCCGGGCTCACGACGGTCGTCGTCACCAAGGCCCGCCTGGACGACGGCTCCACGCGCTGGGCGCAGGGCGGCATCGCCGCCGCCCTCGGCGAGGGCGACACACCCGAGCAGCACCTCGACGACACCCTGGTGGCCGGCGCGGGCCTGTGCGACGAGGAGGCCGTCCGCATCCTCGTCACCGAGGGCCCCGGCGCCGTACGCCGGCTCATCGACACCGGAGCCCACTTCGACGAGTCCTCCGAGGGCGGACTGGCGCTCACGCGCGAGGGCGGCCACCACCGGCGCCGTATCGCGCACGCGGGCGGCGACGCGACCGGCGCCGAGGTCTCCCGGGCCCTGGTGGAGGCGGTACGCGCGCGGGGGCTGCGCACGATCGAGAACGCCCTCGTGCTGGACCTGCTGACCGACGCCGAGGGCCGTACGGCCGGCGTCACGCTGCACGTGATGGGCGAGGGCCAGCACGACGGCGTGGGCGCCGTGCACGCCCCCGCGGTGGTCCTCGCGACCGGCGGCATGGGCCAGGTGTACTCGTCGACCACCAACCCGTCCGTGTCCACCGGCGACGGCGTGGCCCTGGCGCTGCGCGCGGGCGCCGAGGTCTCCGACCTGGAGTTCGTCCAGTTCCACCCGACCGTGCTGTTCATCGGCGCGGACGCCGAGGGACAGATGCCGCTGGTCTCGGAGGCGGTGCGCGGCGAGGGCGCCCACCTGGTCGACGGCGACGGCGTGCGCTTCATGGTGGGCCAGCACGAACTGGCCGAGCTGGCGCCCCGGGACATCGTCGCCAAGGGCATCATGCGGCGGATGCAGGAGCAGGACGCCGAGCACATGTACCTCGACGCCCGGCACTTCGGCGCCGACATGTGGGAGCACCGCTTCCCGACCATCCTGGCCGCCTGCCGCGCCAACGGCATCGACCCGATAACCGAGCCCGTCCCGATCGCCCCGGCCGCCCACTACGCCTCCGGGGGCGTGCGCACCGACGCGCGGGGCCGGACGACGGTGCCGGGCCTGTACGCGTGCGGCGAGGTCGCCTGCACCGGTGTGCACGGTGCGAACCGGCTCGCGTCCAACTCCCTGCTCGAAGGCCTCGTCTACGCCGAGAGCATCGCCGCCGACATCGCCGCCGCGCGGGCGGAGAACGGCCTCCACGCGCGCGTGCCCGCACCGGTGCCGCACCCCGAGACGCCCGCGCACCCGCTGCTCGCCCCCGAGTCCCGCTTCGCCATTCAGCGGATCATGACCGAGGGCGCGGGCGTGCTGCGCTCGGAGCAGTCCCTCGCGCGGGCCGCCGAACAGCTCCAGGGGCTGCACGCGCAGGCCCGCGACGCGCTCCAGGAGCACGGCAAGACCGCCGAGCCCGGTGTCGACACCTGGGAGGCGACCAACCTCCTGTGCGTCGCCCGTGTCCTGGTCGCCGCCGCCCGGTTGCGCGAGGAGACCCGCGGCTGCCACTGGCGCGAGGACCGCGCCGAGCGCGACGACACCGACTGGCGGCGCCACATCGTCGTACGGCTGAGCCCCGACCGGTCCCTGGCCGTACGCACCACCGACACCGCAGACTTCCCCCCGACCCGGTAACACCAGCGAACCCAGCGCCCCAGGAGCAGTGACAGACGTGAGCACCGACGACCTTCCCCTCGCCTCCGCCGGCGGCTGCGGCGACGACTGCGCCTGCGGCGCCGAGGGCGACCACGAATACCTGGAGTGCGGGCTCGACCCCGCGCTCGCCGAGCTGCTGGCCGCCGCCGGGCTCGACCCCATCGAGGTCGAGGACGTCGCCAACGTCGCCATCCAGGAGGACCTGGACGGCGGCGTGGACGTGACGACCGTCGCGACCATCCCCGAGGAGGCCACCGCCACGGGCGACTTCACCGCGCGCGAGACGGGCGTCGTGGCGGGCCTCCGGGTCGCCGAGGCCGTGCTGTCCGTGGTCTGCACGGACGAGTTCGAGGTCGAGCGGTACGTCGAGGACGGCGACCGGGTCGAGGCCGGGCAGAAGCTGCTGTCGGTCACCTCGCGCACGCGTGACCTGCTCACCGCCGAGCGCAGCGCGCTGAACATCCTGTGCCGCCTGTCCGGCATCGCGACCGCCACGCGCGCGTGGGCGGACGCGCTGGAGGGCACGAAGACCAAGGTCCGCGACACCCGCAAGACGACCCCCGGCCTGCGCTCGCTGGAGAAGTTCGCGGTCCGCTGCGGCGGCGGCGTCAACCACCGCATGTCGCTGTCCGACGCGGCCCTGGTGAAGGACAACCACGTGGTCGCCGCCGGCGGCGTCGCACAGGCCTTCAAGGCCGTACGGGAGTCCTTCCCGGACGTGCCGATCGAGGTCGAGGTCGACACGCTGCACCAGCTGCGCGAGGTGGTCGAGGCGGGCGCCGACCTGATCCTCCTGGACAACTTCACGCCCGGCGAGTGCGCGGAGGCCGTCGGCATCGTCGGCGGCCGGGCCCTGCTGGAGGCCTCCGGGCGGCTGACGCTCGGCACCGCGCGCGCGTACGCCGACACCGGTGTGGACTTCCTGGCGGTCGGCGCGCTCACCCACTCCTCGCCGATCCTCGACATCGGCCTGGACCTGCGCGAGGCGGAGTAACGCCCATGCTGCTCACGATCGACGTCGGCAACACGCACACCGTCCTCGGCCTGTTCGACGGCGAGGACGTCGTCGAGCACTGGCGCATCTCCACGGACGCGCGCCGCACGGCGGACGAGCTGGCGGTGCTGCTCCAGGGTCTGATGGGCATGCACCCCCTGCTCGGCGAGGAGCTGGGCGACGGCATCGACGGCATCGCCATCTGCGCGACCGTCCCGTCGGTGCTGCACGAGCTGCGCGAGGTCACCCGCAGGTACTACGGCGACGTGCCCGCGGTGCTGGTCGAACCGGGCGTGAAGACGGGTGTGCCGATCCTCACCGACAACCCCAAGGAGGTCGGCGCGGACCGGATCATCAACGCGGTCGCGGCCGTGGAGCTGTACGGCGGTCCGGCGATCGTCGTCGACTTCGGCACGGCGACCACGTTCGACGCGGTCTCCGCGCGCGGGGAGTACGTCGGCGGTGTCATCGCCCCCGGCATCGAGATCTCCGTGGAGGCGCTCGGCGTCAAGGGCGCGCAGCTGCGGAAGATCGAGGTGGCCCGGCCGCGCAGCGTGATCGGCAAGAACACCGTCGAGGCCATGCAGGCGGGCATCGTGTACGGCTTCGCCGGGCAGGTCGACGGGGTGGTCGAACGGATGGCCCGGGAGCTTGCCGACGACCCGGACGACGTGACCGTGATCGCCACGGGCGGGCTTGCGCCGATGGTGCTGGGGGAGTCCTCGGCGATCGACGAGCACCAGCCGTGGCTGACACTGATCGGGCTGCGCCTGGTGTACGAGCGGAACGTGTCGCGCATGTGAGACGACCGGCGCCCGCTTCGCGAGGCGCCGGTTTTCGCGTTCCCCGCGCGCGGGTGTCGCGCGGATACTGTGCGCGGGCGCGTGTCCCGTACCCGGTCGAGGGAACTCGTGGCCCCGGTCGGGGGAAACCGGGAGCGACACGCGGCGACACAGCATTTCGGTCCGTCACTTTTGTCCGATTAGCGGTAGCGTCGCCGCATGCCCACGCCATACGGATCCCGCGGCGGCATGGCGTTCGGCGTGGAGGAGCTGCGTGTGCTCCGTCGCGCCCTCGCCCTCGCCCTTCACCCCGGTCAAGCCTCTGCCGGGGACGTCCAGGACTGTTTCCGGCTCGCCGAGTCGCTCGACGAGGCGATGTGCGAGGGGGCGAGACTGCGCGCGTTCCTGGTGGCCGACCTCGGCCGGTACCGGGCCGCGTTGCCGGGCACCGCCGCCGGATATCTCACCCTCCTGGAGGAGGCGCTGGGTGCCGGGCACCGGCCGACGCCGGACGACCTTTCCGCGCTGCGGGCGCTGCGTGGCAGTCCCGTCGCGGCCGCGCTGCTGGACCGTTGCCGGACACTGGCCGAGCAGGACGTACGAGCCCGGTTCGCACAGGGCGCCCGGACGGTGCCCGCTCCCGCCGTACCGCCCTCGCGGACGCGCCTGATGGCCCTTCCCGGCGGCGCGGGCGAGTCCGTGGTCCAGGAGGCCGGGGAGCCGGCGAAACCGGCGGAGAAGCCCGCACAGAAGCCCGGACCGGCCCCCGCGGAGCGTCCCGCCCCGCAGCCGGCGCCCCCGAAGCGCCCCATTCCGACGCCGGGCGAGGTCTTCCCGCGCCGCAAGCCGGTGCCGCCGGCGGAGGGCACCGGGTCCCGCCAGCTCGCCGCAGGCTGACCCGCCCGCCCCGGCCGGGGTGTCCGTGCAGGTCGGGGGGCCGACCGGGTGGTTCGCGCCCCCCGCACCTTTCGCCCGTTCCCGCGTGGCTACTCTGGGGGCATGGACTACGTCTCCGCGCTCGTGCCCCCGGTCGTGATGGCCGTGTTCTTCATCGGTCTGGTCAGGGTGATCGTGAAGACCCAGGGCGGGGCCGCCAAGGCCAAGGAGGACGCGGCCGTCGACGCCGCCCTCGCGCGCGCGGAGAGCGCGCGCCAGGCCTCGGCCGGCGGCGACGCCTGATCCACCCCGGCTACGGCTCCCGCATCCCGCACGGTGCGGGCTCGGGCCGTACGCCCTTTTTGTTCGCGTTCGCAGGATTAGTGCACGTCCGGCACGCCATTGTCCGGATCTCCCACTATTGTTCTGAGTTGTGCCTCGCCCATTGGGAGAACTCGAAGACGCGGTCATGACGCGGGTGTGGAAGTGGAACCGCCCGGTGACGGTTCGAGAAGTCCTGGAAGACCTCCAGCAGGAACGCTCGATCGCGTACACCACCGTGATGACCGTTTTGGACAATCTCCATCAGAAGGGCTGGGTCCGCCGGGAGGCGGAAGGGCGGGCCTATCGATATGAGGCCGTCTCGACACGAGCCGCCTACGCCGCCGCGCTGATGAACGACGCGTGGTCGCAGAGCGACAACCCGGCGGCCGCTCTCGTCGCCTTCTTCGGGATGATGAGCGAGGAACAGCGGCACGCCCTCCGCGACGCGGTACGCATCGTCCAGGGACCGGATACCCCGGAAGCTTCCGCAGCCCCAGAAGCTCCCGAACCCCGGCAACAGGAACCCGCGCGACAGGAACCCGCCGAACCCCGCCAAGAGGAGAACCCCGGCTCGGCAGAGGGCGCCGCCGGGCGATAGCGTCCGCTCATGTCAGCCGAGCGCCCCGAAGTCTCCGCAAAAGACATCACCGTCCGCCGGGCGCGGACCAGCGATGTCCCGGCCGTACGCCGCCTCCTCGACGCCTACGTGCGTGACCGCATCCTGCTCGACAAAGCAACCGTCACGCTTTACGAGGACATCCAGGAGTTCTGGGTCGCGGAACGCGACGACAACGCCGAGGTGGTCGGTTGCGGTGCGCTGCACGTCATGTGGGAGGACCTCGCGGAAGTCCGCACTCTCGCGGTGAAGCCGGGTCTCAAGGGTGCCGGCGTCGGCCATCAGTTGCTGGAGAAGCTGGTCGAGACCGCACGTCGGCTCGGCGTTCGCCGCGTTTTCTGCCTCACCTTCGAAGTGGACTTCTTCGCGAAGCACGGCTTCGTGGAGATCGGTGAGACGCCCGTCGACGCCGATGTCTACGCGGAGCTGTTGCGTTCCTATGACGAGGGCGTCGCCGAGTTCCTCGGTCTCGAACGGGTGAAACCGAACACCTTGGGCAACAGCCGGATGCTTCTGCATCTGTGATCGTCATTGCCGGAGTGCCCTATGTCCGAAACGCGCATGTTTCCGGGTGTAGGTGGTCCACCAGTGCTCTCCCGGGGGTTTGTGTTTTTCCGGCAAAAGCGGTTTGCTTTCCGGCGTAGTGCAGTACTGCATATAACAGGGGCGGCGAAACGGCGGACGCCGCACACCCCTGGTCCTCAACGTTATCGATGAAAGGAAATCCGGTGGCACAGAAGGTTCAGGTCCTTCTTGTCGACGACCTCGACGGCGGCGAGGCGGACGAGACCGTGACGTTCGCGCTGGACGGCAAGACGTACGAGATCGATCTCACGACCACCAATGCGGACAAGCTGCGTGGGCTTCTCGAGCCGTATGTGAAGGGCGGCCGTCGTACCGGAGGCCGTGCCTCCGGTGGACGCGGAAAGGCACGCGTCGCTTCCGGTGGCAACCAGGACACCGCGGCGATCCGCGCCTGGGCGAAGGAGAACGGTTACGAGGTCAATGACCGCGGCCGTGTTCCGGGGAACATCCGCGAGGCCTACGAGAAGGCCAACGGCTGATCCCGCTGCACGGCGGGCGACGGCCCGGCGCACGCGCGCCGCAGCCGGACGCGGTGACACTCCGCTGCCACCGTGTCCACCAGTCGCACGAGATCGGGGGCGCTCCCCTCGCGTCCCACGGCCGACAGCGCCGGCAGCGAGGCCTCGGCCCCGCCTCCCGGCCTGGGGGGCCGCAGCCACACGGCGGCCCCCCGTACGGAGCCGACAGCCGGACCGGCCGTCGGCGGCCCGGTATCCGGCACACCGGCATCCGGCAGCGATGACATCGGCACCTCCGGCGCACCGCCGGTCCCCGGCGGATTCGGTGCGTCCATCGCACCGCCCGCGCCCAGGGCCCGCAGGTCGAGGACGACGGCGCTCCACTCCAGCCAGTCCAGCAGCCCCGGCAGTTCCTCCGCGCCGCCCGCGGCCACCAGCAGCTGCATCCGGTCGCCGCGCAGCGCCACCGGAGAGCCCGGCACGAGATGCCGGAGCGCCCGCGCGCCTGCCGCCGCCGGCATGTCCAGGACGTCGAACCGCACCCCGGTGAGCAGTCGCAGCGGTCGTCCGGGCACGGTCGCCCACCCCAGATCGTTCTCGTACCAGTGGCGGGTTCGCGCCTCCGGGCCGGCCGCCGCGGCACAGAGCCCCGGTTCCGGGGCAGGAGGGTCGACGAGGCCGTCGCCCGGGTCGAGGGGCCGGCGGGGAAAGGGGACGGTGTGGACAGGGTGAGTCATACGGTGCTCCCGGGCCGGACCAGCCATGCCAGGTGCAACCGGTCGAGCGACCCGATGGTTACGCTGCGTACTCGACTGATTGCGGACGGTTCCGGAAAAGGGGGCGTGTGGGGGTCCGGGGAAGCGCGAGGTTGTTCGCCCATAGCGGAGGGAACGGGGCCGTACGGCATGGAGTGTCCGTGCCCGCGGGTAAGACATCCCTAGTGGGAGGGGGCGACACGCAGGACGGCCCGTCTCACGTTCGCCATCGGCGTACTGGCGATGAGGGTAACTGCCTGGCCTGCGGGAACATCGTCTCGCACCATCAGGTTGGGACAGATGTCGGCGTTCGGGGTCAGGAGGCCAAGGACGGTGTCGGCAGTTGGAATGAGCGGTCCCCGCTTGCGGGACTAAGCTGCGGAAGGACAGGGAGGGGAAGTTCCCCCCACTGCCTGACCGCTCTGAGGAGCGATTAACGATGTTCGAGAGGTTCACCGACCGCGCGCGGCGGGTTGTCGTCCTGGCTCAGGAAGAAGCCCGGATGCTCAACCACAACTACATCGGCACCGAGCACATCCTCCTGGGTCTCATCCACGAGGGCGAAGGTGTCGCCGCTAAGGCCCTGGAGAGCCTCGGCATTTCGCTTGAGGCGGTCCGCCAGCAGGTGGAGGAGATCATCGGCCAGGGCCAGCAGGCCCCGTCCGGGCACATCCCCTTCACTCCCCGTGCCAAGAAGGTCCTGGAGCTGTCGCTCCGCGAGGCTCTTCAGCTGGGCCACAACTACATCGGCACGGAGCACATCCTGCTCGGCCTGATCCGTGAGGGCGAGGGCGTCGCCGCCCAGGTCCTGGTCAAGCTGGGCGCTGATCTCAACCGTGTCCGCCAGCAGGTCATCCAGCTGCTGTCGGGCTACCAGGGCAAGGAGACCGCCACCGCCGGCGGCCCGGCCGAGGGCACCCCCTCGACCTCCCTCGTCCTGGACCAGTTCGGCCGGAACCTCACCCAGGCCGCTCGTGAGTCCAAGCTCGACCCGGTCATCGGGCGCGAGAAGGAGATCGAGCGGGTCATGCAGGTGCTGTCCCGCCGTACGAAGAACAACCCGGTCCTGATCGGTGAGCCCGGCGTCGGCAAGACCGCCGTCGTCGAGGGCCTCGCCCAGGCCATCGTCAAGGGCGAGGTGCCCGAGACGCTCAAGGACAAGCACCTCTACACGCTGGACCTCGGCGCCCTGGTCGCCGGCTCCCGCTACCGCGGTGACTTCGAAGAGCGCCTGAAGAAGGTGCTCAAGGAGATCCGCACCCGCGGCGACATCATCCTGTTCATCGACGAGCTGCACACGCTGGTCGGTGCGGGTGCCGCCGAGGGCGCGATCGACGCCGCGAGCATCCTGAAGCCGATGCTGGCCCGCGGTGAGCTGCAGACCATCGGTGCGACCACGCTGGACGAGTACCGCAAGCACCTGGAGAAGGACGCGGCCCTGGAGCGCCGCTTCCAGCCCATCCAGGTCGCCGAGCCGTCCCTGCCGCACACGATCGAGATCCTCAAGGGCCTGCGCGACCGCTACGAGGCCCACCACCGCGTCTCCATCACGGACGAGGCCCTGGTCCAGGCGGCCACCCTGGCCGACCGGTACATCTCGGACCGCTTCCTGCCGGACAAGGCGATCGACCTGATCGACGAGGCCGGATCGCGGATGCGCATCCGCCGGATGACCGCTCCGCCGGACCTGCGCGAGTTCGACGAGAAGATCGCCGCCGTCCGCCGGGACAAGGAGTCCGCGATCGACTCGCAGGACTTCGAGAAGGCCGCCTCTCTCCGCGACAAGGAGAAGCAGCTGCTGGCCGCCAAGGCCAAGCGCGAGAAGGAGTGGAAGGCCGGCGACATGGACGTCGTCGCCGAGGTCGACGGCGAGCTGATCGCCGAGGTCCTCGCGACCGCCACCGGCATCCCGGTCTTCAAGCTGACCGAGGAGGAGTCCTCCCGCCTGCTGCGCATGGAGGACGAGCTCCACAAGCGGGTCATCGGCCAGGTCGACGCCGTCAAGGCGTTGTCGAAGGCGATCCGTCGTACGCGTGCGGGCCTCAAGGACCCGAAGCGTCCCGGTGGTTCGTTCATCTTCGCCGGCCCGTCCGGTGTCGGTAAGACCGAACTGTCCAAGGCGCTCGCCGAGTTCCTCTTCGGTGACGAGGACGCGCTGATCTCCCTCGACATGTCGGAGTTCAGCGAGAAGCACACGGTCTCGCGCCTCTTCGGTTCGCCCCCCGGCTACGTGGGCTACGAAGAGGGCGGCCAGCTCACCGAGAAGGTGCGCCGCAAGCCGTTCTCCGTCGTCCTGTTCGACGAGGTCGAGAAGGCCCACCCGGACATCTTCAACTCGCTGCTGCAGATCCTGGAGGACGGTCGTCTGACCGACTCCCAGGGCCGGGTCGTGGACTTCAAGAACACGGTCATCATCATGACGACCAACCTCGGCACCCGGGACATCTCCAAGGGCTTCAACCTGGGCTTCGCGGCCTCGGGTGACACGAAGACCAACTACGAGCGCATGAAGAACAAGGTCCAGGACGAGCTGAAGCAGCACTTCCGGCCCGAGTTCCTCAACCGCGTCGACGACGTGGTCGTCTTCCCGCAGCTGACGCAGGAGGACATCCTGCGGATCGTCGACCTGATGATCAGCAAGGTGGACGAGCGCCTGAAGGACCGGGACATGGGCATCGAGCTCTCCCAGTCCGCCAAGGAACTGCTGTCCAAGAAGGGTTACGACCCGGTGCTGGGCGCGCGTCCGCTGCGTCGCACGATCCAGCGCGAGGTCGAGGACACGCTCTCGGAGAAGATCCTCTTCGGCGAGCTGCGCCCCGGTCACATCGTGGTCGTGGACACCGAGGGCGAGGGCGACGCCCAGACCTTCACCTTCCGCGGTGAGGAGAAGTCGTCGCTGCCCGACGTCCCGCCGATCGAGCAGGCGGCCGGCGGTGCCGGGCCGAACCTGAGCAAGGAGGCGTAAGCCTCCGGCGGATCAGCCGAGTCGAAGGGGCCGGTGCCTTTGGGCACCGGCCCCTTCACCGCGTCCGGGGCTCAAGCACCGGCGGTGGTCAGGACAACTGGCCGTTGTAGTCGGGGAGCTTGAACGTCTTCTCGGCGTGGCCGCCGGAGAGGTCGGTCGCGCTGTTGCCGATGTTCGCGATGATCGTGTAGCCCTTGTTCTCGATGTCGACGCGCTGGGCCGTCTTGTAGGCGGCGACGTCCTTGAAGAGGTCGAACAGGCCGCGGACGTAGAGGCCCGAGACGTCGTAGCCGTCGTACTTCAGGTTCCACTCGGTGGGCTCTTCGATGATGCCCGGGCGGGCCGTGACGAAGAAGAGCGAGACGCCGTGCTCCTGGGCGTACTTCGCGACGTTCAGCACGGGCTTGTTGGCCGGCTGGGGGTAGCTGAAGCCGTAGTCGGTCTCCAGCGTGGTGTTGTCGATGTCGAAGACGATCGCCTGCTTCTCGCCCGGCTTGGCGGCGGCGATGCGCTCCTTCAGGTACGGCAGGGCCTGGTCCATCACCGTCTGGCAGTCCTTCTGCCAGGTCGCGTAGTCCACCTTCGTGGCCGTCGCGGTGGCGGTGGTGCCGGCCGCCGCGCTGCTCGTGGTCGCGGCCTGGGCCGGGGCGCCCAGAGCGGTCAGGGCGGCCACGGAGACGGCGGTGGCGGAGATACGGCGAGCCCAGGGGCCTGTGGTCATCGGTGGGGGTCCTCTCACACGGACGGTCCTGAATGTCAGGGGCATGATCTGAGGTGAGGGTGGCGTGAGGGGAACCGTAGGGTTACTGAACGGTAGGTGGCTGGAGGTGTGCGTCACATTCACGTGATCGCCGACAGGGAACCCGGTGACAAGCCGCACAGGCGATATGACCGCTACTAGCCCGGGTAGTGGAGTCGACCGGTCGGGTAAAGGGCCGACAAAGAGAGCGTCATGTCGGGAGCTCGTGGGTAAAGAACGGCGGTCGCGGGGCGGTGGCGTCTACTACCGGGCATCGTAGGACGGGCGTTTTGGGGTGGGCGGGGTGCTGGGCTACCAAGGAGTGGCCGCCCGGAGGAACGTCCGTTCGCCGGGTGGCGGTTCTGTTCCCGAGTCCACGAGGTTTCGATGTTCCAGCGCGTCACGTCCCGTTCTTCCCGTACGTCCCCGCTCCCTTCCCGTACGTCCCCGCTCCGCGCCCGGGTGGCCGTGCTGGCCGCCGCGGTGGGGGGCCTGGCCGTCGTGGGGACCGGGGCGGCGAGCGCGGCCGCGCCGTCGGCCGCCTGGGTCGACCCGGTGAAGAAGTACACGCTGTCGGCCCGCTTCATGCAGGCCGGCGGCATGTGGCAGGCCAAGCACAGCGGTCTGGACTTCGCCGTGCCGACCGGCACCGCCGTCGTCGCCGCACACGGCGGCACCGTCGTCAAGGCCGGTCCGAACGGCGCCGGCGACGGCCCCGCGTACGGCAACGCCGTCGTGATCAGGCACGGCAACGGCGCGTACTCGCAGTACGCGCACCTGTCCCGGATCGACGTCAAGGCGGGCCACGTCGTCACGACCGGCCAGCGCATCGCACTGTCCGGCTCCACCGGCAACTCCACCGGTCCGCACCTGCACTTCGAGATCCGTACGACCCCGAACTACGGTTCCGCCGTCGACCCGGCCGCCCGCCTGCGCGGCAAGGGCGTCACCTTCTGAGCGGCGTCGCCCTGTGAACCGGGGGGTGCCGTTCGGATCATGCCGGCATCGCGGGGTCCGGCACGCCCTCCCCCGGAGGGGGCGCCCCCGGCGGGACCCCCATGACCCCGCTCGGGTCGGCCGACAGGCGCCGTTCCGCACGGCCCGGCCTGATCCGAACGACACCTCCTAGGTGCGCCGGCAGGTGTGCTCGTGTGCCTGGGTGATCAGGTCCAGGGAGACCGCGAGGGTGGCCGCACGCTTTTTCTCCACGTCTCCCTCCAGGTCCTGCATCGCGAACATCCCGGCGTGCAGCGTGAACATCGCGCTGACGGAGCGCACCTGGTCGACGAGGTCGGCGCCGGGGTCGATGAGGATGTCCCGCAGGCCCCGCATCCGGTCCTTGAAGATGTCGCCGATGCGCAGTTCCCGCACCGTCGCCTGGTTCTCCTGCATGAAGCGGAACAGGGGCTCGGCCCCGGCGAGGGCCGCGCTGTAGCGCCGGATGATCTCCCGCTTCGTATCGAGCGTGGAGGGCTGCCCCCGGCCCCACTCGATCAGTTCGGCCATCGGCTTCGTCAGGTCCTCGAAGAGGCTGACGATGATCTCTTCCTTCGTCTTGAAGTGGTAGTACAGGGCTGCCTTCGTGACGTCGAGACGCTCGGCGATCTCGCGCAGCGAGGTCTTCTCGTACCCCTGCTCCGCGAAGAGTTCGAGCGCCACGTCCTGGATGCGCTGGCGGGTGTTGCCGCGGCGCTGCTGTTTCGTGCCGTCCATCGTGCCGCCCATCCTCGTACTCCTTGCGCTCCCAGGAAACTTACTTGACGCCCGGCTAGTGACAGGTCTACCTTCCCCAGTGTAGTCAACTAGCCGGGCGGCAAGTAAGTAGAAGCCGCAGGGGGAATGGAAAGAAAGATGGCGGACACAGTAGAAAGCGCCGACGCGGGCCAGCTGCCCGCGAGTGAGGGCAAACAGCCCAAGAGTGTGCGGGTCGTGCTGCTCGCGCTGATGATCGCGATGATGCTCGCGATGCTCGACAACATGATCGTGGGTACGGCGATGCCGACGATCGTGGGTGAACTGGGCGGCCTGGAGCACCTGTCCTGGGTGGTCACCGGCTACACCCTGGCCACCGCGGCCTCGACCCCGATCTGGGGCAAGCTCGGCGACATGTACGGGCGCAAGGGGTCCTTCCTCAGCTCGATCGTGATCTTCCTGGTCGGCTCCGCCCTCAGCGGCATGGCCCAGAACATGGGGCAGCTGATCGGCTTCCGTGCCGTACAGGGCCTCGGCGCCGGCGGTCTGATGGTCGGCGTCATGGCGATCATCGGCGACCTGATCCCGCCGCGCGAGCGCGGCAAGTACCAGGGCATGATGGCCGGAGTCATGGCGCTGGCGATGATCGGCGGCCCGCTGGTCGGCGGCACCATCACCGACAACTGGGGCTGGCGCTGGGCCTTCTACATCAACCTGCCGCTCGGCGCCGTCGCGCTCGCGCTGGTCAGCGCCGTGCTGCACCTGCCGAAGAAGCGGGCCAAGGCGGGCATCGACTACCTCGGTGTCATCCTGCTGACCGTCGGCATCACCTCGATCGTGCTGGTCACCACCTGGGGCGGCAGCGAGTACGCCTGGACCTCCGCGCGGATCATGGAGCTGATCGCCATCGGCGTGGCCGCGCTGGTCGGGTTCGGGTACTGGCAGCTCAGGGCCGCCGATCCGGTGCTGCCGCTGCACATCTTCACCAACCGCAACTTCACGCTGATGTCCGTCATCGGCTTCATCACCGGCTTCGTGATGTTCGGCGCGACGCTGTACCTGCCGCTGTACCAGCAGTCGGTGCAGGGCGCGTCCGCGACCAACTCCGGTCTGCTGCTCCTGCCGATGCTCGGCGCGATGCTGGTGACCTCGATGGTCGCGGGCCGGGTCACCACCAACAGCGGCCGCTACAAGGCCTTCCCGATCGTCGGCGGTGTCCTGATGGCCGTCGGTCTGTACCTGCTGTCCACCATGGACACCGGTACGACCCGGCTGACCTCAGGCATTTACATGGCCGTCCTCGGTCTCGGCATGGGCTGCCTGATGCAGATCACCATGCTGGTCGCGCAGAACAGCGTGGAGATGAAGGACATGGGCGTCGCGTCCTCGTCCACCACCCTGTTCCGTACGCTCGGCTCGTCCTTCGGTGTCGCCATCATGGGTGCGCTGTTCAACGACCGGGTCAAGCACGTCATGGCCGAGCGGGCCGGTACGGCCGGCAAGCACATGACCGAGAAGAGCGCGGCGCTGGACGCCAAGAGCCTCGGCAAGCTGCCGCCGGTGATCCGGGAGGCCTACCAGCACGCCGTCTCCGCCGGTACGCACTCGGCGTTCGCGCTGGGCGCGGCGATCGCGGTCCTCGTGCTGGTCGCGGCGGTGTTCGTGAAGGAGGTCCCGCTGCGGGGCACCGGCGCCAAGCCGTCGCCGGAGGGCGAGGACGCTGCCCCGCCGGTGATGGTCGAGGCCGTCTGACCTCCCTCTGAACGGAAGACCCCGGTCGGTGTCCGCCCCGGGGTCTTCTTTCTTTTCCGTTTCCTTTCTTGGTCCCTTTTCGGTTCAGCGGCCCGTCGCGAGGGTCGCGCCGCCGGTCGCCTCCAGGACCACACCGGTCACGAAGCCGTTGGTGGCCAGCAGGTACAGGGCGCGGGCGATGTCCTCGGGGCGGCCGACGCGGCCCGCCGGGGTGATCGCGGCGAAGCCGTCGAAGACCGCCCGGCGCTGCTCGGCGGGCAGGGAGTCCCACCAGGGCGTGTCGACGACGCCCGGCGAGACCGCGTTGACCCTGAGCGGTGCCAGCTCCACGGCGAGCGGCGGGACGAGGGCCTCCAGGGCGCCGTTGATCGCGGCGAGGCCCGCGGTGCCGGGCAGGGCGGCGCGGGCGGAGGCGGCGGTCACCAGGGTCACCGAGCCGTCGCGCCGCAGGGCGGGCAGCGCGGCCTGGAGCGCTTGGACGTGCGGCCAGAACTTGCCGTCGAAGCCGGCCGCCAGCTCGGCCAGGTCCAGTTCGGCGAAGGGGCCGCCGCCCTTGCTGCCGCTGAGCGCGAGGACCAGGTGGTCGACGGTGCCCGAGGCGGCGAAGAAGGCGTCCAGCGCGGCGCGGTCGGTGGCGTCCAGCCGGTACGCCGAGACCTTGCCGCCGATCCGGTCCGCCGCGGCGTCGAGGCGGGCCTGGTCGCGGCCGGTGATGACCACCTCCGCGCCGTCCGCCGCGAAGGCCGCGGCCGTGGCCTCGCCGATGCCGGAGCTCGCGCCCATGACGACGACGCGCTGTCCGGCGAGCGGCTGCACAGGGCTGTTCGGAGTGCTCATGACTGGCTCTCTCCCGAGGTCCATTAAGTTCCGGCCCTTTGCCGAGACTATCGGTCTCGTCAAAGTGTTACCGAGACCGATAGTCTCGTCAAGGGGGTACGGGGGCGGCCGGAGTCGGAGAGGATGAGCCCGTGCACGACAGCAATGAACCCCGCCCGCACACCGGACGGCGCCGTAACGAGGCCGCGCGGCGGGCGATCCTCGATGCCGCCCTGGAACTGCTCGCCGACGCCGACGGGGCGCCGGTGAGCGTGGAGACCATCGCGCGAGCGGCCGGGGTGGGCAAGCAGACCCTCTACCGCTGGTGGCCGTCGAAGGGCGCCGTCCTGCTGGACGCGCTCACCGACCGTGCCGCCCAGGACGTGCCCGCGCCGGACACCGGGAGCCTGCGCGAGGATCTGCGCGCGCTGGCCGTCGCCACCTTCGAGGCGTCCGTCCGCAGGCCCGCCGGACCGGCCCTGCGGACCCTCGTCCAGGAGGCGGCGCGGGACGCGCATCTGGCCGAACTGATGCGGACGTTCACGCGGGCGCGACGGGACGCCGTGCGTGCCGTGCTCGAACGGGGGCGGGAGCGGGGGGAGTTGGGCGCCGACCGGGACGTCGATCTGCTGGTGGACCAGTTCTACGGGTTCTTCTGGTACCGGTTCCTGCTGGGGCACGCGCCGCTGGACGCGGACACCGCGGTGCGGTTCGCCGACGCGCTGCTCCGCTGAGCGGCGTCCGCGCCGAGCGCCGTGAGGGGCGCCCGGCGCCGCGTCAGCCGCTGCCGGGCAGCATCGGATAGCTCCCCGTCGCCGTCGGCGCGTGCTCCGGCAGCCACAGCACCGCCACCGCGCCCTCCGCCGGGATGTGCGGCGGGGAGCCGGCGGGGCGGATGTTGCGGAAGGTCAGACGGGCGCCGAGGACGCGGGCCTGGCCGGCCGCGATCGTGAGGCCCAGGCCGTGGCCCTGGCCGGCACGGTCCTTGCTGCCCGTGCGGAACCGGCTCGGGCCCTCCGCGAGGAGTTCCTCGGGGAAGCCGGGGCCGTGGTCCCTTATGCGGATGACGCGGCCCTCGACGGTCACCTCGACCGGCGGGCGGCCGTGCCGGGCGGCGTTGGCGAGGAGGTTGAACAGGACCCGCTCCAGGCGGCGCGGGTCGGTGGTGACCTCCGACTCGTGCACCACCTGTACGGCGATGTCCGGGTTCTTGGCCGCCACGCGCCGGGTGACGAACTCGCCGAGCATGATGTCCTGGAGCTCCGCCCGCTCCGACGCGCCGTCGAGACGGGCCACCTCCAGCACGTCCTCGACCAGCGTGCGCATCGCCTTCGCCCGGTCCAGGACGAGTTCCGTGGGCCGGCCGGGAGGGAGCAGTTCGGCGGCCGTGAGCAGGCCCGTCACCGGGGTGCGCAGCTCGTGCGCGATGTCGGCGGTGACGCGCCGCTCGGCCTCCAGCCGCTGGCGCAGCGCGTCCGCCATGGCGTCCACCGCGCGCGCGAGGTCGTCGGTCTCGTCCCGTACGACCCCGCCGATGGCCTCGCGCACCCGCACGTCGGTCTCGCCCTTGGCGACCATGTTCGCGGCCGCCGCCGCCTTGCGCAGCCGTCGGGATAGCTGGCCGCCGATCAGCACGCCGAGCGCGCTGCCGCCGAGGACGACCGAGACCGAACCGATGATCAGGGCCTGGTCGAGATCGTTCAGCATCTCGGCCGAGGGATCCGGCAGATGGCTGTGGTACGACAGCACGTGCCCGTCCTTGACCGGCACGGCCGCCCAGATGTCCGCCCGCCCGGCGTGGTCGGAGACGTCGCTGACCATCCGGCCCTCTTCGAGCTTCTCGCGCAGGGCGTCCGGCAGGTCGGGGTCGTCGAGCTTGATGTTGGGGAAGTTGGGCCGGCGGTTCAGCTCGTAGTTGCGCTGGGCGATCTGGACGCGGTCGTTGGCCAGCTGACGCGCGTTGTCCAGCATCGAGACCCGGGCCGCGTTGTGCACGACCAGGCTCAGCACGATCGCCACGAGCCCGGCCACCAGGGCGATGGCCGCGCTGAGCTTCCATCTGAGCCCGGTGCGCAGGTCCATGCGCTCCATGCGCAGCATCGGCCGCCTGAGGAACCCCCACATGTGTGCCCCGCTCAGGCCTTCAGCTTGTAGCCGAAGCCGCGGACCGTCTCGATCCGGTCCTGGCCGATCTTCTGGCGCAGCCGCTGCACGTGCACGTCGACGACCCGGGTGTCCCCGCCCCAGCCGTAGTCCCACACGCGCTCCAGCAGCTTGTCACGGGAGAGCACCGTGCCCGGCGCGGAGGAGAACTCCAGCAGCAGGCGCATCTCGGTCGGGGTGAGCGCGACCGGCTGCCCGGCCCGGCGCACCTCCATGCCCTCGGTGTCGATCTCCAGGTCGCCGAAGCTGAGCACGCCGCCGCTCACCTCGTCGGTGGGCTGCTCGCCCTGTGTGCCCCCGCCCGCGTGCCCGAAGCGGCGCAGCACCGCCCGGATCCGGGCGACCAGGACGGCGCCGTCGAACGGCTTGGTCACATAGTCGTCGGCGCCCGCCTCCAGGCCGAGGACGACGTCGATGGAGTCGGCGCGCGCGGACAGCATGATCACCGGCACGGTCGACTCGTCGCGGATGCGGCGGCACAGGCTGACGCCGTCCAGACCCGGGACCATGACGTCGAGCAGCGCGATGTCGGGACGGTCGGCCCGGAACGCCTCCAGGCCGGACAGGCCGTCGGGCATCGCGGTGACCGCGAAGCCGTCGCGTTCCAGAGCGAGCTGGGTGGCCTCGCGGATGACGTCGTCGTCCTCGACGAACAGGACGTGGGTCTGGTCTGCCATCCCGGTGCTCTCAGTCCTCGTGCTCGGTCGGTGGTCGTGGGCGGTCGGTGGTCGGTCAGCTGTCGGGTGCGGTCGTCGTCTCGGCGCCCGCTCCGGTCTTGCCGTAGTCGGTGTGCACCGGTGGCCGGCCGACGAAGCGGCCTCCGGTCCAGTCGTAGGTGATCACATCCTCGCCGGACGGGCTGGAGATCGGATCGCCCTTCTTGTAGACCTGCTTGGTGACGGTCAGCAGGCCCTGGTCGACCTCCGCGTAGACCGGCGATTCCTCGGTCTTGAAGACATTCTTGTACGTCCCGCCCTCGTCGCGGTACACATACGACCCGATGCCGACCGCGTCGGCGCAGGTCAGCACGTTGACGACGACGTCGTCCACCGAGCCGCCGGTGAGCTGGCCGTAGGTGACGTCGACCGGGTACTCCTCGCCGCTGCACGGCTTCAGCTCGCTCTTGACCGTCGTGGAGACCGTGGGGTCGTCCTTGACCAGGGTCACCGCGTCCACCCGCTTGTACGCGCCGGACGGGCTCGCCGACGGCGAGGCGACGGCCCCCGCCACCGCCGAGGCATGTGCCGGCCCCTCGTCCCGGGCGCCCGTACCCCCCGTGCCGCACGCGGCGACCAAAAGGGTGAGGGCGGCGAGCACGGCCCCCACCGTGATCACCGCCTGTGTACTGCCTGGGGCCCGGTCGGACCCGGCCCGTGTCAGGCCGCGCAACGCTCCCGCTCCTCACGCTCCAGCGCGCGTGCGTCCAGATCGCGGGCCTCCAGCTCCTCGCGGAGCCGGGCGAGCGCCCGGTGCAGCGTGCTCTTGACCGTACCGGCCGACATGCCGAGGGCGGCGGCCGTCTCCTCCGTGGACATCTGCTCCCAGTGTCGCAGTACCACAACACTGCGCTGTTTCGGCGCGAGCACCTTCATGACATCCATCAGCAGGGCCCGGTCGGCGTGCTGCTCGGTGGAGTCGTCCACGGACGCGTCCGGCAGCTGCTCGGTCGGGACCTCCTCCAGCTTGCGCGCCCGCCACCACTCGGTCCGGGTGTTGATCATGACACGGCGCAGATAGGCGTCGGCGAGCCGCTTGTCGGCGATGCCCTCCCAGCGGCCGTACGTGCGCACCAGCGCCGTCTGGAGCAGGTCCTGTGCGTCGACAGGGTCCGGAACCAGCCGACGCGCGCTGCGCAGCAGCGCGTCCTGCCGGGTGCGGACGTACTCCTCGAATTCGAGCACCTCGCCCTGCGCCATGATCAACCGCCTCCGTTCCCCGTTCACTCCGGCTCGCGCCTGAAGTCCTGCTCCTGCGTTCCCCGTGTCCCGGTGGTCTGCCGGGCACAGAAACGAAGTTAGGCAGTGGTTGTCACGGCGCTGTGCGAGCCAGCCTTCGGCTAGCAGTCGGCTATCCGTCGGTTGTGTAACGGAGGGGGGTGAGGGGTAAGAGGGGTGGTCGTTATGTCCCTTTATTCGGCGCTTTGTCGGGTTAGGTGCTCTGTAACGAAGAGGCGGTCGCTGTGAGGTGACTGTCCATCAGCTGAGCGGCAGCCGGTACAGCCCGCCGGGCAGCGGCTCCACCAGACCGTCCGTGACGAGCCCGTCGAGCGCGCGGGCCCGCTGCACCGGCTCGTGCCACACCCGGTCCAGCGTCGCCTGCGGCACCGGCGCGTGCGCCTCGCGCAGGACCGCCAGCAGCTTGCCGCGCACCTGACGGTCCGTCCCCGCGTACGTCTGCCCGCGCCGCGGCGGCCCCGCGTGCTCCGGCTTGCCCGCCAGCCGCCATGCGCACTGCGCCGCGATCGGGCAGCGCGCGCACCCCTCGTTCTTCGCCGTGCACACCAGCGCGCCCAGCTCCATGGAGGCGGCGGCCCAGCGTGCGGCCGTCCCCTCGTCCTTCGGCAGCAGCTCGCGCGCGAGCCTGCGCTCGGCGGCCGTCGTCGCGTTCGGCGGGTACTGCACCCCCGTCACCGCGCGCGCGAAGACCCGGCGCACGTTCGTGTCCAGCACCGCGTGCCGCTGCCCGTACGCGAAGGAGGCGACGGCCGCGGCCGTGTACTCGCCGATCCCGGGCAGGGCCAGCAGCTGTGCGTGATCCGTGGGTACGTCCCCGCCGTGCCGCTCCGTTATGGCCACCGCGGCGCCGTGCAGCCGCAGGGCCCGGCGCGGATAGCCGAGCCGGCCCCAGGCGCGCACCGCCTCGCCCGGCGCCTCCTTGGCCAGGTCGGCCGGGCGCGGCCAGCGGGCCAGCCACTCCTCGTAGACGGGCAGCACCCGGCTGACCGGGGTCTGCTGGAGCATGAACTCGCTGACCATCACACCCCACGGACCCGCCTGCGGGCGGCGCCAGGGGAGGTCGCGGGCATGGGTGTCGAACCAGGCGATCACGGGGGTGTGGAGCTTCTCAGTCATGGCCTTCCGATCCTGCCACGCCTGGGCGGGCAGGGTGGGTGACGGCACGATCACCGAGCGTACCGAAAGCTGAAGAACCCTGGCTGTCACGGCAGTTACCGGGATGATGATCCGGAAAAGTTGGTATCGGCGCGGCGGGGTGCCTCTATGTCTTTCGTCAAGCGAGG
>NZ_MLYN01000027.1:0-160477 GCF_001866675.1 Streptomyces sp. MUSC 14
ACCCCCGACCGACCACACCCGGCACCACCCCTGGCACCGCCCCACCCCAGGCCGACCTCACCCGGAACCCCCGCAGAGGACCACCCCACCCCGCGTCATCGGGTCCCCCGCCGCTCAGCCCTCCGCGATCACCACCGCCGAGGCGACGCCGGCGTCGTGGCTGAGCGAGACGTGCCAGGACGTGACGCCCAGCTCCGCCGCCCGCGCCGCCACCGTCCCGCGCACCCGCAGCCGGGGCTGACCGCTGTCCTCGACGTACACCTCGGCGTCCGTCCACTGCAGGCCGGGCGGCGCGCCCAGGGCCTTGGCCAGCGCCTCCTTGGCCGCGAACCGGGCCGCGAGCGAGGCGATCCCGCGCCGCTCCCCGCTGGGCAGCAGCAGTTCCGTCGCCACGAACAGCCGGTCGGCCATCTGGGGCGTGCGCTCCAGCGACTCCCGGAACCGGTCGATCTCGGCGACGTCGATCCCCACTCCGATGATGCTCATGCCGGGCAGCCTACGGTCGCCCGGGGCCGTCTACGCTGCGCACCATGACGTACCGGGCCTATCTCTCCGACCTGTTCGCGCTGAACGACCGCACCGCCCTGGTGACCGGGGGCAGTTCCGGCATCGGCCGGGCCGTCGCCGGGGCGCTGGCGCGGGCCGGCGCCCGGGTGGTGGTCGCGGCCCGGGGCAAGGAGCAACTCATCGGCACCGTCGGCGAGTTGAGGTCCGCAGGGGCCCGGGCGGCCTGGGTCGCGGGTGACTTGGCCACGCGCGCCGGGGTACGGGCCGTGGCCGAGGAGGCGGCGGAGGTCTTCGGGGAGCCGGACATCCTCGTCAACTCCGCCGGGATCAACCTGCGGCCGCCCATGGGCGAGCTGGGCGAGGACGTGTGGGACACCACCATGGCCGTGAACCTGGAGGCGCCCTTCCTGCTGGGACAGCGCTTCGGCCCCGGCATGGCGGAGCGCGGCTTCGGCCGGATCATCCACGTCACCTCGCAGCAGGCCCACCGCGCCTTCGTGCAGAGCGGCGCCTACGGCGTCTCCAAGGGCGGGCTGGAGTCACTGGCCCGCTCGCAGGCCGAGGCCTGGTCGCCGTACGGCGTCACGGTGAACACGCTGGTGCCGGGCTTCGTGATGACGCCGCTGAACGAGCGGATCGCCGCCGACCCCGAGAAGTCGGCCGCCCTCGCCGCGCGCACCATGATCGGCCGCAACGGTCTGGCCGAGGACTTCGAAGGCGCGGCCGTCTTCCTCGCGAGCCGCGCCTCCGCCTACGTCACCGGCCAGTCCCTCTTCGTCGACGGCGGCCTGTCCGTCCACTGAGCCCCGGGCTCACTCCACCGTGACCGACTTCGCCAGGTTCCGCGGCTGGTCCACCTCGTTGCCCCGCGCGGTGGCCAGCTCGCAGGCGAAGACCTGCAGCGGCACGGTCGCGACCAGCGGCTGGAGCAGGGTCGGCGTGGCCGGGATGCGGATCAGGTGGTCGGCGTACGGCACGACCGCCTCGTCGCCCTCCTCCGCGATCACGATCGTGCGCGCTCCGCGGGCCCGGATCTCCTGGATGTTGGAGACGATCTTGTCGTGCAGGACCGAGCGGCCGCGCGCGGACGGGACGACCACGACCACCGGCACGTCCTCCTCGATCAGCGCGATCGGCCCGTGCTTGAGCTCGCCCGCGGCGAAGCCCTCGGCGTGCATGTAGGCCAGCTCCTTGAGCTTCAGTGCGCCTTCGAGGGCCACCGGGTAGCCCACGTGCCGGCCGAGGAACAGCACCGTGTTCTTCTCCGCCAGCGTCCGGGCCAGCGCCCGTACCGGCTCCATGGTCTCCAGGACCCGCTCGACCTCCTCGGAGATCCGGGACAGGTCCCTGATCACGGCCTGGATCTCGTCGCCCCACTTGGTGCCGCGCACCTGGCCCAGGTACAGCGCGACCAGGTAGCAGGCCACCAGCTGGGTCAGGAACGCCTTGGTGGAGGCGACGGCGACCTCGGGGCCGGCGTGCGTGTAGAGCACCGCGTCCGACTCCCGCGGGATCGTCGAGCCGTTGGTGTTGCAGATGGCCAGCACCTTGGAGCCCTGCTCCCGGGCGTGCCGCAGCGCCATCAGGGTGTCCATGGTCTCGCCGGACTGGGAGATGGCGATGACCAGGGAACGGCTGTCCAGGATCGGGTCCCGGTAACGGAACTCACTGGCCAGCTCCACCTCGCACGGGATGCGCGTCCAGTGCTCGATCGCGTACTTGGCGATCAGGCCCGCGTGGAAGGCCGTACCGCAGGCGACGATGACGACCTTGTCGATCTCGCGCAGCTCGGACGGGGAGATCCGCACCTCGTCCAGGGTGAGGGAGCCGGCCGGGTCGATCCGGCCCAGCAGCGTGTCGGCGACCGCCTTCGGCTGCTCGGCGATCTCCTTGAGCATGAAGTAGTCGTAGCCGCCCTTCTCGGCGGCGGAGGCGTCCCAGTCCACGTGGTAGCTGCGGACCTCGGCCGGGCGGCCGTCGAAGCCGGTGACCGTGACGCCGTCGCGGCGCAGCTCCACCACCTGATCTTGGCCCAGTTCGACCGCGGAGCGCGTGTGGGCGATGAACGCGGCGACGTCGGAGGCCAGGAACGCCTCGCCCTCGCCGACGCCGACCACGAGCGGCGAGTTCCGGCGCGCGCCCACGACCACGTCCGGTTCGTCGGCATGCACCGCGACCAGCGTGAACGCGCCCTCCAGCCGCCGGCACACCAGCCGCATCGCCTCCGCCAGGTCGGCGGTCGCCGAGAACTCCTCGGCGAGCAGATGCGCGACCACCTCGGTGTCCGTCTCGGAGGTCAGCTCATGGCCGCGCTCGGCCAGTTCGGCACGCAGGAGGGCGAAGTTCTCGATGATGCCGTTGTGCACGACGGCGACGCGTCCGGCGTTGTCGAGGTGCGGATGGGCGTTGCCGTCGGTCGGCCCGCCGTGCGTGGCCCAGCGGGTGTGCCCGATGCCCGTGGCACCTGTCGGCAGCGGCCGCTCGACCAGTTCCTTCTCCAGGTTGACCAGCTTCCCGGCCTTCTTCGCCGCGGCCAGCCCGCCGTCCGCGAGCACGGCGACGCCCGCCGAGTCGTACCCCCGGTACTCCAGCCGCTTGAGTCCGGCCATCACGACATCGAGCGCCGACTGCGCCCCTACGTATCCCACGATTCCGCACATGCGCCGCAGCCTACGGCCGGCAAGCGGCCCAAACAGGCCTCGGTCTGCCCGAATTCGGAAATTCCCACTGTCGTACGAAGGCCTCGGGAAGGCCTTTCGCCATGCGGTGACCGTGCACGTGACGGAGCCCACCCACCGCGGCGTTCAAACTCCGTTAACAATGGAATGTGATCTCACCGGTCTCCTCGAACCGGAGCGCCCACCGGCACAAGCCGGAGGCGACTCCCTACGTCGACCTCACCCGCGCCGAGTGGAGCGCCCTGCGCGAGAAGACGCCGCTGCCGCTCACCGCCGAGGAGGTGGAGAAGCTGCGCGGCCTGGGCGACGTCATCGACCTCGACGAGGTGCGCGACGTCTACCTCCCGCTCTCCCGGCTCCTCAACCTCTACGTCGGTGCCACGGACGGACTCAGAGGAGCGCTGAACACGTTCCTCGGCGAGCAGGGCTCCCAGTCCGGCACCCCGTTCGTCATAGGCGTCGCCGGCTCCGTGGCCTGCGGCAAGTCCACCGTCTCCCGGCTCCTGCAGGCCCTGCTCTCCCGCTGGCCCGAACACCCGCGGGTCGAGCTGGTCACCACGGACGGCTTCCTCCTGCCCACCCGGGAGCTGGAGGCCCGCGGCCTGATGTCGCGGAAAGGTTTCCCCGAGTCCTACGACCGCCGGGCCCTGACCCGCTTCGTCGCCGACATCAAGGCCGGCAAGGACGAGGTGACGGCCCCCGTCTACTCCCACCTGATCTACGACATCGTCCCCGACCAGCGGCTCACGGTCCGCCGCCCCGACATCCTGATCGTCGAGGGCCTGAACGTCCTCCAGCCCGCCCTGCCCGGCAGCGACGGCCGCACCCGCGTCGGCCTCGCGGACTACTTCGACTTCAGCGTGTACGTCGACGCGAGCGCCGAGGACATCGAGCGCTGGTACCTGAACCGCTTCAGGAAGCTGCGCCAGACGGCGTTCCAGAACCCGAACTCGTACTTCCGCAAGTACACCCAGGTCTCCGAGGAGGAGGCCCTCGACTACGCCCGCACCCTGTGGCGCACGATCAACAAGCCCAACCTGGTCGAGAACATCGCCCCCACCCGTGGCCGGGCCACGCTGGTGGTCCGCAAGGGCCCGGACCACAAGGTGCAGCGGCTGAGGCTGCGGAAGCTGTAAGCGCAGCAGAGAGGGGGCGGAGCCGTGCATCGAGCACAGCCCCGCCCCCTCGAACCCACGACTATCCCAGTGCGGACTTCACCGCGTCGGCCAGCCGCCCGGCCACCGACCGCGCCTGCTCGATGTCCGCGGCCTCGACCATCACGCGCACGAGCGGCTCGGTACCCGAGGGACGGAGCAACACCCGCCCGGTCTCGCCGAGTTCGCGCTCCGCCTCGGCGACGGCGGCAGCCAGGTCACCGGACGTCCGCACCCGGGACTTGTCCACGTCGGGCACGTTGATGAGGACCTGCGGCAGCCGCTCCATCACCGAGGCCAGCTCCCGCAGCGACCGCCCGGTCTCCGCGACCCGCGCGGCGAGCAGCAGCCCGGTCAGCGTGCCGTCACCGGTGGTCGCGTGGTCCAGGATGATCACGTGCCCGGACTGCTCGCCGCCGAGGGCGTACCCGTGCTCCTTCATCTCCTCCAGCACGTACCGGTCGCCGACGGCGGTCTGCACGAGCCGGATCCCGGCCCGCTCCATCGCCAGTTTGAAGCCGAGGTTCGACATCACGGTCGCCACCACGGTGTCGGCCCGCAGCACGGAGCGCTCCCGCAGGGCCAGCGCCAGCACCGACAGGATCTGGTCGCCGTCGATCTCCTCGCCGGTGTGGTCCACGGCCAGGCAGCGGTCGGCGTCGCCGTCGTGCGCGATGCCGAGGTCCGCGCCGTGCGCCACGACGGCGGCCTTCAGCCGGCCCAGGTGGGTCGACCCGCAGCCGTCGTTGATGTTGAGCCCGTCCGGCTGCGCACCGATCGTGACGATCTCCGCGCCCGCCCGGGAGAACGCCTCCGGCGAGACCCCCGAGGCCGCGCCGTGCGCTTCGTCCAGGACGATCTTCAGGCCGTCGAGCCGGTTCGGCAGCACGGCGAGGAGATGGCCGACGTACTGCTCGAAGCCCTCCTCGTAGGCGCGCACGCGGCCCACGCCCGAGCCCGTCGGCCGCTCCCAGGGCTCGCCGTGCCGGTGGGACTCGTAGACCGCCTCGATCCTGTCCTCCAGCTCGTCGGCGAGCTTGTGGCCGCCGCGCGCGAAGAACTTGATGCCGTTGTCCGGCATGGCGTTGTGGCTGGCGGAGAGCATCACGCCCAGGTCGGCGCCGAGCGCGCCGGTCAGGTGGGCGACGGCGGGCGTCGGCAGTACACCGACGGTCAGCACGTCGACGCCGGCGCTCGCGAGACCGGCGACCACGGCCGCCTCCAGGAACTCCCCGGACGCACGCGGATCCCGCCCGACCACCGCCTTCGGCCGGTGGCCCGCGAAGGTGCCCGCCTCGGCCAGCACGTGCGCCGCGGCGACGGAGAGGCCGAGTGCCATCTCGGCGGTCAGATCCGCGTTGGCGACACCGCGCACGCCGTCCGTACCGAAGAGTCGTCCCACTTGTCCTCCCGAGGAAACTTCCGATCACACAAGCCTTCGAGCGTCTTGTGTCGTTATACGCCCTTGACTGGGATAAACGAACGCCCCGACGGCACATGTGGCGTGCCGCCGGGGCGTTCGGAGTACGTGCGGGCCAGTACGCACCCGTATACGTACGAGCAGGCAGCTGGCGATTAACGCTTGCTGTACTGCGGGGCCTTGCGGGCCTTCTTCAGACCGGCCTTCTTGCGCTCGACCGCACGGTCGTCGCGCTTCAGGAAGCCGGCCTTCTTCAGCGGGCCACGGTTGTTGTCGACGTCGGCCTCGTTCAGCGCACGGGCGACACCGAGACGGAGCGCACCGGCCTGACCGGAGACACCGCCACCCGCGATACGGGCGACGACGTCGTAACGGCCTTCGAGCTCCAGCACCTTGAAGGGCTCGTTGACTTCCTGCTGGTGCACCTTGTTCGGGAAGTAGTCCTCGAGGGTGCGACCGTTGATCTTCCACTTGCCCGTGCCCGGGACGATCCGGACGCGGGCGATGGCGTTCTTGCGGCGACCCAGGCCGGCGGCCGGCTGGGGCTCACCGAAGCGCGAGGCGAGGGACTCGGAGGTGTACTCACCCTCCAGCGGAACCTCGGACTCGGTGGTGTAGCTGTCGATGTCGACGAGCTCAGTCTCTTCGACCGGCTGCTCAACGGTGGTCTCGGCCACGATTCTCCTCAGATTCTCTTCAGTCTTAGGGGGTGGCCGGACTTACTGCGCGACCTGGGTGATCTCGTACGGCTGCGGCTGCTGCGCGCCGTGCGGGTGCTGGTCACCCTTGTAGACCTTCAGCTTCGAGAGCATCTGACGGCCCAGCGTGTTCTTGGGGAGCATGCCCTTGACGGCCTTCTCGATGGCCTTCTCGGGGTTCTTGTCGAGGAGCTCGTCGTAACGGACGGAGCGCAGACCACCCGGGTAGCCGGAGTGGCGGTACGCCATCTTCTGGGTCCGCTTGTTGCCCGACAGGTGCACCTTGTCGGCGTTGATGATGATGACGAAGTCACCAGCGTCGACGTGGGGGGCGTAGATCGGCTTGTGCTTGCCCCGGAGGAGGGTCGCTGCGGTGGTGGCGAGACGGCCCAGGACGACGTCCTGAGCGTCGATGACGTGCCACTGGCGCGTCACATCGCCGGGCTTGGGGCTGTACGTACGCACGGTTCGTAGCCTTCGCTTCGAGTGAATGGTCCTGAACAGGTCACCGAAACGATCACGACAGCCTTGACCGCACTGCGGTGACGCAAACCGCGTGCTGGTCGCTGGTCATCGGCCCGGCGGACCGGTGTAAGGGCCCGTCCCGTGAGAATGAGCAAGCCAATACACAACGAAGAAGCAGATTACCTTCCGGGCCCGCTACGGGTCAAAACGACGCCCTTCCCGCGCTCACCGGCGGACAAACGTGGCATGCCGCCGCACGCGCTCCACCGCCCCAGGGAGCCCGTCTAAGATGCGCCCCATGAGTTACGGGCAGGGGGGACCCCAGTCTCAGTGGGATCCCTGGAAACCGAATTCCCAGCAGCCCTGGGCAAGCAGCGGTGACGACGGGACCCCGGACTGGGCGGCACTCGCCGAGGCGTCCGAGACCCGCACCAAGCGCCGCAAGCTGCTGTTCATCGGCGGCGGCGCGCTGGCCACGATCGCCGTCGGCACCGCCGTGGCGATGGCCGTGGTGTCCGCGAACGGCAAGAACAGCGCCTCGGGCAACCCGACGAACCTGCCCGCCAGCGCCTCGGCGAGCGGGTCGGTCACACCGTCCTTCGCGCCCACCAGCGCCCCGCCGCCGCTGGACCCGAAGGAGTTCATCGCCAGCGCCGCTAAGGACAAGGCCCCGATCAGCGCCGACAGCCTCTTCCCGGGCACCCAGCTGACCACGGGGAACAGCGTCTACAAGAAGGGCGCCACGGCCGACACCAAGAGCTGCGCCTCCGCCGCCGGCGGCAAGCTGCCGCAGATCCTCACCGCGAACGGCTGCACCCGGCTGATCCGCGTGACCTACAGCAAGGACGGCATCGCGGCCACCGTCGGCGTCGCCCTGTTCGACACCCAGGCCGAGGCCACGAAGGTCAAGGCCCAGGCCGCCAAGAACGCCATGGTGCGCTCCCTGTCCGGCAAGGGCGTCAAGGACTTCTGCAACGCCGCGGTCTGCCTGACCACCGCGAACTCCGTCGGCCGCTACGCCTACTTCACGACGGTCGGCTTCACCGACGGCAAGAACGTCACCGACAAGGACTCGAAGGTCTTCAACACCGGCAACGACCTCCAGCAGTTCACCTTCAACCAGATCTACCGCCGCGGCCAGGCCCAGGCCTCCGCGGCGACGAACGGCTAGGGATGTCGTTCGGATCAGGCCGGCCGGGACGAACCGTGCGGAACTGGCTGACGCGACGCCGGGATGATCCGAACGACACCCCCTAGATCAGCAGCACCCCGCCGACGGGAGTGAGCGCTTGTTCCGGGCTTCCTTGCTACGGGCGGCCAGCAGCTCGTCGGCGGGGTAGCCGACCTCCTCCAGGGTCAGCCCGTGCGGCCGTACGACATGCACGGCGGAGTCCCGCACGCCCGCGGCCAGCACCTTGCCGGGCCACTCCGGGCCGCGGTGCCCGTCCCCGACGAAGAGCAGCGCACCGATCAGCGAGCGCACCATGTTGTGGCAGAACGCGTCGGCGCGCACGGTCGCGGTGATGATCCCGTCGGACCCGCGCACCAGGCTCAGCTCCTGCAGGGTCCGGATCGTCGTGGCCCCCTCCCGCTTCTTGCAGTAGGCGGCGAAGTCGTGCTCCCCCAGCAGGTGGCGGGCCGCCTCGTTCATGGCGTCCGCGTCGAGCGGCCAGTCGTGCCAGAGCACATGGCCGCGCAGCAGGGGGTCCACTCCCCCGGGATTGTCGGTCACCCGGTACGCATAGCGCCGCCAGACCGCCGAGAACCGCGCGTTGAAGCCTGCCGGGGCCGGCCTGAGCGCCCACACGCGCACATCCTTCGGCAGCCGTCCGGCGAGCCGCTTGAGGAGCTTCTCGTGATGCTCACGCCAGACCGCCTCGGGCAGGTCCACGTGCGCCACCTGCCCCCGCGCGTGCACCCCGGCGTCGGTGCGTCCGGCGACGGTCAGCTCATACGTCTCCCTGGAGCGCGTGACGGTCCGCAGCGCGTCCTCGATCTCCCCCTGCACGGTCCGCCTGCCGCCGGCCTGCTTGGCCCAGCCGTGAAAGTCGGACCCGTCGTAGGACAGATCGAGTCGGACACGGACGTAGCCGGGCTGTACTTCGTCACTCACGGGGAAATCCTCTCAGGTACAGAAGAGCGGGCCCGCTCCCCGAAAGGAACGGACCCGCTCAGCGCGAGGGTGATACCTCAGGCGTCCTTCGACTCCTCGGCAGCGGCCTCCTCGGCCGGAGCCTCGGTGGTCTCGGCAGCCTTGGCCTCGTCGGCCTCCTTGACCGCGCGCTTGGTGGCGGCCTCGGCCTCGCCGGTCGCCTGCTGGGCGACCGTCAGCGCCTCGACCAGCTCGATGACGGCCATGGGCGCGTTGTCGCCACGGCGGTTACCGATCTTGGTGATGCGGGTGTAGCCACCGGGACGGTTCTCGTACCGCGGGCCGATCTCGGTGAAGAGCGTGTGGACGACGCTCTTGTCCGTGATGACCTGGAGCACCTGACGGCGGTTGTGAAGGTCGCCCTTCTTCGCCTTGGTGACCAGACGCTCGGCGTACGGGCGCAGGCGGCGGGCCTTCGCCTCGGTGGTGGTGATACGGCCGTGCTCGAAGAGGCTCTTCGCCAGGTTCGCGAGGAGCAGCTTCTCGTGCGCGGCGCTGCCGCCCAGACGGGCACCCTTGGTGGGCTTCGGCATGTTCATTCTCCTGTGTGTCTGCCCCGGCCGTGTCAGGTACCGGGGTCAGGAACCCGATGAGCGGATGCTCACCGGCAAGGACCGATCAAGTACTGATCAGTACTGCTCGGTCTCCACGAAACCCGCGTCCGCGTCGTCGTCGGCGCCGAAGGCGTCGGCAGCGGCCGTGGGGTCGAATCCGGGCGGGCTGTCCTTCAGGGCCAGGCCCATGCCGGCCAGCTTCGCCTTGACCTCGTCGATGGACTTCGCACCGAAGTTGCGGATGTCCAGGAGGTCGGCCTCGGAGCGGGCGACGAGCTCACCCACGGAGTGGATGCCCTCACGCTTGAGGCAGTTGTAGGAGCGGACCGTGAGCTCCAGCTCCTCGATCGGCAGCGCGAGGTCGGCGGCCAGGGCGGCGTCCGTGGGGGACGGGCCCATGTCGATGCCCTCGGCGTCGATGTTCAGCTCGCGGGCGAGGCCGAACAGCTCGACCAGGGTCTTGCCCGCCGACGCCATGGCGTCACGCGGACGCATGGCCTGCTTCGTCTCGACGTCGACGATCAGCTTGTCGAAGTCGGTCCGCTGCTCGACACGCGTCGCCTCGACCTTGTACGTGACCTTCAGCACCGGCGAGTAGATCGAGTCGACCGGGATACGGCCGATCTCCTGGCCAGCCTGCTTGTTCTGCACGGCCGAGACGTAGCCGCGACCGCGCTCGACGGTCAGCTCCATCTCCAGCTTGCCCTTGCCGTTGAGCGAGGCGAGGACGAGGTCGGGGTTGTGCACCTCGACACCGGCCGGGGGCGCGATGTCGGCGGCGGTGACCAGACCCGGGCCCTGCTTGCGCAGGTACATCACGACCGGCTCGTCGTGCTCCGAGGAGACGACCAGCTGCTTGATGTTGAGGATCAGGTCGGTGACGTCCTCCTTGACGCCCGGCACGGTGGTGAACTCGTGCAGGACACCGTCGATACGGATGCTGGTGACAGCAGCGCCGGGGATCGACGACAGGAGGGTACGGCGCAGGGAGTTGCCGAGGGTGTAGCCGAAGCCCGGCTCCAGCGGCTCGATCACGAACCGGGAGCGGAACTCGTCGACGACCTCTTCGGTCAACGAGGGACGCTGAGCGATCAGCATGGATGAATCCTTCAGTCAGGGGCGCCCGCTATTTGACGCCCGACTCTGTACTGCAAGGGTACGGGCGGCACGGCTTCCTCACAGAGGCCGTACCGCCCGGAACCCCGAAACCGGCGGAGCGCTGTGCGTCAGACGCGGCGGCGCTTCGGCGGGCGGCAGCCGTTGTGCGGGGTCGGGGTGACGTCCTGGATGGAGCCGACCTCGAGGCCCGTGGCCTGCAGGGAGCGGATCGCGGTCTCACGACCGGAACCCGGGCCCTTCACGAACACGTCGACCTTGCGCATGCCGTGCTCCTGGGCGCGGCGGGCAGCCGACTCGGCGGCCATCTGCGCGGCGAACGGCGTGGACTTCCGGGAGCCCTTGAAGCCGACGTGGCCGGCGGAGGCCCAGGAGATCACGTTGCCGGACGGGTCCGTGATCGAGACGATCGTGTTGTTGAACGTGCTCTTGATGTGCGCGTGGCCGTGAGCGACGTTCTTCTTTTCCTTGCGGCGCACCTTCTTGGCAGCGCCCTGACGACCCTTGGGGGGCATCTATATCTCCTACGGGAGGTGGTCGGTCCTACAGCGAAGACCGCTGGACGGCGAGTCCGCTGCGGACTACTTCTTGCCCGGCTTCTTCTTACCGGCGATGGCGCGACGCGGGCCCTTGCGGGTGCGGGCGTTGGTGCTGGTGCGCTGACCGCGGACGGGCAGACCGCGACGGTGACGGAGACCCTGGTAGCAGCCGATCTCGACCTTGCGGCGGATGTCGGCCTGGATCTCGCGACGGAGGTCACCCTCGGTCTTGATGTTGTTGTCGACGTACTCGCGAATCGCGACGAGCTGCTCTTCGCTCAGGTCACGAACACGGGTGTTCGGGTCGATACCGGTCTCGGCCAGCGTCTGCTGCGAGAGCGTCCGGCCGATGCCGAACACGTAGGTGAGGGCGACCTCCACGCGCTTTTCGCGCGGGATGTCAACACCGGAAACGCGTGCCATTCAATGGCTCCTGGTGATCTTTCGGAGGTCTTCCGCAGAACCGGCTCCCGGCCGCCGTACCAGGTACGAACCGGGTCCTCGGCCTCCGAACCGAGGGTGTCGAGCCGAAAGGCTCGGATTCTGCGTATGAACAAATTCAGCTCGCGTCGCGCGAATCTCTGCGATAGAGGTGCAGAGGGAGATGGTCGTGCGTCAGCCCTGGCGCTGCTTGTGGCGCGGGTTCTCGCAAATGACCATGACCCGACCGTGACGGCGGATCACCCTGCACTTGTCGCAGATCTTCTTGACGCTCGGCTTGACCTTCATGGTGAGGTTCTCCGGGTCAGTGCCATCACCCCGAGGAGATCCGGGGTGCGGGCAAGATCTACTTGTAGCGGTAGACGATCCGGCCACGCGTCAGGTCGTACGGAGACAGCTCCACCACGACCCGGTCGTCAGGGAGGATGCGGATGTAGTGCATACGCATCTTGCCGCTGATGTGTGCCAGGACCTGGTGGCCGTTCTGGAGCTCGACCTTGAACATGGCGTTCGGCAGAGACTCGACGACAGTGCCCTCGATCTCGATGGCACCTTGCTTCTTGGCCACGCTTCGCCCTTCGAATCGACTACCTTGATCGACCCTCTTGCACGCATGCGGACATGCGGGTGCACGAGAGCCGACGAGTCAGTCTACGTCGGCGCACCCTGAAAGGCGAATCGAGGAAGTCTGCCCTACTCGGGAGATCACTAAGCGAGCGGATCGGCAGCGGTCTGAATGCCGCATTCGGCGAGCCTGGTCACGCGAGAGGATCCGGTGCCGCCGTGATCCCGTACTCCGCCAGCTTCGCCTTGCCGCCGTCCGGGGCGGTGAGGACCAGGGGGCCCTCCGCCGTGAGAGCCACCGAGTGCTCCCAGTGGGACGACCAGGTGCCGTCCGTCGTGATGACCGTCCAGTCGTCCGACAGGACCTCCGTGCGCGGGGTGCCGAGGGAGACCATCGGCTCGATCGCGAGGCAGAAGCCGGGGACCAGCTTGGGACCCTTGCCGCGGCGGCGGTCGACGTAGTTCAGCAGATGCGGGTCCATGTGCATCTCGGTGCCGATGCCGTGGCCGCCGTAGTCCTCGATGATCCCGTACTTGCCGCCGCCGGGCTTCGGCTGGCGGCGGATGTACGTCTCGATCGCCCTGGAGACGTCGACCAGGCGGTTGCCCTGCTTCATCGCCGCGATGCCGGCCCACATGGACTCTTCCGTCACCCGGGACAGCTCGATCAGCTCCGGGGCGTGACCGGAGCCCACGAAGGCCGTGTAGGCCGCGTCGCCGTGCCAGCCGTCGATGATCGCGCCGCAGTCGATGGAGATGATGTCGCCGGACTTGAGGACGACGTCGTCGGAGGGGATGCCGTGCACGACGACGTCGTTCACGGAGGTGCAGATGGTCGCGGGGAAGCCGCCGTAGCCGAGGAAGTTCGACTTCGCACCGTGCTCGGCGAGGACCTTGCGGGCGACCTCGTCCAGGTCCTTGGTGGAGGCGCCGGGCACCGCGGCCTCGCGGGTGGCCGCGTGGATGGCGGCGACGACCAGGCCCGCCGCACGCATCTTGGCGATCTGCTCGGGCGTCTTGATCTGCACCATGGGGGGCCTGCGCTCTCCGTCACTCACATCGGCTGGGTTATCTGTACAACACTACGGCCGCGGCACCCCGGAAGGGCACCGCGGCCGGAAGGCCTGGCCTTGGGACTACTGCTCGCCCGGCTCGCGCTTGAGAGCGTCCAGCGCCCGCTGCGTGATCTCGTCCACCGGGCCCAGGGAGGAGATCGTCACGACCAGACCCTGCGCCTTGTAGTAGTCGATGATCGGCTCGGTCTGCGTGTGGTAGACCTCCAGCCGCGTGCGGACGGTGTCCTCGCTGTCGTCGTCGCGCTGGTACAGCTCACCGCCGCAGACGTCGCACACACCCTCCTTCTTCGGGGGGCTGTACGTCACGTGGAAGACGTGGGAGGAGTCGTTGCGACAGATACGGCGGCCGGCGATGCGCTTGACGACCTCGTCCTCCGGGACCTCCAGGTCCAGGACGGCGTCCAGCTTGAAGTCCTCGGTCTCCAGCAGCCCGTCCAGCGCCTCCGCCTGGTCCACGTTCCGCGGGAAGCCGTCGAGCAGGAAGCCGCCCTCGGCGTCCTTCTGCTCCATGCGGTCCTTGGCCATGTCGATGGTGACGGAGTCCGGCACCAGCTCGCCGCGGTCCATGTACGACTTCGCGAGCTTGCCCAGTTCCGTCTGCTGGCTGATGTTGGCCCGGAACAGGTCGCCCGTGGAGATGTGCGGAATCTTCAGCTCTGCGGCAAGGCGGACGGCTTGCGTTCCCTTACCGGCACCCGGCGGCCCGACGAGGACGATACGCATCAGCGGAGGAACCCTTCGTAATTGCGCTGCTGGAGCTGGCTCTCGATCTGCTTCACCGTCTCGAGGCCGACACCCACGATGATCAGGATGCTGGTTCCACCGAAGGGGAAGTTCTGGCTTGCCCCGAAGCCCACCAACGCCATTGTCGGTACGAGAGCGATCAGACCCAGATACAGCGAACCCGGCCAGGTGATCCGGTTGAGCACGTAGCTGAGGTACTCAGCGGTCGGTCGGCCAGCCCGGATGCCCGGGATGAAGCCACCATACTTCTTCATGTTGTCGGCGACTTCCTCGGGGTTGAAGGAGATCGCCACGTAGAAGAACGCGAAGAAAACGATGAGCAAGAAGTACATCGTGATGTAAATCGGGTGGTCGCCCTTGGTCAGATTGCTCTGGATCCACGTCTTCCAGCTCGAGTTGCCCCCCGCGAACTGCGCCACGAGTGCCGGGATGTAGAGCAGCGAGGAGGCGAAGATGACGGGAATCACACCCGCCTGGTTCACCTTGAGCGGGATGTACGTGGACGTACCACCGTAGGAACGACGGCCGATCATGCGCTTCGCGTACTGCACGGGGATGCGGCGCTGGGCCTGCTCGACGAAGACGACGAGCCCGACCATCACCAGACCCACCAGGATCACGGTGCCGAACTCGATCCAGCCGCCGGCCAGCGTGCCCTGCTTCTTGATGGCCCACAGGGCGGACGGGAAGGTCGCGGCGATCGAGATGAACATCAGGATCGACATGCCGTTGCCGATGCCACGGTCGGTGATCAGCTCGCCCAGCCACATCACGACACACGTGCCGGCGGTCATGCAGACCACCATCGTGATCGTCGTGAAGATCGCCTGGTCCGGGACGATGCTCGACGCGACCGAGCAGCCGTTGAAGAGCGCGCCGCTGCGGGCGGTGGCGACGAGGCCGGTGCCCTGCAGGATGGCGAGCGCCACGGTCAGGTACCGGGTGTACTGCGTGATCTTCGCCGTGCCGGCCTGGCCCTCCTTCTTCAGGGCCTCCAGGCGCGGGATGACCACGGTCAGCAGCTGAAGGATGATGCTGGCCGTGATGTACGGCATGATGCCGAGCGCGAAGACCGTGATCTGGAGCAGCGCGCCGCCACTGAACATGTTCACGAGGCCGAACAGGCCCTGGTTGGCCCCCGCCTCGCTCACACACTGCTGGACGGCCTTGTAGTTGACGCCGGGGATCGGGATGTGGGTACCGACGCGGTAGACCACGATGATGGCCAGCGTGAAGAGCAGCTTCTTGCGCAGGTCGGGCGTCTTGAACGCCCGGGCGAACGCGGTGAGCACGGTGCCTCCTGCGACCCCCGCGCAACTGCGTCAAGGGTGACGGTCTTGAGGTTCGACGGATACAGACGAATTACTAACGGTCAACTGCCGCTCAGGGTGCCCCATGGGAGGCGCCCAATGAAAGTGGGCAGTGCTGGCCACCTTACCGGCGAGAGCACTTCCCTTGGAACGACCGACCGGGGATACCCCATATGTGGGGTATCCCCGGTCGGGATCGTTCATGTCATCGAGGGACCTGAGGGACTCAGACCAGCTCGGTGACCGTACCGCCGGCGGCGGTGATCTTCTCCTTGGCGGAGCCGGAGACGGCGTCGACCGTCACCTGCAGCGCCACGGAGATCTCGCCCTGGCCGAGGACCTTGACGAGGCTGTTCTTGCGAACGGCACCCTTGGCCACCAGACCCTCGACCGTGACCTCGCCACCCTCGGGGTAGAGCGCGGCCAGCTTGTCGAGGTTCACGACCTGGAACTCGGTCTTGAACGGGTTCTTGAAGCCCTTCAGCTTCGGGAGGCGCATGTGGAGCGGCATCTGGCCACCCTCGAAGCGCTCCGGAACCTGGTAGCGGGCCTTCGTGCCCTTGGTACCACGACCGGCCGTCTTACCCTTCGACGCCTCACCACGACCGACACGGGTCTTGGCGGTCTTGGCGCCGGGGGCGGGACGGAGGTTGTGGATCTTGAGCGGGTTCTGCTCCGCCATGATCAGTCGACCTCCTCGACCGTCACGAGGTGGCGGACGGTGTGCACCATGCCGCGGAACTCGGGGCGGTCCTCCTTGACGACCTGCGTGTTGATGCCCTTGAGACCAAGGGACCGCAGGGTGTCGCGGTGGTTCTGCTTGCTGCCGATGTACGACTTAACCTGCGTGATCTTGAGCTGCGCCATTACGCACCAGCCCCGGCACGCGCACGGAGAAGAGCCGCGGGGGCGACGTCCTCGAGCGGCAGACCGCGGCGGGCCGCGACCTCCTCGGGACGCTGCAGGCCCTTGAGGGCCTCCACGGTCGCGTGCACGATGTTGATCGCGTTGTCGGAGCCGAGCGACTTCGACAGGATGTCGTGGATACCGGCGCACTCGAGCACGGCACGCACCGGACCACCGGCGATAACACCGGTACCCGGGGACGCGGGCTTGAGCAGCACGACGCCGGCAGCCTTCTCACCCTGGATCGGGTGCGGGATGGTGCCCTGGATACGGGGGACCTTGAAGAAGTGCTTCTTGGCCTCCTCAACACCCTTGGCGATGGCGGCCGGCACCTCCTTGGCCTTGCCGTAACCGACACCCACGGTGCCGTCACCGTCGCCCACCACGACCAGCGCGGTGAAGCTGAAGCGACGACCACCCTTCACAACCTTGGCGACGCGGTTGATCGCGACGACGCGCTCGACGTACGCGGTCTTCTCGGCGGCAGCAGCGCCGCCGTCACGGCCCTTCCGGTCCCGCCGCTCGCCGCCACCGGCACCGCCACCGCGGCGCTGGGGTCCAGCCATTGGAATTACCTCTCTCTGTTTCCGCTAGCTACGGCAGGCTCAGAACTTGAGCCCGGCTTCGCGGGCGGCGTCCGCCAGGGCGGCGATGCGCCCGGCGTACTGGTTGCCACCACGGTCGAACACGACAGCCTCGACACCGGCGGCCTTGGCACGCTCGGCGACCAGGGCGCCGACCTGCTTGGCCTGCGCGGACTTGTCGCCCTCGCCACCACGGATCGACGTGTCCAGCGTGGACGCCGAAGCCAGGGTGTGGCCCTTGAGGTCGTCGATCACCTGCGCCACGATGTGGCGGTTGGAGCGGGTCACGACCAGACGGGGGCGCTCCGCCGTACCGGAAAGGTTCTTGCGAATCCGGATGTGACGGCGCTTGATCGCGGCGCGCTTGTAGGCGTCGCCCTTGAGGATCTTCTGCCCGTATGCCATGGCTTACTTACCCGCCTTTCCGACCTTGCGGCGGATGACTTCGCCCTCGTACTTGACGCCCTTGGCCTTGTACGGGTCGGGCTTGCGCAGCTTGCGGATGTTGGCCGCAACCTCGCCGACCTTCTGCTTGTCGATGCCCTCGACCTGGAAGCGGGTCGGGGTCTCCACCTTGAAGGTGATGCCCTCGGGCGCCTCGACGACGATCGGGTGGCTGTAGCCGAGCGCGAACTCGAGGTTCGAGCCCTTGGCCGTGACGCGGTAACCGACACCGCTGATCTCGAGCTTCTTCACGTAACCCTGGGTCACGCCGGTGATCATGTTCGCCACCAGCGTGCGGGACAGGCCGTGCAGGGCCTTGTTCTGACGCTCGTCGTTCGGACGGGTGACGTTCAGAACGCCGTCCTCACCCTTGACGATGTCGATCGGCGCGACGACGGTGTGGGTCAGCGAGCCCTTGGGGCCCTTGACCGAGACCGTACGGCCGTCGATGGTGACGTCCACGCCGGCGGGAACCGTGATGGGGAGCTTGCCAATACGCGACATAGCTGTTTCCTCCGTTCCCTTCCGCTACCAGACGTAGGCGAGGACTTCCCCACCCACGCCCTTCTTGCCGGCCTGCTTGTCGGTGAGGAGCCCGTGCGACGTGGAGATGATCGCCACGCCGAGGCCGCCGAGCACCTTCGGCAGGTTGGTGGACTTCGCGTACACCCGGAGACCGGGCTTGGAGATCCGCTTGATGCCCGCGATGGAGCGCTCACGGTTCGGGCCGAACTTCAGCTCGAGGACGAGGTTCTTGCCGACCTCGGCGTCCTCGACCTTCCAGCCCGTGATGAAGCCCTCCTGCTGGAGGATCTCCGCGATGTGCGACTTGATCTTCGATGCCGGCATCGTCACGGAGTCGTGGTATGCCGAGTTCGCGTTCCGCAGACGCGTAAGCATGTCTGCGATCGGATCAGTCATGGTCATGAATTGGCCTTCGGCCTCTCTCGCCGGGGTTTCCTGGTGCGCCATCCCTCTCCCCGATCCGAGACGGGACGGGTGCGGCGCGGTGGACCTACGGCGTAGTAAGTCGTACGGGCGCGGCAGACGCCCAACCCCGCAAGCCTACGGCATGCGGAGAAGGGCCCCTGCCGACCCAGATGCTTACCGAGAGCTTCAGGAATCCCCTATTACAGGGATTACCAGGAGCTCTTGGTCACGCCCGGCAGCTCGCCACGGTGAGCCATCTCACGGAGGCACACGCGGCACAGGCCGAACTTGCGGTACACGGAGTGCGGGCGGCCACAACGCTGGCAGCGGGTGTAGCCACGCACGCCGAACTTGGGCTTGCGAGCAGCCTTAGCGATCAGAGCCTTCTTCGCCATCTCGCTCACGCCTCCTTGAACGGGAAGCCGAGGTGACGAAGGAGCGCACGGCCCTCAGCGTCGTTGGTCGCCGTGGTCACCACGGTGATGTCCATACCCCGGGTGCGGTCGATCTTGTCCTGGTCGATCTCGTGGAACATGACCTGCTCCGTGAGACCGAAGGTGTAGTTGCCACGGCCGTCGAACTGCTTGGGGGACAGGCCGCGGAAGTCGCGGATGCGCGGCAGCGCGAGCGACAGGGTGCGGTCCAGGAACTCCCACATGCGGTCGCCACGGAGCGTGACGTGGGCACCGATCGGCTGGCCCTCACGCAGCTTGAACTGCGCGATGGACTTGCGGGCCTTGGTGACGGCCGGCTTCTGACCGGTGATGGTGGTCAGGTCGCGGATCGCGCCCTCGATCAGCTTCGAGTCACGGGCGGCGTCGCCGACACCCATGTTGACCACGATCTTGACGAGGCCGGGAACCTGCATGACGTTCTCGTACTTGAACTCGTCACGCAGCTTGCCCGCGATCTCCTCGCGGTACTTCGTCTTCAGACGCGGAGTGGTGGTGGTAGCCATCAGATGTCCTCACCCGTCCGCTTGGCAACGCGGATCTTGTTGCCTTCGTCGTCGAAGCGGTAGCCGACACGCGTGACGACCTTGTTGCCGTCCTTCTCAACGACCAGCTGGACGTTGGAGACGTGGATCGGCGCCTCGGTCGTGACGATGCCGCCGGCCTGCGAACCGCTGGCGGTCGGACCGGCCTTGGTGTGCTTCTTGACCCGGTTGACACCCTCGACCAGGACGCGCTCCTCGCGCGGGTAAGCGGCAATGACCTTGCCCTGCTTGCCCTTGTCCTTGCCGGTGATGACCTGGACCAGGTCGCCCTTCTTGATCTTCATGCTTACAGCACCTCCGGCGCGAGCGAGATGATCTTCATGAACTTCTTCTCGCGCAGCTCACGGCCGACCGGGCCGAAGATACGGGTGCCGCGAGGGTCGCCGTCGTTCTTCAGAATGACGGCGGCGTTCTCGTCGAAGCGGATGTACGAGCCGTCCGGACGGCGGCGCTCCTTGACGGTGCGAACGATGACCGCCTTGACGACGTCACCCTTCTTCACGTTGCCACCGGGGATCGCGTCCTTGACGGTGGCGACGATGACGTCACCGATGCCCGCGTAGCGGCGACCGGAGCCACCGAGCACACGGATGCAAAGGATTTCCTTCGCACCAGTGTTGTCGGCGACGCGCAGTCGCGACTCCTGCTGGATCACGTCTATCTCCTGTTTGTCTGCCGGTTCCCCGGGAGCCGCTCAGCGGAGCGGCTCCCGGAGCCTGGCGGAACTGTCCTGCGAGGGATGCCCCGCAGGAGAATTACTTGGCCTTCTCGAGGATCTCGACGACGCGCCAGCGCTTCGTCGCGGACAGCGGCCGGGTCTCCATGAGGAGGACGCGGTCGCCGACACCCGCGGCGTTCTGCTCGTCGTGCGCCTTGAGCTTGTTCGTACGGCGGATGACCTTGCCGTACAGCGCGTGCTTGACGCGGTCCTCGACGGCGACGACGACGGTCTTGTCCATCTTGTCGCTGACGACGAGACCCTCACGGGTCTTGCGGAAGCCGCGGGCCTCTGCGTTCTCAGTCACGTTCTTCTCGCTCATCAGGCGTTCTCCACCGTTTCGATGCCCAGCTCACGCTCGCGCATCAGGGTGTAGATCCGCGCGATGTCCTTGCGGACCGCCTTCAGACGGCCGTGGTTCTCGAGCTGACCGGTCGCCGCCTGGAAGCGGAGGTTGAACAGCTCTTCCTTGGCCTCGCGGAGCTTGCCCAGCAGCTCCTCGTTGCCCAGCTCGCGCAGCTCGGACGCCTTGGTACCGACCGACATCACGCTTCACCTGCCTCGCGCTTGACGATGCGGCACTTCATCGGCAGCTTGTGGGCCGCACGAGTGAGAGCCTCACGCGCAATCTTCTCGTTCGGGTAGGACAGCTCGAACATGACCCGTCCCGGGTGCACGTTCGCGATCCACCACTCCGGCGAACCCTTACCGGAACCCATGCGGGTCTCGGCCGGCTTCTTCGTGAGCGGGCGGTCCGGGTAGATGTTGATCCAGACCTTGCCGCCACGCTTGATGTGGCGGGTCATCGCGATACGGGCCGCCTCGATCTGGCGGTTGGTCACGTACGCCGGCGTGAGGGCCTGAATGCCGTACTCGCCGAACGCGACCGTCGTACCGCCCTTGGCCTCACCGCGACGCTTCGGGTGATGCTGCTTGCGGTGCTTGACCCTACGGGGGATCAGCATGTCGGTCAGGCCTCCGTTCCGGTGCTCTCAGCCGGAGCGGACGCGGGAGCCTCGGCCTTGGGGGCCTCGGCGCCGGCAGCCTGCTGCGGCTTGCGACCGCGCCGCTCGCCACCACGGCCACCACGGGCCGGGCGGTCGGCACCACCACGGGCCGGGCGGTTACCCGCACGGGCCGCAGCGTTCTCGGCGCGGACCTCGGCGATGTTCTTGACGTCGCCCTTGTAGATCCAGACCTTCACACCGATACGGCCGAAGGTCGTCTTGGCCTCGAAGAAGCCGTAGTCCACGTTCGCGCGGAGCGTGTGCAGGGGCACGCGGCCCTCGCGGTAGAACTCCGAGCGGGACATCTCGGCGCCGCCGAGGCGGCCACCGCACTGGATCTTGATGCCCTTGGCGCCGGCCTTCATCGCCGACTGCATGCTCTTGCGCATGGCACGGCGGAAGGAGACGCGGGAGGAGAGCTGCTCGGCGACGGCCTGAGCAACCAGCTGAGCGTCCGTCTCGGGGTTCTTGACCTCGAGGATGTTCAGCTGGACCTGCTTGCCCGTGAGCTTCTCGAGGTCGCCGCGGATGCGGTCGGCCTCGGCGCCACGGCGGCCGATGACGATGCCGGGACGGGCGGTGTGGATGTCCACCCGCACGCGGTCACGGGTGCGCTCGATCTCAACCTTCGAGATACCGGCGCGCTCCATGCCGGACGTCATCATCCGACGGATGGCGACGTCTTCCTTGACGTAGTCCTTGTACAGCTTGTCGGCGTACCAACGCGACTTGAAGTCGGTCGTGACACCGAGCCGGAACCCATGCGGGTTAACCTTCTGGCCCATTACCGGGTTCCTTCCTTGCTGCTGACGACCACGGTGATGTGGCTGGTCCGCTTGCGGATCCGGTAGGCACGGCCCTGGGCGCGCGGCCGGAACCGCTTCAGGGTCGGACCCTCGTCGACGTACGCCTCGGAGATGAAGAGGCTGTCGGCGTCGGTGTGGTCGTAGTTGTGCGCGGCGTTGGCGATGGCGCTGTCGAGCACCTTGCCGACCGGCACGGAGGCTGCCTGCGGAGCGAATCGCAGAACAGCCTGAGCCTCCGTGGCATCCATGCCACGGATAAGGTCCACCACGCGGCGGGCCTTCATGGGCGTAACGCGGATGTACCGCGCCTGGGCCCTGGCTTCCATGGTTGTCCCTCTCAGTTACTTACGTGTCTGAATGCGATCCGCTACTAGCGGCGCTTCGACTTCCGGTCTTCCTTGACGTGACCCCGGAAGGTGCGCGTCGGCGAGAACTCGCCGAGCTTGTGGCCGACCATCGACTCGGTGACGAACACCGGGATGTGGGTCTTGCCGTTGTGCACCGCGAGCGTGTGGCCGAGCATGGCCGGGACGATCATGGAGCGACGGGACCAGGTCTTGATGACGTTCTTGGTGCCGGCTTCGTTCTGGGCGTCCACCTTCTTGATCAGGTGGTCGTCGACGAAGGGCCCCTTCTTCAGGCTACGAGGCATCTCAACCCGTCCTTAGCGCTTCTTGTTCGTCTTGCGGCGGCGGACGATGTACTTGTTCGACGCCTTCTTGGGCGAACGAGTACGGCCTTCCTTCTTGCCCCACGGGGACACGGGGTGGCGACCACCGGAGGTCCGGCCCTCACCACCACCGTGCGGGTGGTCGACCGGGTTCATGACGACACCACGGACGGTCGGGCGAACGCCCAGCCACCGCTTACGGCCGGCCTTGCCCCAGTTGATGTTGGACTGCTCGGCGTTGCCGACCTCGCCGATGGTGGCGCGGCAGCGGACGTCGACCAGACGGATCTCACCGGACGGCATGCGCAGGTGGGCGTAGGCGCCCTCCTTCGCGAGCAGCTGCACGGAGGCACCGGCGGAGCGGGCGAACTTGGCACCGCCACCGGGACGGAGCTCGATCGCGTGGATCGTGGTACCGACCGGGATGTTGCGGAGGGCCAGGTTGTTGCCCGGCTTGATGTCGGCCCCGGGACCGTTCTCGACGCGGTCACCCTGCTGCAGGTTGCGCGGGGCGAGGATGTAGCGCTTCTCGCCGTCGGCGTAGTGCAGCAGCGCGATGCGCGCGGTGCGGTTGGGGTCGTACTCGATGTGCGCGACCTTCGCCGGCACGCCGTCCTTGTCGTGACGACGGAAGTCGATCACTCGGTAGGCGCGCTTGTGTCCGCCACCCTGGTGGCGAACGGTCACACGACCGGCGTTGTTACGGCCGCCCTTGCTGTGCAGGGGGCGGACCAGCGACTTCTCCGGCGTGGACCGCGTGACCTCGACGAAGTCGGCGACGCTGGCGCCACGACGGCCCGGCGTAGTCGGCTTGTACTTGCGGATTCCCATTTCTCAGTCCTCGTCCGATATCGGACGATCCGGACCGCCCTTAGGCGGTCGGACCGCCGAAGATGTCGATACGGTCGCCCTCGGCGAGGGTCACGATCGCGCGCTTGCTGCCGGCACGCTGACCGAAACCGGTCTTCGTGCGCTTGCGCTTGCCCTGGCGGTTGATCGTGTTGACCCCGGTGACCTTGACCGAGAAGACCGCCTGGACGGCCTGCTTGATCTGGGTCTTGTTGGCGTTCGGGTCGACGATGAACGTGTACTTGTTCTCGTCGAGGAGCGCGTAGCTCTTCTCGGAGACGACCGGCTTGAGCAGCACGTCACGGGGGTCCGTGTACGACTTGCTCAGCGGGGTCTCGACGGTGTTCTTGCCCTCGGTGGCGTGGCGCTTCGCCTTGGCGACGCGCGCGGCCTTGGCGGCCTTGGCCGCCTTCGAGGCGATGCTCGGGTGACGGGTAGCCATCAGACCTCGGTCCCTTCGGTGTCGTTGGCCTTCGGGCCGGCGACGAAGGACTCGAAAGCGGCCTGGGTGAAGACCACGTCGTCCGAGACGAGAACGTCGTACGTGTTCAGCTGGCCCGGCTCCAGGATGTGGACCTGGGGCAGGTTGCGGGCGGACAGCCACGCGGCCTCGTCGGCGCGGTCGACGACCAGGAGCAGGTTCTTGCGCTCCGAGATCTTGCCGAACAGCGCCTTGGCGGCCTTGGTGGAGGCGGTGCCCTCGACCACGCCGGAGACGACGTGGATGCGGTTGTGACGCGCCCGGTCGGTGAGGGCGTGACGCAGAGCGGCAGCCTTCATCTTCTTCGGGGTGCGCTGCGAGTAGTCACGCGGCACGGGACCGTGCACGACGCCACCACCGGCGAACTGCGGCGCGCGGGTCGAGCCCTGACGGGCGCGGCCGGTGCCCTTCTGGCGGTACGGCTTCTTGCCACCACCACGGACTTCGCCACGGGTCTTGGTCTTGTGCGTGCCCTGACGGGCAGCGGCCAGCTGCGCGACGACGACCTGGTGGATCAGCGGGATGCTGATCTTCTCCACGTCGAAGATCTCCGCGGGGAGCTCGACGGAACCGGCCTTCTCGCCCGCCGGCGAAAGGATGTCAACAGTGCTCATCGGTTACCTCAGGCCCCCTTGGCCGCGGTGCGGACCAGGACGAGGCCGCCGTTCGGACCGGGAACCGCGCCCTTGATGAGCAGCAGGCCCTTCTCCGCGTCAACGGCGTGGACGGTCAGGTTCTGGGTGGTGACCCGCTCGTTGCCCATGCGACCCGCCATGCGGAGGCCCTTGAACACGCGGCCCGGGGTGGCGCAGCCACCGATGGAACCGGGAGAGCGGTGCTTGCGCTGGGTGCCGTGACCGGCGCCGAGGCCCTTGAAGTTGTGACGCTTCATGACACCGGCGAAGCCCTTGCCCTTGCTCTTGCCGGTGACGTCGACCTTCACGCCGGCCTCGAAGACCTCGGCGGTGACTTCCTGGCCGAGGGTGTACTCGGAGGCGTCCGCCGTACGGATCTCGACAAGGTGGCGACGGGGGGTGACGTCGGCCTTCGCGAAGTGACCCTTGAGGGGCTTGTTCACCTTGCGCGGGTCGATCTCGCCGAAGGCGATCTGGACCGACTCGTAGCCGTCGACGTCGTTCGTACGAACCTGGGTCACGACGTTGGGGCCGGCCTTGACGACGGTGACCGGAACAACACGGTTGTTCTCGTCCCACACCTGCGTCATGCCGAGCTTCTCGCCCAGGATGCCCTTGATCTGCTTAGCCATTCTCAGCCCACCAGCCTCAGAGCTTGATCTCGATGTCGACACCGGCCGGGAGGTCGAGTCGCATCAGAGAGTCAACGGTCTTGGGGGTCGGGTCGAGAATGTCGATCAGGCGCTTGTGCGTGCGCATCTCGAAGTGCTCGCGCGAGTCCTTGTACTTGTGCGGCGACTTGATGACGCAGTACACGTTCTTCTCAGTGGGCAGCGGCACCGGGCCCGCGACCGACGCACCAGTGCGGGTCACCGTCTCGACGATCTTCTTCGCCGAGGAGTCGATGACCTCGTGGTCGTAGGCCTTGAGCCGGATGCGGATCTTCTGTCCCGCCATGGCTACTCAGTAGTCCTGTCTCTTCTTACGCTCTGGAACCCGGCGGTCCCGTTTCCTTCTCCTCCGACCCACGCGGTCGGGCGTGTCGCGCTCCCGCTGACACGGATGTCCCTTGTTCGAACATCCCTGCGGGGAATGCACACGGCCCTGCCGGAACCGCGGACCAGGGGCCTCAGGCCCACCGGGTGCCTGGTCGGTACCGCACCGCACTTCCCGGAAGATTCCCGTACGTCCGCCCCAGCGCTGCCCGCAGGCAGTTAGGGCGACGAGTACTGTGGGACTCGCTTCCGGTCCTCCCGGCGGGAGGCGCGCAGCATCAACACTCGACCGAGCAACTCGGACAGTCTGCCATACGGGGCGGGGGGACCGCCAATCGAGCCGGAGAGAATACCCCGAAGGTGACGGAGGTCAAACGGGGGGCGGGCCCTCCCTCGTCGCCCGCCGCTATCCGGCGTCCACCTGCGCGCGGAATCTCTCCATGGTCATGGTCTTGTCCGGACTCGGCAGCGTGACGTTCTCCTTCTTGCCGAAGTCGTCGTACGTCGTGCTGCCGGTGCGCCCGCCGCGGACGGACTTCGTCTTCAGGAGCCTGGCAGGGCCCTGCACGCTGACGAAATAGGTGTCCGAGGTGGTCCCGTTCCCCGCCACGATCGCCCGGGCCCGCACGCCCATGACAGTCGTGTCCTTGTCGGGAGCGAAGGTGCCCGAAGCCGGCAGCGCGAAGTAGGCGTCACACCACTGCCCACTCTGCGTGGTCACACAGGTGTGTGCGAGCCGGTCCGGGACGGTGATCTCGGTCCCCTGGGACTTGAGGCTCTGGGCCAGCAGACCCGCGTTCATGTACGTGACACCGCCCTTGCAGTACATGTCACCGCCGGAGGCCCCGTTGTAGGAGATGTGCAGCCCCTGGCCGGGATTCCACACGATCGTCTGCAGCCCCGCGCCCTCGAAGGCCATGGTCGTGCCGATCCCGCTGAACGGCGTCCTCCGCATCGTCTCGTTGACCTGCTGGATCCGTCCTGTGGCCGGGGCGCCGGTAGCGGTCGGGACGGCGGGCGCGCCGACCGTGGACGTGTCGTCTCCGGTTCCGGCCCCTCCCGGATCCCCGCCGGAACCGGAGCCACAGGCGACCGCGAAGCCCCGTTCGTCGAGGCGTGCCTGATGAAGTCGGCCCAGGTGGTGGGGGCTTCGGCCACCTACTAGCGCGGCTGGCCGTACGGGGGCCAGGGGGCGGCTCCGTACGGCGGAGGGCCCAGGGGGGCGGCGAGCCGTCGGCGGTGGCGGCCGCGCCGGACCGCTGTGACGACGCAGATGGCCACGGTCGAGGCAGCCGCGGCCAGGAAGCAGCCGACGGCCCCGGTGATGCTGCCGACCATGCTCCCCACCCGGGGCTTGTCCCCCAGCGCGAACTCGGCGGACGGAAGCTCCGAGGTGCAGGTGAGCGTGTAGTCGCCGCTGCTGCCGGGCTTCACCTCCAGGGCGCGGTCCCAGGTACGGGACCCGAGGGTGATACGGAAGGTGCTGCCCGGCTGGGTCATCGCCCCGGACGGCATCTCCGGGATCCGGCAGACGACCCGGCCCTTCCCGGACTGGGAGACGTAGATCGCCTTGGTCTTCCCCTGGACGAAGCTGAACGTCCGCGACTGGCCGCTGGCGAAGCTCCGGTCCGTGTCGACCGAGTTCAGTGTGTCCTTCACCGTCACCACGACCAGGGCGACACCGATGCCCGCCAGGACGAGCCCCAGCAGTGCGGCCACCAGGTACCAGATGCGCCGGGGCCGCAGATCACTCGCCGGGATGTGCGGAGGCGCGGACGGCACCGGCGGCGGGCCACCGTACGGCGCACCCCACGGAGTTGGTGTGGACATAACAGCGCATGGTACGGGCCGTCGCGCGTCGTCGTCAGGTGCGGGTGACCGTCCCGCAGCCCTTGCTGTGGTCGTCCGTCACGGACTTGCTGCGGTCGTACGGGTCCGTGGCCGGGCCCGTCGCCGGGGCGCCCGTGGGGGCGGTGTCAGGAAAGACGGGGTGGAAGTAGCCGTCGTGGACGTCGCACTCGGTGTTGTAGAACTCGCTCTCGGACGACCGGACCGTGAGCTTGCCTCCGGTCGCGATCCACGTGCGCGGGTCGAGGAGGTCGATGGTCAGGTCGCGGCGGATGATCGTCCGTGCCACGGCGGCGTCGGCACCGCCGTCCTTTCCGCCGGCGCGCACCAGCGGGTAGACGAAGGTGTAGTCCGCGTGCACCCGCACCTCGCCCGCAGCGCCCGCGGAGAACGTCATATGGCCGCGCGCCTTGACCACGTCGCCGGCGAGGGCCACCTGCGCCGGGGCGAACCTGGTCACCAGTTGCAGGGGGTCGTACCGGAGGTCCGGGGTGCGCAACGAGCGCCGCAGGTCGGACAGTTCGTCGGGGTGCTTCTGCTGCGGGTCGAGCAGGGCCAGCACCGAGGTGGGCCGCCCGCCGCGCAGCACCGCCGGGTCCAGGTTGGCGCCGACCAGGAACTCCTTGACGCGGCGCAGGGCGACGGCCATGTCCGCCTGGCTCAGCCAGCCCACGGCCTTCGCGGGCGGCACCTCGATGGCGTCCGCCCCGTCGGCCCACCGCTGGGCGGGCGAGCCGAGGAACGGGTCCTTGCGGGTGGGCAGTCCGGCGTCGTCGACGGCGCCCGGGGCGCCGGACGGCAGCGCCGTCTCGGCAGGCAGCGGTGCGGCCGAGGTCCTGGACGGGTGGTCGCGGCCGGGCAGCCGGTCCAGCAGCAGCGACGGCCGTACGGCCACGACGGCCAGCGCCGCTGCCAGCACCACACCGATGACCGAACCCACGGTGCGGCGCCGGCTGCTCCGCCCGTTCATCTCCCGCCAGGCCGGACCGGTGCGCCAGCCCGGGGGCAGCGACGACTGCGGCTTCGGCTGCGATGCCCGCTTCCGCCAGCGCCGCCGGCCGTTGCCCTCGGCCGCCTGGTCCCGCGCCGCCTCGTCCTGCTCCCGAAGCCGACGGGCGACCATCCACGCCCGCGCGGACGGCTCCTTCGGCGCGTTCCTGCCACCGTCCTCCGCGGCTTCCCGCAGGAACGCCTCCCACTGCTCGTCGGGTATGGAGGACTCGTCGGGGCGCTCGGGGGGCTGGACGGCGGTCACGGGTTCGCTTTCGGTCGTGCAAGATCACTGGCGGGGGCAGTGTTCTTCACCGACAGGGACATTGCACAGAGGGTCTGTCAGATCTTGTGAAAGCCGTGATCGAACCGGTACCGCTTGGCGGCTTCAGGAGGCCATACGGCCGGCGAAGAAGGCGTACGCGACCAGCAGGACGGACGGAGCCAGGGCCGCCGTCGCTCGGCGACGTGCCATGTTCTTCACCGTCCACGGCATGCACCAGCCGGCCAGCATCAGCAGCGCGGAAATCGCCATGGGCGCGAACGCGGCAGCGACAAGGAGGAAGAGGGCCAAGGGAACTGTGACCACTGTGGACACCAAGGCGGGATCCACTCGCCCTCAGATGACGGAGCTTCCGGATGCGTAGGGCAGGAAGGCCGACCAGGCCTCCGGCGCGAGGGTGAGGCGGGGGCCGGTGGGGGTCTTGGAGTCGCGGATGTGGATGGTGGTGGGGGCGGGGGCCACTTCGACGCAGGAGCCGGCTTCGCCGCTGTCGCTGTAGCTGCTCTTGAACCAGTGGAGTTCGGCGGTGCTCATAGTCTCCCCAGCACTTGCTCGATGAAGGCCTGTGACTCCCTCGGCGTGAGAGCCTGCGCCCGGATCATGCCATAGCGCAGTTCAAGGATCCGGAGGTCCTTGGGGTTTGAGACCGGGCGACCGTTGAACGCACCCTCGGAACGTCCGATCGCCGTGCCATCAGCGAACTTCAACACCTGGATCGGCCCCTGCGTCCCAGCGTGCTCCTCCCGGTCGGTCGGCATGACCTGGAGCGTGACGCTCCGCAACTGCGTTACCTCCAAGAGGTGTTCCAGCTGTCGGCGCAGCACCAGTTTCCCACCATAGGGACGTTCGAGCGTCACCTGTTCCTGGACGAAACTGAGCGTTGGGGCCGGTTCTCGCTCGAAGACGGCCTTTCGAGCCATGCGCGCGGCTGTTTCTCGCTCCACCACGTCCCGCGTGTACGCGGGTTGCGTCATCTCGAACAGCGTTCGCGTGTACTCCGGAGTCTGCAACAACCCATGGATGTTGTGGTTGCCGTACAGCAGCATCTCGACCGCCCGGGCCTCCATGTCCGCCAGCTCCCGCACCTTCTTCGGATACCGCGCCTTCCTCATGTCCTCCATGAACGCCCGCAGATGCCCCTGCGCCTTCAGGATCTGGTCCGCCTTGTCCAGGGCCTCCGGACGAGGGATCCGCGCCCCGCGCTCGATCTTGCGGATCATGTCCTCGCCGTACCTGAGAGCCTCCGCCAGTTCGGCCACACTCACCCCGGCCGCCTCCCGGCACACCTTGAGCAGGCGCCCCACCGCCTGCACCACCGGCTCGATCTCGTCCCCCGGCTCGACGTCCCAACCCGCCTCGTCCACCCCGTCGTTCACCACGTCACCCATGTCTCCCCCGCCTCCTCCTCCGACGCGCGCTCGTACCCGTAACAACGCCCGAGACAGCCGAGACAGCCGAGACAAAGCGGGGACAGTCACCGACCGTAAGGGCCTTGCCGCTTACCCAGAGAAGCAGAAGTGGCCACCCTGAGTGACGTGATCCAAGAATCCGTCATCCCCAACTTCACGGTGCTGCTGTCCCCCACCCCACGCGGCGCCCGACTGGCCCGACTGCTCGCCGTACAGCAACTCCGCGACTGGCAGCTCCCGTTGGAATCCGCGGAGCACATCGTGGCGGAGCTGGCCGCCAACGCCGTGACGCACGGCAAGGTGACCGGACGGGACTTCCGACTCACGCTCTACGTCGTCGGCGCCACGCTCCGCATCGAGGTGACCGACACGCGCGGTGACCGCCTGCCCTCGCGCCCAACCCCTCACCGCCGAGGCCGAGTCGGGTCGCGGACTCGTCCTGGTGGCCGCGCTCGCCGACCGCTGGGGAGTAGCCGAGGGTCCCACCCCGCGCAAAACCGTCTGGGCCGAGATCACCGTCCCGACACCGGAGCACGGGCGCCCGTGCTCCGGTGCGACAGGCGGTCTTTCCCAAGGACATACGGGGGTGAAAGAACCCGACCAAGCCCCACCCCTCCCGCCCGCGGCGCAAACTCACCCGCGAGGGTGAACATCGCCAACTCAGCTGGATTCGAGGCCTATTGCCTGCCTTACGCTCGGCGCAACACAGCCGCAGACATGCGACGGCCCTCGCCGGGACGGCAATCCCGTTGCGAGGGCCTGACCACCGAGGAAGGTCGCAACTTCCTGATGGACTTCCAGAACCCTAGCGCGCCCCCGCACGCCCAGTCCGGTTTTACGGGCAACAAGCACCCGAACCGGGGCCCTCGTTCCGGCGTCGGCGGGCTCATCCACGAGCACACCCGCCACACCTCCCGCTTCACGGTGATCGGCAACCACCTCGCCCAGCACCCAGAACTGTCGGGGCTCGCCATCGGGCTCGGCGTGCGCATCCAGTCGCTGCCGCCGGGCGCCCAGGTCGACATCAAGACCCTCGCCGCCCGCTTCCCCGAGGGCACGACCCGGATCGCCGCCGCTCTGCGCGAGTTGGAGACCCACGGCTACCTGCGGCGCGAACGCGCCCGCATCCCCGGCGGCCGTATCGTCACCCGCACGGTCTCCTGCAACCAGCCCGGGTCCCGGAAGGACGCCCACGAGCCCAGGGGCATCGCACCCGGTACGAAACACAAGAAGCAGGAACGCCGCCGGGCGCTGCCCCCGGTCCCGCGCCCGGCCTGTCCCTCCCCCACGCTCCTCCAGCAGGCCACGGACCTGCTCGCGGGCCTGCGTCGCCACGATCCGCGCCTGCTCCTCTCCGAGTGCGACACCGCGCACCTGGCCCCGGGCGTCGCGGCCTGGCTGGAACGCGACGTCGGCCCCACCGCCGTACGCCACGCCCTGACCACCGACCTGCCGCCAGAGGTACTACGACGGCCCGCAGCCCTGCTGGCCCACCGCCTCACCAGACAACTGCCACCCCCGCCCCCGTTCGCACCAGCCGCCCCACCGCCCGTACGGCACCCCTTGCAGACCTGCGACGTCTGCGACCGGGCCTTCCGCGCACCCCACCCTGGCCGCTGCCGCGACTGCCGAACCAACCTCCCAGAGGCCGCCTAGCATGAATGCGACGATCCTTGCCCCTGGGCACAGACGAGGAGCGAGCGCCATGACCATTGCATCGGGCAGCGCACAGCAGGGTGGCTCCCACATCTACCGAGCCATGCGGGACCTCGTTCAGTCCATGAACGACACCATTCCGGGCAAATTCGAGATCACTAAGAAGGGGATCGTCCACGACATGATGGCGCCGATCGGTCCGCACGAGCTGACCACCCTGCATCTCCGGAAGCGCCTGGAGAAGGTGATGCCTGACGCCATCGTGGCCCACACGGGCGAACCCGACGTGGAGGACGAATCGGAAAGCATCATGCGCCGCCCTGACGTCATGGTGATTACCTGGGCGGACATGGAGGTTCCTGATTCCTTCGATCCCCGCACCCTCATCGCCGCCATCGAGATCGTCTCCCGCTCCAACCCTGACAACGACTGGGTGGGCAAGGTCCGCGACTATCCCCTGATGGGCATCCCCGTCTACTCGATCTTCGACCCCCGCACCGGCACCGGCGCCGTCTTCACCGACATCCACCCCACACCGGACGGCCCCCGCTATGCCACCCGCAAGGACTTCGTCTACGGCGAGGACGTCACGATCGCCGACTGGACGATCTCGACCGAGGGTCTGCCGCTCTACGGGTGACCCTGGAGGACACCATGAGCACCACCGCCCAGCACCGTTCTCCCCCAGACAACGGAAGAGGCCCGCACGACCGAAGTCGTACGGGCCTCTTCGCTGGGTCAATCAGTGACCTTCAAGCAAGCGGTACTTACTTGACGATCTTGGTGACCTGGCCGGCGCCCACGGTGCGGCCACCCTCGCGGATGGCGAACTTCAGGCCCTCTTCCATGGCGACGGGCTGGATGAGCTCCACCTTCATCTCGGTGTTGTCACCCGGCATGACCATCTCGGTGCCCTCGGGGAGGGTCACCACGCCGGTCACGTCCGTCGTACGGAAGTAGAACTGCGGGCGGTAGTTGTTGAAGAACGGCGTGTGGCGGCCACCCTCGTCCTTGGACAGGATGTAGGCCTGGGCCTCGAACTCGGTGTGCGGGGTGACCGAGCCCGGCTTGATGATGACCTGGCCGCGCTCGACGTCCTCGCGCTTGATGCCGCGGAGGAGGAGGCCGACGTTCTCGCCCGCCTGGCCCTCGTCGAGCAGCTTGCGGAACATCTCGATACCGGTGACCGTGGTGGTGGTCTTCTCGGTCTTGATGCCGATGATGTCGACGGTCTCGTTGACCTTCAGGACACCACGCTCGATACGGCCGGTGACGACCGTACCGCGACCGGTGATCGTGAAGACGTCCTCGATGGGCATGAGGAACGGCTTGTCGACGTCACGCTCGGGCTGCGGGATCGCCTCGTCGACGGCGGCCATCAGGTCCAGGACCGACTGGCCCCACTCCGCGTCGCCCTCGAGCGCCTTGAGCGCCGAGACCTTGACGACCGGGACGTCGTCGCCCGGGAACTCGTACTCGGAGAGGAGCTCACGGACCTCGAGCTCGACGAGCTCCAGGATCTCCTCGTCGTCCACCATGTCGGCCTTGTTCAGGGCGACGACGATGTACGGAACGCCGACCTGGCGGGCCAGGAGGACGTGCTCCTTGGTCTGCGGCATCGGGCCGTCGGTGGCGGCGACCACGAGGATGGCGCCGTCCATCTGCGCGGCACCCGTGATCATGTTCTTGATGTAGTCCGCGTGACCGGGGCAGTCGACGTGGGCGTAGTGACGCGTCTCCGTCTGGTACTCGACGTGCGCGATGGAGATGGTGATACCGCGCTGGCGCTCTTCGGGAGCCTTGTCGATCTGGTCGAAGGCCGAGGCCTCGTTCAGGTCCGGGTACGCGTCGTGCAGCACCTTGGTAATGGCGGCCGTGAGGGTCGTCTTACCGTGGTCGATGTGACCGATGGTGCCGATGTTGACGTGCGGCTTAGTCCGCTCGAACTTCGCCTTCGCCACTGGGGTCCTCCTGTGGAGTGGTTCTGAACGCCTTGCTTCATCGGCGCCAGGTGATCTTTGCTGGAAAGCCCGGGGCCGGGGGCATTCCCCCACGAATGCGGGTGAATGCCCCTGGCGGCTCCGGAGTCAAGCCTAAAGCGTGTGAACGCGGAGCGTTACTCGCCCTTGGCCTTCGCGATGATCTCCTCGGCGACGTTCCGCGGAACCTCGGCGTAGGAGTCGAACTGCATCGAGTAGCTTGCGCGACCCGACGTCTTGCTGCGGAGGTCGCCGACGTAGCCGAACATCTCCGACAGGGGCACGAGGCCCTTCACGACGCGAGCGCCGGCACGCTCCTCCATGGCCTGGATCTGGCCACGGCGGGAGTTGATGTCGCCGATGACCTCACCCATGTAGTCCTCGGGCGTGGTGACCTCGACGGCCATCATCGGCTCAAGGAGCACGGGGGACGCCTTGCGCGCGGCCTCCTTGAAGGCCTGCGAACCGGCGATCTTGAAGGCGAGCTCGGAGGAGTCGACCTCGTGGTAGGCACCGTCGTGCAGGATCACGCGGACACCGGTCATCTCGTAACCGGCGAGGATGCCGAACTGCATGGCCTCCTGCGCACCGGCGTCCACCGAAGGGATGTACTCCTTCGGGATACGGCCACCGGTCACCTTGTTCACGAACTCGTACGAGGTGTCGCCACCCTCGAGCGGCTCGATGCCGATCTGCACCTTCGCGAACTGACCGGTACCACCGGTCTGCTTCTTGTGGGTGAAGTCGACGCGCTCGACGGCCTTGCGGATCGTCTCGCGGTAGGCCACCTGCGGCTTGCCGACGTTGGCCTCGACCTTGAACTCACGGCGCATACGGTCGACCAGCACCTCGAGGTGCAGCTCGCCCATACCACCGATGATGGTCTGGCCGGTCTCCTCGTCCGAGTGGACCTGGAAGGACGGGTCCTCCTCGGCCAGGCGCTGGATCGCGACGCCCAGCTTCTCCTGGTCGCCCTTCGACTTGGGCTCGATGGCGACCTGGATGACCGGCGCCGGGAAGTCCATGGACTCCAGGATGACCGGGTTCTTGTCGTCGGACAGCGTCTCACCGGTGGTGGTCTGCTTCAGGCCCATGACGGCGACGATGTCACCGGCGCCCACCGACTCGATCTCCTCACGCTTGTTGGCGTGCATGCGGTAGATCTTGCCGATGCGCTCCTTCTTGCCCTTGACGGAGTTCAGCACCGAAGAGCCGGACTCCAGGCGGCCCGAGTACACCCGGACGAAGGTGAGCTTGCCGAGGTGCGGGTCGCTCATGATCTTGAACGCCAGCGCCGAGAGGGGCTCCTCGTCGGACGGCTTGCGCTTGACGACGACCTCGGGGTCCTTGACGTCGTGGCCCTCGATGGCCTCGATGTCGACCGGGGACGGCAGGTAGCGCACGACCGCGTCGAGCAGGGGCTGGACGCCCTTGTTCTTGAACGCGGTGCCGCAGAACACCGGGGTGATCGTCTTGCCGTCGGACTTGCCGGACGCGATGGTGATACGACGGATCGCGGCGTACAGCTGCTCCTCGGAAGGCTCCTCGCCCTCCAGGTACAGCTCCATGATCTCTTCGTCGTTCTCGGCGACGGCCTCGACCAGCTTGCCGCGCCACTCCTCGGCGGCCTCGGTGTGCGTGGCCGGGATGTCGACGACGTCGTACATCTCGCCCTTGGTGGCCTCGGCGGACCAGACCAGGGCCTTCATGCGGACGAGGTCCACGACACCCTGGAAGTCGGCCTCGGCACCGATCGGGAGCTGCATGACGATCGGCTGCGCGCCCAGGCGGTCGACGATCATGTCGACACAGCGGTGGAACTCCGCGCCCGTGCGGTCGAGCTTGTTGACGAAGCAGATACGCGGAACGCCGTATCGGTCCGCCTGACGCCACACCGTCTCGGACTGGGGCTCGACGCCGGCGACGCCGTCGAACACCGTCACGGCACCGTCGAGCACACGCAGGGAGCGCTCCACCTCGACGGTGAAGTCGACGTGACCCGGGGTGTCGATGATGTTGATGGTGTGGTCGACGTCTTCCAGCGGCCAGTGGCAGGTGGTGGCAGCAGAGGTGATCGTGATGCCACGCTCCTGCTCCTGCTCCATCCAGTCCATGGTGGCAGCGCCGTCGTGGACCTCACCGATCTTGTACGACACACCGGTGTAGAACAGGATCCGCTCGGTGGTGGTCGTCTTGCCCGCGTCGATGTGGGCCATGATCCCGATGTTGCGGACCTTGGCCAGGTCAAGTGAAGTGGTAGCCATAAGGCTTCAGTCTTCTCTCGGTCTCGATGTGGGTAGCGACTACCAGCGGTAGTGCGCGAAGGCCTTGTTGGACTCGGCCATCTTGTGCGTGTCCTCGCGCTTCTTGACGGCCGCACCGAGGCCGTTCGAAGCGTCGAGAAGCTCGTTGAGCAGACGCTCGGTCATGGTCTTCTCGCGACGGGCGCGGGAGTAACCGACCAGCCAGCGCAGCGCGAGCGTGTTGGCGCGACCGGGCTTGACCTCGATCGGAACCTGGTACGTCGCACCACCGACACGGCGGGACTTGACCTCAAGGGTCGGCTTGATGTTCTCCAGCGCGCGCTTCAGCGTGATGATCGGGTCGTTGCCCGTCTTCTCACGCAGACCCTCCATGGCGCCGTAGACGATGCGCTCGGCGGTGGAGCGCTTGCCGTTCAGCAGCACCTTGTTGATGAGCGACGTGACCAGAGGAGAACCGTAGACCGGGTCGATGATGACCGGGCGCTTCGGGGCGGGGCCCTTACGAGGCATTCTTACTTCTCCTTCTTGGCGCCGTAGCGGGAACGGGCCTGCTTGCGGTTCTTGACACCCTGGGTGTCGAGGGAGCCACGGATGATCTTGTAGCGAACACCCGGCAGGTCCTTCACACGGCCGCCGCGCACGAGCACGATGGAGTGCTCCTGCAGGTTGTGTCCCTCACCCGGAATGTAAGCGGTGACCTCGATCCCGCTGGTCAGACGCACACGCGCGACCTTACGCAGGGCCGAGTTCGGCTTCTTCGGGGTGGTCGTGAACACACGCGTGCAGACGCCACGACGCTGAGGGGAACCCTCAAGTGCGGGCGTCTTGTTCTTCTCGACCTTGTCCTGCCGGCCCTTGCGGACCAGCTGCTGGATCGTAGGCACTACTTCTCCGGTTTCTGTGTGCCGAATGGTGAAGCTAACCTGGAACGTCGCCGACCCACGCGGTCGGGTGTGTCGAATCCCGCAGACCTTGCCGCAAGGGCGAAAGGGCGCAGAGTACGGTGGCCATGTGCGGCTCGCCGTGCGGTTGAAGGCACGCACGAGAGCCAGGGCACACCCCAGGCACAAGGTCTGAGCGTACCTACCTCACGGACTTCGGTCAAAACAAATGGAGCGGGCCCCGACACGCCGGACTTCTCACCTCGTGAGCGAGCTTTCGTCCCAGTTGTCCGATGGCTGTCCTACGGCCGTCCGGGCACCGCATCGTCCCTGGTCGGAGGGGCCACCGACGACCTTCGGACATGTATGGCCGATTTGCAGTCTTGCCGGGGGTGCGGCCCATGCGCTTTCAGTACGTTGATCCGTCCGCTGCGGGTGAACAATTCGGGGGGCCGGCATGACGAGCGCATGGACCACCACGTCGGTACGGGACGACGGCGGCCTGGACGACCGGGTGCCCTTCCTGGCCCGGCTGGAGACGGAGGACCGGGCGGCACTTCTGGCACTGGGCCGGGAGCTGACGTTCCCCGCCCGTACGGTGCTGATCCGCCAGAGCGAGCCGTCGTCGTACGTGCTCTTCCTCGTCCAGGGCTGGACGAAGGTGACCGCGGCGGCCACCAACGGCTACGAGGCGCTGCTCGCGCTGCGCGGCCCCGGTGACATCGTCGGCGAGTCGTCGGCGATCACCGGCCGGCCGCGGTCGGCGACGGTGACCGCGCTGGAGCCGGTGCGTTCGCTGGCCGTGGAGCACGAACGGTTCCGCGGCTTCCTCCGGCACTCCCCCGCCACGTCCTTCGCGCTGCTGGGCCTGACCGCCGACCGCACCCGCGCCGCCGACCGCCGCCGTCTGGAGTTCGCCTCCCTGAACGTGCGCGAGCGCCTCGCCGTCCTCCTCCTGGAGCTGGCCCGCACCCACGGCCGCCGCACCGAGGAGGGCATCGAGCTCTCCGTACCGCTGAGCAAGCAGGAGCTGGCGGGCTCGGTGGGCGCCTCGCGCGAGATGGTGCAGCGCCTGCTGAGGGAGCTCCGCGACAAGCAGGCGGTCACCACGGGCCGCCGCACCCTCCTGATCCGCCGCCCCGACGTGCTCCGGCAGATAGCGGCGTCGTCGGTGGAGGGAGCACCGGCGATTCCCTCGCCGCCCGGGTCGCCCGAGGGATGACACGGGTCCCCGGATTCACTCTGTGCACACGGTCACACTTCGACTGCGTCATCCGCCCTCACGGCCGGCACCGGCGCCGGGCCACTCTGCTGCCCTGCACGGCGCAACTCCCGAGAGGCGACCATGACCGACCCCGTGAGCCGGACGATCCTGCTGCTGGACATCGAGCGGTTCAGCGACCGAGACGACGTCGAGCAGGCCTATCTGCGGCGCATGCTCTACGACCTCACCGACCGCGCGCTGGAACACGCGGGCATCGACGAGACCCTGCGGCTGCGGGCCGACCGCGGGGACGCGGTGATGGAGCTGATCGACGCGAACGCCTCGGTCACCGCGCTGCTGCGGGTCCTGCTCAGCGAGGTCCCGGCCGAGCTGCGCGCCGTCAACCGCATGGCGTCCCGCTCCGCGCAGATGCGGCTGCGCGGCGTCGTCGCCACCGGCTACGTCGCCGTGGACGAGCACGACGGCTGGGTCGGCGCCGATCTGAACCACGCCTGCCGGCTGCTGGACGCCGCCCTGCTGCGCCAGGCCCTGCGCGAGCGGCACGACGACTTCGCGCTGTGCGTCTCGGACGCCCTGTACGCCGGGGTGGTGCGCCACGACCACCCGGGCATCCCCGCCGGCGACTTCCGCCCGGTGACGGTGGACAGCAAGAACGGCCCGCTGCGGGCCTGGCTGCACGGGCCGCTGCCGGTCGGCCGGGACGGCCGCGCGGACCGGGATCACGACCACGGTGACACGGGGGAGGTGCCGGGCGGATCGGGGGACCGTCCGGCACCGCGGCCGCCCGCCGCGCCGGACGGCCCGGCGGGAGCCCCGGCGCCGGGCGCCCCCGCCACCGGGACGTCCATCACCATCCAGGGCGGCACCTTCAGCGGCGGCGTGCTCGGCGGCAACCAGTACGGAGGGATCAGCGGCGGCCACTTCACCGGCGACGTCTCTCTCGGCGAACAGCGTGGTGGCGGCCGTGGCGACGGCGGCGGGAGAGACGGCCGTGACGGCCGCGGCCGGGGTGCGGACGCATGAGCACGCCCGAGCCGCAGGAACCACCCCGCCCGGCCGGACCGCCGGCACCCGAGCCGGCCGCCGCGGACGAACCCCGGCCGGCCGACGCCGCCGCGGACCCGGAGGCGGCCGAGGAACGGGACCAGCCGCAGGACGCCTGGTCGGCCCGGCGCGACCTGGTCGACCACAGCCCGCGCTCCATGAACGTCGGCGAGCGAGCCCGCTTCAGCGGCGGCCTGCTCGGCGGCGACCAGCACGGCGGGATCAGCGGCGGCCACTTCACCGGCGACGTCTTCCTCGGCGGCAGGACGGAGGTCTACCGGGTCGGCGCACCGGGCACCGCGGCCCCGGCCTCCGGCGAGGTGCCCGAGGCCGCGCTGGCGGAGCTGGAGCGCGGCTTCGCGGCCGACGAGCAGCTGATGGAGCGCCTGCTGCGGCGGCTGCGCGAGGACCGGGTGCTGGTGCTGTCCGGCGGCCGCTTCACCGGCCGGCGCACCGCCGCGCTGATGCTGCTGCGCCGCCTCGGCGCCCACCCCGTGCGCACCCTGGCCCGCGACACCACCGCCGGCTCCCTCGCCGACCGGTTCGGCGACGAGCAGGCCGCACCGGACGCGCCGGGCCGGGACAAGGCCCGCGGCCATGTGCTGTGCGACCTCACCCCGCGCCGCGACCAGCCGCTGCGCTGGACCCACCTGCTCGCCGTCCGCGAGCGCCTCGCCGAGCGGGACGCCTACCTCGTCGTCACACTCGACCCCGGCGCCGCGCTGGACGACGTGACCGCCGAGGAATGGCGTCCGCCGGCCGCCGCCGAGGTGCTCGGCGCCCGGCTCCGCGCCCGCACCGACGAGGAGACGGCCGGCCGGCTGCTCGCCCTGCCGGAGGTCGCCGACTTCCTGGGGCGCGACCACCAGCCGCGCGAGACCGCCGAGTTCGCCGCGCTGCTCGTCCGGTACGCGTCCGAAGAGGCCGGCGCGGCCGACGTGGCACGGTTCTCGCTGGCGTCCCTGGAGAGCCAGGTCCAGGAGTGGTTCGAGGCCCCGGAGGCCGAACTGCACCTGCGCGACAAGGCCTTCCTCGTCGCCCTCGCCGCCTTCGACGGCGGGCCGTACGCGCTCACCGCCGAGCTGAGCGACCTGCTCTACCGCCACCTCCAGGAGACCGAGAACCGCGCCCGCGTCCCCGAGGTCCCCGTCTTCGGCACACACGTCGGCAAGCGGCTGCAGCTGGCCCGTGCGGAGATGAAGTGGGAGCCCGAGCAGACCGAGTGGGGCCCGGTCGACCAGCAGAAGGCCGTGTTCCGCGACGAGCGAGCCTCGCTGGTGCTGCTGCGCGAGGTGTGGACGGGCCACCCCTCCGCCCGGCCCGCACTGATCCGCTGGCTGCGCCAACTGGCCGACGACGGGCGCCCGTTGGTGCGCACCCGGGCCGCCTCCACCGTGGCGGTTCTCGCCCGCACCGATCTGCCGTCCGCGATGGCGCTGGTCATCGAGCCGTGGGGCACCTCCAAGCGGTACCGGCACCGGCTCGTGGCCGTCAACGCGCTCGCCCTGGCCCACCTGGTCGGCACACCCAACATCCCGCGCATCCTCGACGTCTGGTGCGAGGACGGCCCGGCGCCGCTGCGCTGGGTGGCCGTACGGGCGTACGGGCTGATCGGGGCGGAGCGCCCGGCGCAGGCCATGGCCGCCCTGCGCCGTGCCGTACGGCGGCTGTACGAGGACCAGCCCGACGACATCGACGGCGAGCTGGCCGCCGAACTGGCCGAGTCCGTCGCGCTGTTGCTGCTGTCGGCCGCGAGCGACAGCGTCCTCGGCGAGCTGTGCGCCCACCTCGACGACGACCGTGCCGTGCACGACCTGACGCTGGCCGGATTCATCGGGGCGTGCGAGCACACCGAGGGCGACGAACCGTACGGCGCTCCGCTCGTCCTCGACTGGTTCGCCCGCGCGGCCACCGAGCGCGCCACCGCCGGCCCGGTGACCGACGACCGTACGACCGCCGCGCAGGGCGTGCCGTTCCTCTGGCGGGCCGCGCTGGCCGAGCTGGGCACCACACGGCAGGCGCTGGGGGTCCTGAGCCGCTGGGTGCTGATCGCCGACCGGTCGGCGCCCGTCGAGTGGGCCCTGGCCGCGCTGCTGCCGAGGCTCGTCACCACCGCCACCGAGTACGAGCGGCTGAGCCATCTGCTGCGCACCATGCCGGGCGAGGACGGCACTCCCCCGCCCGGGGTCGCGGCCCGCCTGCTGACCGTGCTGTCCGCCCACTGACCCGCCCGTCCCGCCGACCCGCCCGTCCCGCAGACCGACCCATCCGCAGACCGACCCGGGAAGACACACCATGCCCTCCTTCCGGCAACCCGAGTGGCAGCAGCCCGCCGACCGGCACACCCAGCTGGTCGACCCGGTGCTCACCGTGCGGCAGCTGTCGCGCTTCGAGTTCAACTTCCGATCCCTGGTCCGCATCGACCACGCGCTCGTCTTCTCCACGCCGAAGGGCTCCTACGAGGCCTACCTGCCGCCCCAGCGGCCGACGCGCGCCGAGATCACGGCCAAGCGCTACTCCGCCGTCTACGAGGTGGACATGGGCGTCCACCCGCACACCTCCACCCTCACGCTGCCGAGCGACAACGACGCCTTCGAGTTCACCGCCGAGATCGACCTGTCCTGGCAGGTGCTGGACCCGGCCCGGTTCGTGGCGAGCGGGCACAGGGACGTGCCCGCGCTGGTGCTCGGCGAACTCCAGCAGGCGGCCCGGCCGGTCACCCGGCGCTTCCCGGTCGCGCAGAGCGCCTCGGCCGAGCAGGAACTGCTCCGGGCGGTGACCGTGCTGGGGCCGCTCGGGGCGCCCGCGGGACTCCAGGTCACCTGGACCCTGCGGCTGCGGCGCGACCAGGCCGACATCGAGCACCAGCAACGGCTGCGGGCCATCGACCACTCCGCCACCGAGCAGTCCTTCGCCGCCCAGCGGGGCATGCAGGTCGACGTGGACATGGACCGCCGGCTGCGGCAGCAGGACGCGCTCCAGATCGAGCGGGCCGTCGCGTACGGCACCCAGCAGCAGGAACTCCTGCTCCAGCAGCAGCGCCTGCAGCACGAGCAGGCGATGCTCGCGAGCGGGCAGCACCATGAGCTCGCCCTCCAGCAGGGGCGTCAGCAGGTGGAGTTGCAGCAGATCGAGGCCCAGAAGATCGAGTTCTACCAGTTCCATCTCCAGCAGGGCGGCGTGCACTCCTGGGCCCTCCACCTCGCCCAGCACCCCGAGGACTCCCAGCTGGTGATGCGCAGCATGCGCGAGGACCAACTGCGCATGATCCAGGCCCAGATGGACCTGGTGAAGCAGCTGCTGAGCAGCGACACGGCCGAGAACTACGAGCTGGAGGGCCCCAAACAGCTGGCCCTGCGCACGGTCAGCGACATCCTCAACCAGCGCCTCCCCGGCGTACCGCAGAACCCGCCGCTGCTGCCGCAGGGCCCGCCGCAGGCGGTGCCGGCAGAGGCGATGCCGGCGGAGCCCGCGAGCCCGCCGCAGCCCCTCGCCCCGGCTGTCCCTGCTGCCCCGTCGGCCCCACCGGCACCGGCCGCACCACCGGTTGCGCCCTACACCCCGCCGGGCATGCCCGGTCCGTACGCCACCCCCGGCTTCCCGGCTCCGCCCGCCTACGCGCCGCCGCCCCCGCCCGCCTACGCCCCGACGGCACCGGCCGCACCGGCCTGGCAGCCGCCTCCCGGGTACGGCACGACACCGACGGTGCCGGATCCGGGTGCGGGTGCGGCGGCGCAGCCGGAGGACTCGAAGCCCCCGGCCGCGCCCGGCGACGGCGAAGCGAGCGGTACGTGACGACCGCGGACCCCGCCGCACCGGCGGACCCGGACACCCCCGGCGCCGCCCGGCTCTGCACGCGGCTGCTCGCCGAGACGCGCGGCGAGATCGCCCACGCCGACAACAAGGCCTCCGTCCTCGTCGCCGCGCTCGGGATGACCGCCGGGGTGTTCAGCGCGCTGCTCGCGGGGCGGAACTGGAGCCCGTCCGCGCTCTCCGTGGCCGGCACCGTCGTGTGGTGGGCCGGGGCCCTGTCCCTGCTGGTCTCGCTGCTCGCCCTGCTCCTCGCCGTACTGCCCCGCTACCGGCTGGGCACCTGGACGCCCGGGGAACCGCTGTCGTACTTCGGTGACATCCAACAGGCCGTCCGGCAGGGCCGTCTGGACTCCGCTCTCGCCGACACCGAGCGGCGTCCCACGGCCGGGCTGACCCGCGCGCTCACCGAGAACAGCCGGATCGCCGCGCGCAAGCACCAGTGGATCCGCACCGGGCTCATCGCCTTCTGCGCCGGCACGGTCCTGCTGCCGGCCTCCCTGCTGATCGGCTGATCCGCCGCTCGGCAGCCGTCCCCACGCACGTGAAGGAACGAACGACCGCCATGACCTCACCACCGGACCACCCCGCGCCATCCGCCCGCCCGCATCCCGCACCGCCCCCGGCGCCGCCGGCGTACCCGACGGCATCGCCGACGCCCCCGCCGTATCCGCAGGCAGCCGCCGCTCCCCCGTACCCCGCTCCCCCACAGGCGGCGCCGCCCGTGCCGCCGCAGTACCCGGGGCCCGCTCCGCAGTACCCGACGGCGCCGCCGCCCGTGCCCCCCGTCGCGCCCCCCGTCGCGCCGCCGGTCCCGGCGCAGCACCCGCACCACATCGACACCGACCGGGGCCGCGTCTTCCTCAGCGACAAGCAGCGCCAGACGGACGCCACGGCCTGGGGGAACCTGCTGCTGCACGTGCCCAACTTCCTGTGCAGCCTCTTCGTCGTCGGCCTGGTCTCCGCGTTCTTCGGGGGCTTCGGCATCGTCGTCGTACTCGCCTGGCTCGCCAGCGGCGCGCTCGTCTTCCACCGGCCCACCGAGAGCGCGCTGGCGCGCCATGTGTTCCGGCTGCGCCACCCCACTCCGCAGGAACGCGCCGTACTCGAACCGGTCTGGCGGGAGGTCACGGCCCGCGCCGGGGTCGAGGGCCGCAACTACGAGCTGTGGGTGGAGGACAGCGACGCCCTGAACGCGGTCGCGGCCGCCGGGCACATCGTCGGCGTCACCCGCTTCGCCATGAACGGGCTGCCCAACGGCCAGCTGGCCGCCGTCATGGCGCACGAGCTGGGCCACCACGTCGGCGGCCACGCCTGGTCCTCGCTGCTCGGCTACTGGTACGCCCTGCCCGGCCGGACGGCCTGGCGGGTGCTGAAGGCGGTCTCGGGCTTCACGTTCAAGATCTCGCGCGCCTTCGGCTGCTTCGGCATGGGCTTCCTCGTCCTGGTCGTCGGCAGCATCGGACTGGCCACGATCGGCACGTTCTACGGCCTGCCGCTGCTGCTCCTGGCCGTGCCGTACGCCCTGGCCGCCGTGGGCCGCCGCGCCGAACTGCGGGCCGACGAGCACGCCGCCGCGCTGGGCTTCGCCCCGATGCTGGCGGCCGTCCTCGACACGATGCACCGGCAGGAGCAGTGGCAGCAGGCCCAGCTGGCCGCGCGCAACGGCGGACGGCACGTCGAGGAGAGCGCACTGGCCCGGCTGCTGTCCTCCCACCCCGACCACCACACCCGGCTGCACCACCTCCAGCCCTACCTGCAGCCGCAGGGCCCGGCACAGTCCGGGTGAACACGCCGAAGGGCGGCCACCCCGAAACGGAGTGGCCGCCCTTCATGCTGCTCGCTTACTGGTTGTACGGACCGTAGTCGTAGTCCTCCAGCGGAACGGCCTGGCCGGAGCCGGTGCCGAACGGCGAGTAGTCGATGTCGTCGTAGCCGACGGCCGAGTACATCGCGGCCTTGGCCTCCTCGGTCGGCTCGACCCGGATGTTGCGGTAGCGGGACAGACCCGTACCGGCCGGGATGAGCTTACCGATGATGACGTTCTCCTTGAGGCCGATGAGGCTGTCGGACTTGGCGTTGATCGCCGCATCCGTCAGGACTCGGGTCGTCTCCTGGAAGGAGGCGGCCGACAGCCAGGACTCCGTCGCCAGCGAGGCCTTGGTGATACCCATCAGCTGCGGACGACCGGAAGCGGGGTGACCGCCCTCCTGGACCACACGACGGTTCTCGGTCTCGAACTTCGAGCGCTCGACCAGCTCGCCGGGCAGCAGCTCGGCGTCGCCCGACTCGATGATCGTCACACGGCGGAGCATCTGCCGGATGATGATCTCGATGTGCTTGTCGTGGATCGACACACCCTGCGAGTTGTAGACCTTCTGGACCTCGCCGACCAGGTGGACCTGGACGGCACGCTGACCCAGGATGCGCAGCACGTCGTGCGGGTTGGTGGCACCCACGGTGAGCTGCTGGCCCACCTCGACGTGGTCGCCCTCGCGGACCAGGACCTTGGCACGCTTCGAGATCGGGAACGCCGTCTCGTCGCTGCCGTCGTCCGGGGTGACGATGATCTTCTTGGTCTTCTCGGTCTCCTCGATCCGGACGCGGCCGGAGGCCTCGGAGATCGGGGCGACACCCTTCGGGGTACGCGCCTCGAAGAGCTCGACGACACGCGGCAGACCCTGGGTGATGTCGTCACCGGCCACACCACCGGTGTGGAAGGTACGCATCGTCAGCTGGGTACCGGGCTCACCGATGGACTGGGCGGCGATGATGCCGACCGCCTCACCGATGTCGACCAGCTTGCCGGTGGCCAGCGAACGGCCGTAGCACATCGCGCAGGTGCCGACGGCGGACTCGCAGGTCAGGACCGAGCGGGTCTTGACCTCCTCGACGCCACGGGCGACCAGCTCGTCCATGAGGACGTCACCGAGGTCGGTGCCGGCCGGGGCCAGGACCTGACCGTCGACCACGATGTCCTCGGCGAGGCAGCGCGCGTACACGGACGTCTCGACGTCGTCCGCCTTGCGCAGCACGCCGTCCGCGCCACGCTCGGCGATCCGGAGCTTGAGACCGCGCTCGGTGCCGCAGTCCTCCTCGCGGATGATGACGTCCTGCGAGACGTCGACCAGACGACGGGTGAGGTAACCCGAGTCGGCGGTACGCAGGGCGGTGTCCGCCAGACCCTTACGGGCACCGTGCGTGGAGATGAAGTACTCCAGCACGGACAGACCCTCACGGAACGAGGCCTTGATCGGACGCGGGATGGTCTCGTTCTTCGCGTTCGACACCAGACCACGCATACCGGCGATCTGCCGCATCTGCATCATGTTTCCTCGGGCACCCGAGTCAACCATCATGAAGATGGGGTTCGTCTTGGGGAAGTTCTCGTTCATCGCCTCGGCGACCTCGTTGGTCGCCTTGGTCCAGATCGCGATGAGCTCCTGAGTGCGCTCTTCCTTGGTGATCAGACCGCGCTCGTACTGCTTCTGGACCTTCTCGTCCTGCGCCTCGTAGCCCGCGACGATGGCCTTCTTCGCCTCGGGGACGACGACGTCGGAGATGGCCACGGTGACACCGGAGCGGGTGCCCCAGTAGAAGCCGGCCGACTTCAGGTTGTCGAGCGTCGCCGCCACGATGACCTTGGGGTAGCGCTCGGCCAGGTCGTTGACGATCTCGCCGAGCTGCTTCTTGCCCACCGAGTAGTCGACGAACGGGTAGTCCTCGGGCAGCAGCTCGTTGAAGAGCGCGCGGCCCAGGGTCGTCCGCAGCCGGAAGGTGTCACCCGGCTGCCACTCGGGCTCGCCCTCCTCCTGCGCCGGCGGGGTCCAGCCGCGCGGCGGGATGGTGCCCACCGGGAAGCGGATGTCCACGGCCGACTGCAGCGCCAGCTCACCGGCGTCGAACGCCATGATCGCCTCGGCCGTGGAGCCGAACGCGCGGCCCTCGCCCTTGACGTCACGCAGCTCGCCGTCGGTGGTGAGGAAGAACAGACCGAGGACCATGTCCTGGGTCGGCATCGTCACCGGGCGGCCGTCGGCCGGCTTGAGGATGTTGTTCGAGGACAGCATCAGGATGCGGGCCTCGGCCTGCGCCTCCGCGGACAGCGGCAGGTGCACGGCCATCTGGTCACCGTCGAAGTCCGCGTTGAACGCGGTGCAGACGAGCGGGTGGATCTGGATGGCCTTGCCCTCGACCAGCTGCGGCTCGAAGGCCTGGATGCCGAGGCGGTGCAGGGTGGGCGCACGGTTCAGCAGCACCGGGTGCTCGGCGATGACCTCTTCGAGGACGTCGTACACGACGGTGCGGCCGCGCTCGACCATGCGCTTGGCCGACTTGATGTTCTGCGCGTGGTTCAGGTCCACCAGGCGCTTCATCACGAACGGCTTGAACAGCTCCAGCGCCATGGCCTTCGGCAGACCGCACTGGTGCAGCTTGAGCTGCGGGCCGACGACGATGACGGAACGCGCCGAGTAGTCGACTCGCTTGCCGAGCAGGTTCTGACGGAATCGACCCTGCTTGCCCTTCAGCATGTCGCTGAGGGACTTCAGCGGACGGTTGCCGGGGCCCGTGACCGGGCGACCGCGACGGCCGTTGTCGAAGAGCGCGTCGACGGCCTCCTGGAGCATGCGCTTCTCGTTGTTCACGATGATCTCGGGCGCACCGAGGTCGAGAAGGCGCTTCAGGCGGTTGTTGCGGTTGATGACACGGCGGTACAGGTCGTTCAGGTCGGAGGTCGCGAAGCGGCCACCGTCCAGCTGCACCATCGGACGCAGGTCCGGCGGGATGACCGGGACGCAGTCCAGGACCATGCCCTTGGGGCTGTTGGAGGTCTGCAGGAACGCGGAGACGACCTTCAGCCGCTTCAGGGCGCGGGTCTTCTTCTGGCCCTTGCCGGTGCGGATGATCTCGCGGAGGCGCTCGGCCTCCTCCTCCAGGTCGAAGGACTCCAGGCGCTTCTGCAGCGCCGCGGCACCCATCGAGCCGTCGAAGTACGTGCCGAAGCGGTCGCGCAGCTCGCGGTAGAGCAGCTCGTCGCCCTCCAGGTCCTGGACCTTGAGGTTCTTGAACCGGGCCCACACCTCGTCAAGGCGGTCGATCTCGCGCTGCGCGCGGTCGCGCAGCTGCTTCATCTCGCGCTCGGCACCCTCGCGCACCTTGCGGCGCACATCGGCCTTGGCACCCTCGGCCTCCAGCTCGGCCAGGTCGGCCTCGAGCTTCTTGGCGCGGGCCTCCAGGTCGGCGTCGCGGCGGTTCTCGATCTGCTGGCGCTCGACCGAGACGTGCGCCTCCAGGGAGGGCAGGTCGCGGGTACGGCGCTCCTCGTCGACGTACGTGATCATGTACGCCGCGAAGTAGATGACCTTCTCCAGGTCCTTCGGGGCGAGGTCCAGCAGGTAGCCCAGCCGGGACGGAACGCCCTTGAAGTACCAGATGTGGGTGACGGGGGCGGCCAGCTCGATGTGGCCCATCCGCTCACGGCGCACCTTGGCGCGCGTGACCTCGACGCCACAGCGCTCGCAGATGATGCCCTTGAAGCGGACGCGCTTGTACTTGCCGCAGTAGCACTCCCAGTCCCGGGTCGGACCGAAGATCTTCTCGCAGAAGAGTCCGTCCTTTTCGGGCTTCAGGGTGCGGTAGTTGATGGTCTCGGGCTTCTTGACCTCACCGTGGCTCCACTGACGGATGTCGTCAGCGGTGGCCAGGCCGATCCGGAGCTCGTCGAAGAAGTTGACGTCGAGCACTATGCGTCAATCCCTCTCAGGGTCGTAAGTCTGTGGTCTGAAACGGGGGCCTGGGGGTCGGCGGGGGCCTCACTCATCGCGAGGCCCCTGCCGGACTCCCGTCAGACCTCTTCGACGCTGCTCGGCTCGCGCCGGGACAGGTCGATACCGAGCTCCTCCGCAGCGCGGAAGACGTCCTCATCGGTGTCGCGCATCTCGATGGACATACCGTCGCTGGACAGCACCTCCACGTTCAGGCAGAGCGACTGCATCTCCTTGATGAGCACCTTGAAGGACTCGGGGATGCCGGGCTCGGGGATGTTCTCGCCCTTGACGATGGCCTCGTAGACCTTCACGCGGCCGGTGACGTCGTCGGACTTGATGGTCAGCAGCTCCTGGAGGGCGTACGCGGCGCCGTAGGCCTCGAGGGCCCACACCTCCATCTCGCCGAAGCGCTGGCCACCGAACTGCGCCTTACCACCCAGCGGCTGCTGGGTGATCATCGAGTACGGGCCGGTCGAGCGGGCGTGCAGCTTGTCGTCGACCAGGTGGTGCAGCTTGAGGATGTACATGTAGCCGACCGAGATCGGGTCCGGGAACGGCTCACCGGAGCGGCCGTCGAACAGCCGCGCCTTGCCGGACGGGAGCACCATGCGCTCGCCGTCGCGGTTCGGGATGGTGTGCTGCAGCAGACCTGCCAGCTCGTCCTCGCGGGCACCGTCGAAGACCGGGGTCGCGACGTTGGTGCGCGGGGCGACCTGGTCGGCGCCGATGGCCTGGAGGCGCTGGGCCCACTCGTCCGCGAGGCCGGAGACGTCCCAGCCGCGGCTGGCGAGCCAGCCGAGGTGGATCTCCAGGACCTGTCCCGGGTTCATTCGGGACGGGACACCGAGCGGGTTCAGGATGATGTCGACCGGGGTGCCGTCCTCCAGGAACGGCATGTCCTCGATCGGCAGGATCTTGGAGATGACACCCTTGTTGCCGTGCCGGCCGGCGAGCTTGTCACCGTCCGTGATCTTGCGCTTCTGCGCGACGTAGACGCGGACCAGCTGGTTCACGCCCGGCGGCAGCTCGTCGCCCTCCTCGCGGTCGAAGACGCGCACGCCGATGACCTTGCCGGTCTCGCCGTGCGGCACCTTCAGCGAGGTGTCACGGACCTCACGGGCCTTCTCACCGAAGATCGCGCGCAGCAGGCGCTCCTCGGGGGTCAGCTCGGTCTCGCCCTTGGGCGTGACCTTGCCGACGAGGATGTCACCGGCGATGACCTCGGCACCGATGCGGATGATGCCGCGCTCGTCGAGGTCGGCGAGGACCTCCTCGGAGACGTTCGGGATGTCCCGGGTGATCTCCTCGGGGCCGAGCTTGGTGTCACGGGCGTCGACCTCGTGCTCCTCGATGTGGATCGAGGAGAGGACGTCGTCCTGCACGAGGCGCTGCGACAGGATGATCGCGTCCTCGTAGTTGTGACCCTCCCACGGCATGAACGCCACGAGCAGGTTCTTGCCGAGGGCCATCTCGCCGTTCTGGGTGGCCGGACCGTCGGCGAGGACCTGGCCCTCGATGACGCGGTCGCCCTCGTTGACGATGACCTTCTGGTTGACCGAGGTGCCCTGGTTGGACCGGGAGAACTTGGCCAGGCGGTACGTGATGTACGTGCCGTCGTCGTTGGCGGTGGTGATGTAGTCCGCGGAGACCTCCTGGACCACACCGTCCTTCTCGGCCTTGACCACGTCACCGGCGTCGACGGCGGAGCGGTACTCCATGCCGGTGCCGACGAGCGGGGACTCGGACTTAATCAGCGGCACGGCCTGACGCATCATGTTCGCGCCCATGAGGGCACGGTTGGCGTCGTCGTGCTCGAGGAAGGGGATCATGGCGGTCGCGACCGACACCATCTGGCGCGGCGAGACGTCCATGTAGTCCACGTCGTCACCGGCGACGTAGTCGACCTCGCCGCCACGGCGGCGGACCAGGACGCGGTTCTCGGCGAAGCGGAGCTCGTCGGTCAGCGTGGCGTTGGCCTGCGCGATGACGAAGCGGTCCTCCTCGTCGGCGGTCAGGTAGTCCACCTCGTCGGTGACCTGGCCGCCCTCGACCTTGCGGTACGGGGTCTCGACGAAACCGAACGCGTTGACGCGGCCGTAGGAGGCGAGCGAGCCGATCAGACCGATGTTCGGGCCTTCGGGCGTCTCGATCGGGCACATGCGGCCGTAGTGCGACGGGTGCACGTCACGGACCTCGAAGCCGGCCCGCTCACGGGAGAGACCACCCGGGCCGAGGGCGTTCAGACGACGCTTGTGCGTCAGCCCCGACAGCGGGTTGTTCTGGTCCATGAACTGGGACAGCTGCGACGTACCGAAGAACTCCTTGATCGACGCCACGACCGGGCGGATGTTGATCAGGGTCTGCGGCGTGATCGCCTCGACGTCCTGGGTCGTCATACGCTCGCGCACGACGCGCTCCATACGGGCGAGACCCGTACGGACCTGGTTCTGGATCAGCTCGCCGACGCTGCGGATGCGACGGTTGCCGAAGTGGTCGATGTCGTCGGTCTCGACCATGATCGTGCGGCCGGACTCGCCGGTCGTCTCGGTCTCGCCGGCGTGCAGCTTCACCAGGTACTTGATGGTGGCGATGACGTCGTCGGTGGTGAGCACGCCGGCGTCCAGCGGCTCGTCCGCGCCGAGCTTCTTGTTCACCTTGTAGCGGCCGACCTTGGCGAGGTCGTAACGCTTCGGGTTGAAGTAGAGGTTCTCCAGCAGCGTCTGCGCGGCCTCGCGCGTGGGGGGCTCGCCCGGACGCAGCTTGCGGTAGATGTCGAGCAGCGCGTCGTCCTGGCCCTGGGTGTGGTCCTTCTCCAGGGTGGCGCGCATGGACTCGTACTCGCCGAACTCCTCGAGGATCTGCTCGGTCGTCCAGCCGAGAGCCTTCAGCAGCACGGTGACCGACTGCTTGCGCTTGCGGTCGATACGGACACCGACCATGTCGCGCTTGTCGATCTCCATCTCCAGCCAGGCACCCCGGGACGGGATGATCTTGGCGGAGAAGATGTCCTTGTCGGACGTCTTGTCGATGGAGGAGTCGAAGTAGACACCGGGGGAACGGACCAGCTGGGACACCACGACACGCTCGGTGCCGTTGATGACGAAGGTGCCCTTGTTCGTCATGAGCGGGAAGTCGCCCATGAAGACCGTCTGGGACTTGATCTCACCGGTCTCGTTGTTGGTGAACTCGGCGGTGACGAAGAGCGGGGCGGCGTACGTGAAGTCGCGCTCCTTGCACTCGTCGATGGAGTTCTTCGGCGGCTCGAAGCGGTGGTCCCGGAACGTCAGGGACATCGACCCGGAGAAGTCCTCGATCGGGGAGATCTCCTCGAAGATCTCCTCCAGACCGGACTTGGTGGGGACGTCCTGACCGTTCTCCAGAGCCTCCTCGACCCGACTCTGCCAGGCGGTGTTGCCGAGCAGCCAGTCAAAGCTCTCGGTCTGCAGCGCGAGCAGGTTCGGAACCTCGAGAGGCTCCTTGATCTTTGCAAAGGAGATGCGCAGCGGGGCGGTGCTGGCGCCGTTGTTCGTATTCGCGGTCGAGGCATTGCGCGAGGCGGCCAAGAGGGGGTCCTTCCGAGGGCTCGGACTCACTACGCGCGTGCCGGCCCCTCTCCCATGCATAGAGACAGAAACCCCAGGTCAAGGGAGCTTTTGTCGTCGATGCTCAAGTGAGGGCAGACCCCTGGTGACGGGCAGGGGACAGCTAACAGGCAGCGCAAAGGGTCAGTGTAGCCACTTGGCACACTGATGTCCAGTCCCGGGTTGCTGAGACCCTTGCGACTCTCGTTGTTCTCAACGCCTTCGTCAACGCCCTCGGCATGCTGCCCTCAACGCACGTTGATACTGCCCTCTTCGTCGTCGATCCATGCCTCGGATTCGGATCCTTGTGACGACGCGTCCTGAGAATTGCGCGCTGCGTGCGGTTCGTCAAGGCCCCCCAGTCCGAAGCGGGCGGTCCGCGGACGGTCCGGAGACACGACGAAGATCACCATACCCCTCGCCGTCGCGAGTGCAAGGCAACCGTGGTCGGGCCCGCCGGGAACGCCGAAGAGCGACCACCCGGATGGATGATCGCTCTTCGGTGCGTTCGCGTTACAGCCCTGCGTGGCACTTTTCACGGCGCCACGAGGCTGCGGTCAGCGCGCGTTCGAGTCCCGGAGGACCCGGAAGGTGTTACTTGACCTCGACGGAGGCACCGGCGCCCTTGAGGGCCTCGGCGGCCTTGTCAGCGGCCTCCTTGTTGACCTTCTCGAGGACCGGCTTCGGGGTGCCGTCGACCAGGTCCTTGGCCTCCTTGAGGCCCAGGGAGGTGAGCTCGCGCACGACCTTGATGACCTGGATCTTCTTGTCGCCGGCGCCGGTGAGGACGACGTCGAACTCGTCCTTCTCCTCCTCGACCGGGGCGGCGGCGGCCGGGCCGGCCGGGCCCGCGACGGCGACCGCGGCGGCGGCGGTGACGTCGAACTTCTCCTCGAACGCCTTCACGAACTCGGAGAGCTGGATGAGGGTCATGCCCTCGAACTCGGCGAGCAGTTCGTCCTGGGTGAGAGCCATGATGGCTTTCCTTCCACTCAATCGGCAGGTGCCGGATGTACATGAATGGCGGGCGTACGTTCGGCCCGCTACGACCGCCGCCTCAGGCGGCGGTCATGATGCGAGCCGAATTACTCGGCACCGCCCTGCTCGTCCTGCTTGGCGCGAAGAGCATCCACGGTGCGGACGAGCTTCGAGGGAAGCGCCTGGAAGAGCTGAGCAGCCTGGGACTGCTTGCCCTTGAAGGCACCCGCCAGCTTGGAGAGCAGAACCTCGCGGGACTCGAGGTCCGCAAGCTTCTTGATCTCGTCGGCGGACAGCGCCTTGCCGTCAAGGACACCGCCCTTGATGACGAGATTCGGGTTGTCCTTGGCGAAGTCACGGAGACCCTTCGCCGACTCCACCGGGTCACCGGTGACGAAGGCAACAGCCGTCGGACCAGCGAAAAGCTGGTCGTCCAGCGTGATCCCGGCCTCGTTGGCCGCAATCTTGGTCAGCGTGTTCTTCACCACGGCGTACTGGGCGTTCTCACCGAGCGACCGGCGCAGCGTCTTGAGCTGCGCCACGGTGAGACCGCGGTACTCGGTCAGCACGGCGGCGTTGGAGCTGCGGAACTTGTCCGTCAGCTCGGCAACCGCGGCAGCCTTGTCGGGCCTCGCCATAGAGCCTCGGCCTCCTTCCGGGTGATTCTGACCGCGCGGACCCGAAGGAGGACTGGGTAAACGAAACGCCCCGGCGCAGGCGCTCGGGGCGGACTCGACCGGCCGCACACACGCGAGGCGCGCGCACTCCGGGAGTTCTTCCACTGACACCTGCGCGGGTCGTCCACTTTTCAGCGGATCCTTCGGCCACCGCGCCCTCGTGGGAGCGCACGGCAACGACCAGCGGTCTTTGGCTTCGGGAAGAGAGTACGGGAACGGGCCGCACGGGAGCAAATCCGCCGGCCCGCCCGTCCAGCGAGGCGCTTCAGGAGGCGCTGGCCGAGCCGCTCGCCACGTTCCCCGAGCCGGGGGTGCCGAGGGAGTTCATCAGGTCCTTGAAGTCCTTGGTGTCACCGGCCGGGGGCGCCTCCGCGGAGACCTGCACGCCGTAGTCGCTGTAGGAGGCGGTGTTGGTCAGCTCGCCCTTGGCCGTGTGCGCCTTCTCGGACTTCTTCACCAGCAGGTTCTGGTCGTTGATCCAGATGTCGATGGTCTCGGTGGTGATCCCCGCCGTGTCGAGCTGGGCCTTCAGGGCCGACATCTGCTCCGCGGTGAGGTTGCTGCTCCTGCCCGCGAGGTCGGCGACGTTCACCGTTCCGGAGTAGTGCGTGGCGCGGGCGCCGGAGACCGGCTCCTCGCCCACCTTCTTCACATCGCCGGAGGCCAGCAGCATCTGGACGGAGGAATTCGGCGTGGCGGTCTGGATCTGGTCCTTCATGTACGACCCGGAGGCGCCGCCGAACTTCGCGAGGTCGTCGTACGCGTACTTGAGCCAGTGCCTGCCGCCCATGCGCTGGGCGGAGGCGGCGCCCATGTTCACGTAGTAGGCGTCCGGCAGATAGCGGGCGTGCATCGCCGGCGCCGCACCGTTCTTGCGCATGGCCTCGGCCAGCCGACCGCCGGTGTAGGTGATGGTGAGGTCGCCGCGGAGGCCGTCGCCCCAGCGCAGGGACCCGGTCGAGGACGTCGAGATCACGTCGCCGACGGACATGGTGGAGCGCACCGTGGCCGAGTTCGCCTTGTCGGTGGACTGCTCGGCGGTGCGCAGCACGGCGGCGATGGGGCTGACGTGGATCGTGCCGCCGCCGGCCGCCTTGTCGCTCTTGCCCGTACCGCCGGCGGAGCCGCAGGCCGCCACGGACGTCAGTGCGGCGGCGGCCGCTATGCCAAGGGCCGTACGGCGCACGGTCGTGCTGTTCATCTGGTCCCACCCCTATGAGTCGTGTGTCCTGCACGCTAGTCCAGGGCACTGACAGCCGTTCGAGAGGCTGCACGAAGAAAGGACGGGCCCCGCACCTGGAAGGTTGCGGGGCCCGCCCTCTGCTTCACGCGTACCTGACGCGGCTACCGGGGTGAGCGCGGGGCTCAGACGGCGGCCGGGTCCTCCTCGACGAGGAGGTTGCGGGTGCGGTTCGGGTCGAGCTGGATGCCGGGGCCCATGGTGGTGCTGACCGCGGCCTTCTTGATGTAGCGACCCTTGGCGGCGGACGGCTTCAGACGGAGGATCTCCTCCAGCGCGGCGCCGTAGTTCTCCACCAGCTTGGCGTCGTCGAAGGACGCCTTGCCGATGATGAAGTGCAGGTTCGAGTGCTTGTCGACGCGGAACTCGATCTTGCCGCCCTTGATCTCGGTCACAGCCTTGGCGGTGTCCGGGGTCACGGTGCCGGTCTTCGGGTTCGGCATCAGACCACGCGGGCCGAGGACGCGGCCGAGGCGGCCGACCTTGCCCATGAGGTCCGGGGTGGCGACGACGGCGTCGAAGTCCAGACGGCCCTTCGCCACCTCGTCGATCAGCTCGTCGGCACCGACGATGTCGGCGCCCGCGGCACGCGCGGCCTCGGCACGGTCACCGGTCGCGAAGACCAGGACCCGGGCGGTCTTACCGGTGCCGTGCGGAAGGTTCACGGTGCCACGGACCATCTGGTCGGCCTTGCGCGGGTCGACACCCAGACGGAAGGCGACCTCGACGGTGGCGTCGAACTTGGTCGTGGAGGTCTCCTTGGCGAGACGGACGGCCTCGAGCGGGGCGTACAGCTTCTCCCGGTCGATCTTCTCGTCCGCAGCGCGAAGGGCCTTGCTGCGCTTGCTCACAACTTGCTCCTGTGTGTTCTGAAAGGAGTCGTGGTCTCTGGGCCGAGCAGGCCCTGCCACGTGCGACCGGCTACGGCCGCATGACTGCTGGGGGGTGAGGTCAGCCCTCGACCGTGATGCCCATGGAACGGGCGGTGCCGGCGATGATCTTCGACGCGGCGTCCAGGTCGTTGGCGTTGAGGTCGGGCATCTTGGTCGTGGCGATCTCGCGGACCTGCGCCTCGGTGATCTTGGCGACCTTGGTCTTGTGCGGCTCGCCGGAGCCCTTCTCGACACCAGCGGCCTTGAGGATCATCTTCGCGGCCGGCGGCGTCTTGGTGACGAAGGTGAAGGAGCGGTCCTCGTAGACCGTGATCTCCACCGGGATCACCCAGCCACGCTGCGACTCGGTCGCGGCGTTGTACGCCTTGCAGAACTCCATGATGTTGACGCCGTGCTGGCCCAGCGCGGGACCGACCGGCGGGGCCGGGTTCGCCGCACCGGCGTTGATCTGGAGCTTGATGAGCCCCGTGACCTTCTTCTTCTTGGGAGGCATTACTCTCCGGGTCCTTTCGATTCGGGTCCATGCCCGCGCGCGGAACGAGTCCTGACGCAGGCATACCGCACAACGATAACGGGTATAGATGCGCGGCTTAAAACCGAGCAGGTCAGACGGGCTGAGACAGCCTGCCTGACCTGCTCGGAAGCGGTGGCTCCAGAGAGAACTAGTTCTTCTGGATCTGGTCGAAGGACAGCTCGACCGGCGTCTCGCGACCGAAGATCTCCACCAGACCCTTGACCTTCTTGGAGTCGGGGTTGATCTCGTTGATGGTCGCCTGGAGCGTGGCGAACGGGCCGTCGGTGACGGTGACCGAGTCGCCGACCTCGAAGTCCAGCACCTGGACCTCGACCTTGCGCTGCGGGGCGGGCTTGCCCTCGGCCTCGGCGGCCTCACGGGCGGCCTTCTCCTCGGCCTCCGGGGCGAGCATCTTGACGATCTCGTCCAGGGTCAGCGGGTACGGGTCGTAGGCGTTGCCGACGAAGCCGGTGACGCCCGGGGTGTTGCGGACGACGCCCCAGGACTCGTTGGTCAGGTCCATGCGGACCAGGACGTAACCCGGCAGCTTGTTCTGCTTGATCGTCTTGCGGTCGCCGTTCTTGATCTGGACGACCTCTTCCTGCGGCACCTCGGCCTGGAAGATGTAGTCCTCGACGTTCAGCGAGACGGCGCGCTGCTCCAGGTTGGTCTTCACGCGGTTCTCGTAACCGGCGTAGGTGTGGATGACGTACCACTCGCCGGGCAGGATGCGCAGCTCCTGGCGCAGGGCCTCGACGGGGTCGACCGGCGCGGCCGGCTCCTCCTCGGCGGCCTCCGCGACAGCTTCTTCGGCCTCTTCGGCCTCTTCGGCGTCTTCCGCCTCTTCGGCTTCCTCGCCGTCCTCGTCCTCGACGTGCAGCGCGGCCTCCTCGGCCGGCTCGCCCGCCTGGTCGTCGGCAGCCTCGACCTCGTCCAGGTCCTCGTCCGCACCTTCGACGATGTCGAGCTCGTCTTCCACGGACTCGACGTCCTGCCCGTGCGACTCGATGGCGTCGTTCAGGTTCTGGTCAGACACGGTGGCTGCTTCTTCCTGGATACATAGGGGTGGAACATGCGAAAACGGGCGCCGGTACCACGGCGCCCTTCGCTCTTGGCTCAGCCGAAGACGTACTTGGCCGCGTGGTTGAGCCCATAGTCAATCACGGTCACCAGGGCGATCATGATGGCGACGAAGAAGATCACCACAGTGGTGTACGACGTCAGCTGGTTGCGAGTCGGCCAGACGACCTTGCGGAGTTCCGCGACGATCTGGCGGTAGAAGGTGGCGAGGCGCTTCAGCGGGCCCTTCTTGGCGCGCTTGCCGCCCTTGCGGGCCTTCTTGGACTCGGACACCTCGTCCTGGGCATCAGGCGTGTCGATGGAGCCCACGGCGTCCGTCATGCGTCCTCACCTGGTCCCGGGTCATGGCCGTGCCGCGCCCGGTTTCTGGAGCCGCACGGCGGTGCATTACTGAACGTACATGCGCACACATCCTGGCGGTGTGTGTAGCAGGGCCGGAGGGACTTGAACCCCCAACCGCCGGTTTTGGAGACCGGTGCTCTACCAATTGAGCTACGACCCTTTGTGTGCCCCCCAACGTACCGCATCCGACCGGGTGCTCGGTGTGCACCGGTGCCGGCGGCGGCTGCCGAAGGCCAACGAGGTGAGAGTGTACGTGGTCCACGGCCCGGCGTCGAACAGAAAGTGCCCGTCCGGGGCGGTGCGACCGAAGATCGTCCTGGCCAAAGAGCGGATCGGCCCCGGATTCGGATCCGTGTTCACGTGCCGACACCTTGCTGTTCAGTCTGTGAAACCCGCGTGCCGGGGACATTTCCGGTCTGGAACGATGGGCCGCATGAGCGCTGCAACCCCTCCCACCGAGCGCCGGGTCTCCGCCCGAGTCGGCGCGATCTCCGAGTCCGCCACCCTCGCCGTGGACGCCAAAGCCAAGGCCCTGAAGGCCGCCGGGCGTCCGGTGATCGGCTTCGGCGCCGGCGAGCCCGACTTCCCGACCCCGGACTACATCGTCGAGGCGGCCGTCGAGGCCTGCAAGAACCCCAAGTACCACCGCTACACGCCGGCCGGCGGCCTGCCCGAGCTGAAGGCCGCGATCGCCGCGAAGACGCTGCGCGACTCCGGCTACGAGCCGGAGGTCTCCGAGATCCTCGTGACCAACGGCGGCAAGCAGGCCATCTACGAGGCGTTCGCGGCGATCCTCGACCCGGGCGACGAGGTCATCGTCCCGGCCCCGTACTGGACGACGTACCCCGAGTCGATCCGCCTCGCGGGCGGCGTCCCGGTCGAGGTCGTGGCCGACGAGACCACCGGCTACCGCGTCGGCGTGGAGCAGCTGGAGGCGGCGCGCACGGAGCGCACCAAGGTCGTCCTCTTCGTCTCCCCGTCCAACCCGACCGGCGCGGTCTACAGCCGCGAGCAGGCAGAGGCGATCGGCCGCTGGGCCCACGAGCACGGCCTGTGGGTGCTCACGGACGAGATCTACGAGCACCTCGTCTACGGCGACGCGGAGTTCACCTCCCTGCCGGCGCTCCTGCCCGAGCTGCGCGACAAGTGCGTCGTGGTCAACGGCGTCGCGAAGACGTACGCCATGACCGGCTGGCGCGTGGGCTGGGTCATCGGCCCGAAGGACGTCGTCAAGGCCGCGACGAACCTCCAGTCGCACGCCACCTCGAACGTCTCCAACGTGGCCCAGGTGGCCGCGCTGGCCGCCGTCTCCGGTGACCTCACGGCCGTGGCGGAGATGCGCGAGGCCTTCGACCGCCGCCGCAGGACGATCGTGCGGATGCTGGGCGAGATCGACGGCGTGCTCTGCCCGGAGCCCGAGGGCGCCTTCTACGCGTACCCGTCGGTCAAGGCTCTCCTCGGCAAGGAGATCCGCGGCAAGCGCCCGCAGAACACGGTCGAGCTGGCCGCGCTGATCCTGGAGGAGGCCGAGGTCGCGGTCGTCCCGGGCGAGGCCTTCGGCACCCCGGGCTACCTGCGGCTGTCGTACGCGCTCGGTGACGAGGACCTCGTCGAGGGCGTGAGCCGGCTGCAGAAGCTGCTGGCGGAGGCCCGGGACTAGTTCCTGGCCGCCACGCACGCGTGCGGGCCGTTTCCCTGCGGGGAGACGGCCCGCTTCTGTGTGCGAGCAAGACCACGTTCAGGGAAACGGCTTCCGGGAGTTCGGGGACGTACGGCAGGATCCTGGAATGGAGCGTGTACGTGATCTCTCTGAGCTGCCGAAAGCCCATCTGCACCTGCACTTCACCGGCTCGATGCGACCGGCCACCGTGCTGGAACTGGCCGACAAGTACGGCGTACGTCTGCCCGACGCCCTGACGGGCGCGCTGACCAGCGGCGAGCCGCCGAAACTGCGGGCCACGGACGAACGCGGCTGGTTCCGTTTCCAGCGGCTGTACGACGCGGCGCGCTCCTGCCTGCGCGAGCCGGAGGACATCCAGCGCCTCGTCCGGGAGGCGGCCGAGGAGGACCTGAAGGACGGCTCGGGCTGGCTGGAGATCCAGGTGGACCCGACGTCGTACGCGCCCCGGATGGGCGGTCTGATCCCGACGCTGGAGATCATCCTGGACGCGGTGGACACCACGGCCCGGGAGACCGGGCTCGGCATGCGCGTCCTGGTCGCCGCCAACCGGATGAAACATCCGCTGGACGCGCGCACCCTGGCCCGGCTGGCCGTGCGGTACGCGGACCGGGGCGTGGTCGGCTTCGGGCTCTCCAACGACGAGCGGCGCGGCATGGCGCGCGACTTCGACCGGGCCTTCCACATCGCGCGCGAGGGCGGCCTGCTGTCGGCCCCGCACGGCGGCGAGCTGACCGGCCCGGCCTCGGTGCGCGACTGCCTGGACGACCTGCACGCCCACCGGATCGGACACGGGGTGCGCGCGGCGGAGGACCCGCGGCTGCTGAAGCGGCTGGCGGACCGGCAGGTGACCTGCGAGGTGTGCCCGGCGTCCAATGTGGCGCTCGGTGTGTACGAGAAGGCCGAGGACGTGCCGCTGCGCACGTTCTTCGAGGCGGGCGTCCCGATGGCGCTCGGTGCCGACGACCCGCTGCTGTTCGGCTCCCGGCTGGCCGCCCAGTACGAGATCGCCCGGCACGTCCACGGCTTCTCGGACGCCGAACTCGCGGAGCTGGCGCGTCAGTCGGTACGCGGTTCGGCCGCCCCGGAGCAGGTCAGGGCGCGGCTGCTGGCCGGCGTGGACGAGTGGCTGGTGCGCCCGGCCGCCTGAAGTGGGCGTACGGCGGCCGGGGCTTGAAACAGACCATCACCTCCACGGGGTGCCCGCCGCCGGGCGACTCGACCAGCGGCAGGAACGACCCCAGGTACGCCATGCGTCCTTCGCCCACACCCCGCTGGAGCGGCCCGTGGCCCGCCGCGTGGGCGAATCCGGTGGCCGTCTCGGCGAACGACGTCCGGCTGCCGAAGAGAAGGAACGTACGCGCGTGCGTGGCGTGCCGCAGTTCGTCCCGGAAGTCCGCGCGGCCCAGGCCCGCCCGCCAGGCCGCGGCGTCCCGCGCGGTGCGCGCCTCGTCGGTGCGGACGGTCAGCGGGGTGCTGTGCCGCAGCTTCCGCCGCAGTTCGGGCCACCGGCCGGCGCGCAGCCCGAGCGAGTGGTGGACGAGGACGAGGTCGACCAGGTCACCGACGCCCTCGTCGGGCGGAACGCCGTCGCGCAGCGGCACATGGACGATCGTGTGCGGGGAGTACGCGGCGAAGGAGAACAGGCCCGCGAGCCGGTTCAGCCCGTCGTGGTCGCCGAGCAGCAGCCCGATGGGCTCGGGGGCACGCAGCGACGTGTGGCGCAGGGGCTGCCAGGGCTGGACGACCCGGTGTGCGTACGGTCCGGTGCGGGTCCGGAACTCGCGCAGCCTCAGCCGCATGCGGCCGTGCTCCCGGAAGTGCGCGGCGCGTTCGGGGCACTTGGGGCACTTGGGGCACTTGTCATGCGCTCAGCGTGAGGCTCACGCGGAGCCCGGCGCAACGGAGATTCCGCCCAGCAGCGTCTTCGCGAGCCGCGCGGCGAACGCATCGACCGGCGGCCGCTCCCCCGTGTCGGTCGCGTCGTAGGCGAACGCGCGCTGCGCGCAGGCGCCCAGCAGCAGGGAGGCGGCCGCGAAGGTGTCGGCGTCGGCGCGGACGCGGCCCGCGGCCTGCTCGGCGCGCAGGTAGGCGTCCAGGTCCTGGATGGGCCGGTGCGGGCCCGAGCCGAGCTCGCGCAGCGCCTCGAAATGGCGCTCCCTGAGCTGGGGCTCGGCGTACAGCGAGGCGGCGATCGGGAAGCTCTGCTCGTAGAAGAGGGCGGCCTGGCGCGCGATCTCGGTGAGGTTGCCCTCCAGGGTGCCCTGTCCCGGTTCGGCGGCGAGGCTGCCGAGCAGCGGCGTCAGGCGGGGCAGTCGCTCCTTGAGTACCTGGACGAACAGCTCTTCCTTGCCGGCGAAGTACTTGTAGAGAGCCGCTTCCGAGCAGCCGGCGGCGCGCGCGATCTCCTTGGTGGTGGCGCGGGCGAGCCCGGCGGTGAGCATCAGCTCGTGTGCGGCGTCGAGGATGCGCACGCGCGCGGGCTTCGGCTCTGGCTCCATGAGGCGTCCAATCGGGCTTGACGGGTGGGTGAGTGTTTACCCACTCTAGAGGGAGCAGGGGTGAGTGAACACTCACCCACCCACCCCGAACCCGGGAGTATCACTCATGAACCTCACCGTTTTCGGCGCCACCGGCGGCATCGGCCGGGAGATCGTCCGCCAGGCGCTCGACGCCGGCCACCGGGTCACCGCCGTGGTCCGCGATCCGTCCCGGTTCGATGTCCCAGCCGTCGGTGGCGGTGCGCCGGAGGTGTTCCAGGCCGACCTGAGCGACCCGGAGGGCGTGCGTGCCGCCGTCGCGGGCCGGGACGCCGTCCTGTCCGGCCTGGGCGCGCGCAGCCGCAAGGACGCCGGGGTCGCCGCCCGGCTGACCCGCACGGTGCTGCGCGCCATGGAGGCCGAGGGTGTACGGCGGCTGCTGGTGGTCAGCGCCGGTCCGGTCGGCCCCGCGGCCGAGGGCGACGGCGCCCTGGACCGGGCCATGCGCGGCGTGGTGAGGGCCGTCCTCAAGGACATCTACGCCGACCTCGCCGAGATGGAGGCCGAGCTGGCCCGCAGCGGCACGGACTGGACCTCCGTACGGCCCCCGCGCCTCCAGGACAAGCCGCTCACCGGCCACTACCGCACGGTCGTCGGCGGCTTCCCGCGGGCCGGCCGCTTCATCGCGCGCGCGGACGTCGCGCACGCGATGCTGTCGATGACCGGCGACGAGGCGACGGTGAAGCAGGGGGTCGGCGTGGCCTACTGAACCGCCGTACTAGAGGCTGACGCCCACGGTGACCGGTTCGTTGACGAGGGTGATCCCGAAGGCCTCGCGGACACCGGCGACGACCTCGCGGGCCAGCGCCAGCAGGTCCTCGGTGGTGGCCGCGCCCCGGTTGGTGAGGGCCAGGGTGTGCTTGGTGGAGATGCGGGCGGGCCCGGTGCCGTAGCCCTTGGTGAAGCCCGCCTTGTCGATCAGCCAGGCCGCGGAGGTCTTCGTACGGCCCTCACCCGCCGGATAGGCGGGAGGCTCGACGCCCTCCCCCAGCCGCTCGCACGCGCACGCGTGGAACGCGGCGAACTGCTCTTCGGTGAGGATCGGGTTGGTGAAGAAGGACCCGGCCGACCAGGTGTCGTGGTCCTCGGGATCGAGCACCATGCCTTTTCCGGCACGCAGCTTCAGCACGGTCTCGCGGGCCTCGGCCAGCGGCACCCGGTCACCGGCCCCGACACCGAGCGCACGGGCGACCTCGGGGTACTTGAGGGGCGCGGACAGCCCGCCCGCGTCCTCCAGCCGAAAGCGGACGCGCAGGACGACGTAGCGCGCGGGGTCGGCCTTGAATCGGCTGTGCCGGTACGAGAAGGCGCACTCCTCGTTCGTCAGCGTGACCGTCTCGCCGGCGCGCCGGTCGTAGGCGACCACCTCGGTGATGGTGGAGGACACCTCCTGGCCGTAGGCGCCCACGTTCTGGATCGGGGTGGCGCCCGCGGAGCCCGGGATGCCGGCCAGGCACTCGATCCCGGCGAGCCCGGCTTCGACCGTGCGGGCCACGGCGTCGGTCCACACCTCACCGGCGGCCAGCTCCAGCGTCGTGCCGCGCAGCTCGGCACCGCGCGTGGCGATGCGCAGGGCGGTGCCGTCGAAGCCCTTGTCGCCGATGACCAGGTTCGACCCGCCGCCGACGATCAGCAGCGGGGTCTCGTTGTCGTCGGCCTCGCGAACGGCGTCGATCACCTCGGCGTCGGTCTCGGCGGTCACCAGCCGCGTCGCGGGACCGCCCAGCCGGAACGTGGTCAGCGGGGCAAGGGGGGCGTCGTGGAGTACCTGCACGGCCCCAAGACTACGAGACGCCTCGGACAGCCCGTCACACACGCGTCCCCTCGGTCCGCTCCACCGGGCGGCGCCCCCGTCCGGCACACGCTGGCTCCGCGGCCCCGGCCACGACCGGCGTACGCACGCGCGCGTGGTCCCATCTGTCGGGACCACGCGCGCGTGGACGTTTCTGGCGCCCTACCGCAGGGGCATGGGCGAGGAAGGCCGGGGCGCCCCTCAGGGTGCGGTCCCGACGCGGGAGGTTCAGAGAGCGGGAGGTACAGAAACGCGAGGTGAAGACGTGCGCCTCGGTGTCCCGCGGCGGAGCGATCGGCGCGGTCCGGGGAAGAACGGGCGCCAAGGGCCGGGCTCTTTCGGCGCGTTCCTGATCAGCGGGCGGTGGTTTCCAGCGAGGCGGCTTCACGGGAGGCGGGCGCCCGGACGTGGCCGGGCCCCTGCTCGTCCTCCGCCCCGGCAGGGACGGCACTGCGCCGCGCCGGGATCGCCAAGGCCGCCAGTGCGGCGACGGCGACCACCGCCGAGCCGGTGACCAGGGCGGGCCGCAGGCCGTCCACGAAGCTCTGCGCACTCCCGTAACCGCCCTGCGCGGAGAAGATCGACGACATCACGGCGATGCCGAGCGCGCCGCCCACCTCGCGCAGCGCGTTGTTCGCACCGGAGGCGATGCCCTGCTCCTGCGGGCGGACGCTGGACATCACGAGGTTGGCGGCCGGAGCGAAGTACAGGGCCATACCGACCCCGCTGATCATCAGGGCGGGCAGCTGGACCGCGTAGGAGGCGTCCGCGGTGGCCACGACGGCCATGTAACCCAGCCCGACGGCCTGGAAGAACAGGCCCGCCGCGACGACCGGGCGGCCGCCGATGCGGTCGGAGAGGATTCCGGCGACCGGCGCGACGAGCATCGGCATACCGGTCCACGGCAGCATCCGCAGACCCGCCTCGGTGGGCGAGTAGCCGAGCACGCCCTGCATGTACTGGCTGAGCAGGAAGATCGAGCCGAACATCCCGACGAACATCAGCAGGCTGGCCGCGTTGATCCCGGCGAAGGCACGGGAGCGGAACAGCCGCATGGGAAGCATCGGGTGCTCCGCGCGGGAGCTGTAGATCACAAAACCGGCCAGCAGGGCGGCGCCGGAGAACAGCGCGGTGAGCACCACGGCGTCGCTCCAGCCGTCGGCCGGCCCGCGGACCAGGCCGTAGACGACCCCGAAGAGCCCGCCGCTGGCCAGCAGCGTGCCGGGGACGTCGAGCCGGGCTCCGGCGCCGAAGGACTCGGCGAGCCGCAGCCGGGCGAGCGGCAGCACCGCGAGGCCGAGCGGCACGTTCAGCCAGAAGATCCAGTGCCAGGAGACGTGTTCGGTGAGGCTGCCGCCGATGAGCGGCCCGGAGGCGACGGCGAGGCCGTTGACGGCGCCCCAGATGCCGTACATCGTCCCGCGCCGTGCGGCGGGCACGGCCGCGGTCAGCAGGGTCAGCGTGAGCGGCATCATCACAGCCGCGCCGACACCCTGGACCGCGCGGGCGGCGATCAGCGACCCGATGCCGGGCGCCATGGCCGCGGCGGCGGACGCGCCGGTGAAGACGGTGAGTCCGGCGATGAAGAGCCGCCGGCGCCCGAAGCGGTCACCGAGCGCGGCGCCGAACATCAGCAGGACGGCGAAGGTGAGCGTGTAGGCGCTCACGGTCCATTCGAGGTCGTCCAGCGCCCCGCCGAGATCCTTGCGGATGGAGGGCAGGGCGGTGGTGACGACGAGGTTGTCGAGGGCTGCCATGAATCCGGCGACGCTGGTGATCACGAGGGCCCAGACGGCTCCCCCGCGGCCTGTGCCCGGTGCGTTCTGCTGTGACATCTCTCCCCCAGGGAGCAATCCGGTTAGTTATTGATGACTAACTTTCGCAGCCATGAAAAAACGCCGGTCTTCCCCGGCCCGTGACGCCCTACTCCTCCGGGCAGCCCTTGAGCCGGTCCGACGCATAGATCCCCTCCCACACCCGGTGCCCGTCCGGAAAGCCCATGGCCACCAGGCAGTTGATGAGCATCCCGTGCGCCATGAAAGCGGTCGTCCCGTCGGCGTCCGCGCCGAGCGCGGCACGCACGGTGTCCCACAGACGCATCCAGCCGGCCCGTACGCCCTCGCCGAACTCACGGTCGCCCTCCGCCTCGGCGGCCGCCACGGCGACGTACATCTGCATCTGCATCATCAGCCGCTCGGGCCGCTCCGCGATGACCCTGGTGTACGCGTTCGCCATGGCGCTCTGGGCCTCCTGGCCCTCCAGCCCCTTCGCGGCCTCCTCGAAGGTGCGGATGGTGTCCTCCACGCAGCGGTCGGCCGCCGCGAGGAAAATCGCCTTCTTGCCTGGAAAGAGGCGGAAGAGATACGGCTGCGAGACTCCGACCCGCCGGGCGATCGCCTCCGTGGTCGCACCGTGGTAACCACCACGCGCGAACTCGGCGGTCGCCGCGCGAATGACGCTCTCGCGCCGCTCCTCCGCACTCATCCTGGGCATGAAGCAAAGTTAGTACTCAATCACTAACTTGGCAATCGCAGCCCGCGCGGGAGGCACACAGCGGAACGCACGTAAGGGGCGCCCCTCCAAGAGGACGCCCCTTACCTCAGTGCTGCGCGCCGGTCGGCTCAGCGCGTCACGCCAGCCGTCAGGCCAGTCGTACGACGGCCCGGGACATCCCCAGCACCTTCTGGCCGCCGCTGGTCGCCGTCAGGTCCACGCGGACGGTGTTGTCGTCGAGCTTGGCCGCGACCTTGCCGCTGACCTCGATCAGGGCGCCCTTGTCGTCGTTCGGCACGACGACCGGCTTGGTGAAGCGCACGCCGTACTCCACGACCGCGCCGGGGTCCCCCGTCCAGTCGGTGACCACGCGCACCGCCTCGGCCATGGTGAACATGCCGTGCGCGATGACGTCCGGCAGCCCGACCTCCTTGGCGAACTTCTCGTTCCAGTGAATCGGGTTGAAGTCCCCGGAGGCACCCGCGTAGCGCACGAGGGTGTCGCGGGTCACGGGGAAGGTCTGCGCCGGAAGCTCGGTGCCGACCTCGACGTCGTCGTACGCGATCTTCGCCGTCATCAGGTCCTCACGCCTCCTCGGCCGCGCGGGCCACGAGCTTGGTCCAGGCGGTCACGACGTGCTCGCCCGCCTCGTCGTGCACCTCACCACGGATGTCCAGGATGTCGTTGCCCGCGAGGGACTTGATCGCCTCGATGGTGGAGGTGACCGTGAGCCGGTCGCCGGCCCGCACCGGGCGGCTGTAGGCGAACTTCTGGTCGCCGTGCACGACGCGGCTGTAGTCGAGGCCGAGCTGCGGATCCTCGATCACCTGGCCCGCGGCCCGGAAAGTGATGGAGAACACGAACGTGGGCGGGGCGATCACATCGGAATACCCGAATGCCTTCGCGGCCTCCGGATCGGTGAACGCCGGGTTGGCCTCCCCCACCGCCTCGGCGAACTCGCGGATCTTCTCCCGGCCCACCTCGTAGGGCGCGGTGGGCGGGTAGGTCCGTCCCACGAAGGACTGGTCGAGCGCCATGGCCCGGCACCTCCTGAAGTCTGCTGTGATGGCCCCAAATTAGCCGTATACCGGCCGGGGAATGCGCGGCGGGACGGCCTGGACCCGGCAAGCCGGATTCCCGATCTTCCGGCCGACAGTCCGGTGAAACGACGCGAGGCCGCCCCCTCGAAAGGGGACGGCCTCGCGTACGAGCCTGATCAGCGCGTTTCGCGGTGCGCAGTGTGCGCGTTGCAACGCGGGCAGTGCTTCTTCATCTCCAGACGATCCGGGTTGTTACGCCGGTTCTTCTTGGTGATGTAGTTCCGCTCCTTGCACTCCACGCAGGCCAGCGTGATCTTCGGGCGGACGTCGGTGGCAGCCACGTGAGTGCTCCTAAGACGAACGGATGGACTGATTCAACGCAAAAAAGAGTAGCCGATCGAAGGACCGACCCCGCAATCGGCTACTGTCAGTAGCGGTGACCGGACTTGAACCGGTGACACAGCGATTATGAGCCGCTTGCTCTACCGACTGAGCTACACCGCTGCGATGCGATCGGACCCCGCCTTTCGACGGGAACCTCTCACACCAGAGCCCCAAAACGGAATCGAACCGTTGACCTTCTCCTTACCATGGAGACGCTCTGCCGACTGAGCTATTGGGGCGAGCGATGAAGACATTACACGGTCCGCCGCCGTTCACCCAAATCCGTATCCGGCGGCCCGTCCCACCCCTCATCTCAGCCCGCGCAGCCGCCTCCTGAGCCGCAGAAGAGGCATGCATCCGGACGCGCTTGCGCCCGGCTTCGCGGGTGCGGCCGACAGTGGCCGGGAGGGTTGCGGCACGCGCGCGTGGGCGTCGTTGCGCATGGCGTCTTCGGGAGAGGCGGGGCCACGCGGGCGGGCGACATGTGTACTGCCATGGGCGGACCACACCAGTACGACTATTGCGCTCCTGCGCATCCCGCGCGGCTCGCCACCCTAGGCTCGACTCGCTCTGCGTGATCTTGGGGGCAAAGCGCCCCCGCAGACCTCACGCGAGCCCGCCCCGAGCCCCCGGCCCCGACCCTGGAGCGCGATGCCCGACAGTCAGCCGCAGCCCCACCAGCCGTCGGACTTCCCGGGTTCCTCCGGGCCGTCCGACCCTGCCGCCCTGCTGCTGTGCGGGGCGCGGCTCACCGACGGCCGGACCGTGGACGTACGGCTGGGCGGCGGGCGCATCGAGGCGGTGGGCACGACCGGCAGCCTCGCGCCGGGACCGGCCCGTACGGGCGCCACACGCCTGGATCTCAGCGGCTATCTGCTCCTGCCGGCCCCGGCCGAACCGCACGCCCACGGCGACACCGCCCTGTCCGCCGAGCGCCCCGGGCCGGTGCCGTACGCGCCGGACGACGTCCAGCGCCGGGCGACGGAGGCGGCCCTGCTGCAACTCGGGCACGGGGCGACGGCGGTACGCGCACACGTACGCGTGGGCGACGTTCAGGGCCTCGGCGCATTGGGCGCCGTCCTCCAGGCGAGGCGGTCGCTGCGGGGGCTCGCGGAGCTGACGACGGTGGCGACGCCCCGCCTGCTGACCGGCGCGGCCGGGGCCGACGGGCTCGCGATGCTGCGCGACGCGCTGAAGATGGGCGCCGCCGTGGTGGGCGGCTGCCCCGACCTGGACCCCGACCCCGCCGGCTACGTCGAGGCGGTCCTGGAGTTGGCCTCCGAGCACGGCTGCCCGGTGGACCTGCACACGGACGCCGCCGACCCGGCCCGCCTGTCCCGGCTCGCGGCCATGGCAGGAGGCCTGCGCCCTGGCGTGACGATCGGGCCGTGCGCCGGGCTCGCGCGCCTGCCCGCCGAGGTCGCCGCCCGCGCCGCCGGCCAGCTCGCGGCGGCCGGGGTCACGGTGGTGTGCCTGCCTCAGGGCGGCTGCTGCGCCACCGACCGCCGGGGCACGCCTCCGGTACGACTGCTGCGCTCGGCCGGGGTGCGCGTGGCGGCCGGCAGCGGCGCCCTGCGCGACGTCTCCAATCCGGTCGGCCGTGGCGACCCCCTGGAGGCCGCCTACCTCCTCGCCTCCGCCCATGGCCTGCGTCCGGAGGACGCCTACGACGCCGTGAGCACCTCGGCCCGCGCGGTCCTCGGCCTGCCGGAGGTACGCGTGGAGGCGGGCTTCCCCGCCGACCTCCTGGCGGTGCGCGGCGACCGCCTCGCCGGCGCCCTCTCCCTGGCGTACAGCCGGATCGTGATCCACCGGGGGCGCGTGGTCGCCCGCACGAGCGCGGTCCGCGAGTACTGCAACTCGGCGGCGTCAGCGGAGCTGGGGCTGCCGCGGCAGGGGCGCGGCGAACTGTCGTAGCAGGCGCGCGGAGCACGAGGAGGGTGCAAGCCCTATGGGCGCACGCCTGCCGGGGGCATCTGCCGGAGGGGGTCGCAGACACGCGGAGCACGGACGACCAGGAAGCGCGGGGAGCAGCGAACACGTGCGGGGGCGCCGAGTAGGACGCGAGCACTCCGAGTCCGCGCGGGCTGTCGTACGTTTCGGCGAGGCGCACGGTCCGGACGCGCGCCCCACACCGCCTGCGCGCGCCCGGCGCGGGGCTGGGCGCGCGAGCCCGGCGCGCTCCGGCCATGCCGGTTAACCCGTGCGGCGGATGCGCGCCTTCGGGCGTACGGTCGGAATCATGCGCATTGTCATCGCTGGTGGTCATGGTCAGATCGCGCTGCGGCTGGAGCGTCTGCTCTCCGCGCGCGGGGAAGAGGTCGCGGGGATCATCCGCAAGTCAGAGCAGGGCAACGCTCTGCGGACGGCCGGCGCCGAGCCGGTCCTGCTCGACCTGGAATCCGCCTCGGTGGAGGAGGTCGCGGCGCATCTCCAGGGAGCCGACGCGGCGGTCTTCGCGGCCGGCGCGGGCCCGGGCAGCGGCACGGCCCGCAAGGAGACGGTGGACAAGGGCGCGGCCATGCTGTTCGCGGACGCGGCGGTACGGGCGCGCGTACGGCGCTTCCTGGTCGTGTCCTCGATGGGCGCGGACCCCGCGCACCAGGGCGACGACGTCTTCGACGCGTACCTGCGGGCCAAGGGCGAGGCCGACGCGTACGTGACCCGCCAGGAGGCCCTGGACTGGACGATCCTGCGCCCTGGCTCGCTGACGAACGACGCCGGTACCGGCCAGGTCCGCCTGGAGGCGCACACCGGGCGCGGGATGATCCCGCGGGACGACGTGGCGGCCGTCCTCGCGGAGTTGGTGGACACTCCTGCGACGACCGGCCTGACGCTGGAGCTGGTCAGCGGATCGCAGCCGGTGTCGGTCGCGGTGAAATCGGTGGCCGGGAACTGAGCCGGTTCACCGGCCGTTGAACAGTCGGAGCCACCACCGACCACCACTCCACCGGCCGCCACCTCGCCGCCCGCTGTCACTCCGTCAGCGGTCTCCGGGTCAGAACAGGGGCAGCTGCCCGGGAAACTCCGGTACGGCGTATCCGTCCAACGCCGGCTGGACCGCCCCGAGTTGCGCCTGCAGACGCGACCCGGCGCAGGAGACGAGTTCGCCGTTCTCCCGCGCCCCGGGCGGATCGTGCCGCGCGAAACGGCCCGCGACGACGGCGATGTCGCGGCGGCAGACGGGGCAGGTTCTGCGTCGGGAGGACATGCCGCCAGTGTGCCCGCACGCGAACGCGTGCGACAGCGCCGGTCAGGTGCGGGTCTCGGCCTCCCACCGGTCGGGCCCCACCCCGCGCCAGTCGATCAGAGGCGAGTCGGCCACCTGCTCCGGCTCCATCTCCAGCCCCGCCCGGCGCAGGAACTCCACCAGGTCCCGCAGGTCGTGTGCCAGGCCGAGGATCTCGCCGTCCACGCGGACGCGACGACCGCCGGTCGGGGACGGCAGGTGCACGGTGATGGGTCGCTTCCCGGCCATGGCTCCAGCATCGTCCGCGCCGCCGAACCCCGCACCCTGACCGGTCATCGCCGAATTCCCCTTTCATCGCTCATACGTTCGATTCTAGTGAAGGATGCCGGGAACGCGTTCCGGTGCTTCGCCAGGTCGGGGATCACTACAGTGATGAAATGTTCAAATCGCGCAAAGTGTATGAAGAAGACGCCTGGGACGGCATCGTCATCGACAAGACCCGCAAGGCGCCCGACGGTTCGAACCTCTACCACTACGTCGAAGTCCGCCTCCAGGACAGCACGACCACGAAGGCCCGCATCGACAAGGCCCTCTGGGAATCGCTGGCCATCGGCGACCGACTCGTCAAGGAAGCGGGCACCGCGGCCCCGGTCAAGGCGCACCCGTAGCCGACAGCGGACAGGCGCCAACCGGCGGCAGGGCCGGGCGGGGGCGCCGACCGGGAGAACGACGAGAGCCCCGTGATCTGCTCTCACAGATCACGGGGCTCTCGTTCCCGTGTGGCGGCGCCAGGATTCGAACCTGGGAAGGCTGAGCCGGCAGATTTACAGTCCGCCCAAGATCGCGCATCCGGGGCGTCACTGACCTGCGGAAACAGACGATGCGGCGCCAGAGCCGCCTTCAGCCGTCCACACCTCGTCCATAGCGCGCCAGGCGCCTACGCCTCCGCCAATCCGGCTCAGTAGTCGTCGCGTAGCGTCCGTCGTGTGCTGGCACTCTTCGACCTCGACAACACCCTGATTGACCGACAGGGCGGCTTGGACGCATGGGCGGGCGCCTTCGCTCGCTCCCGTGGACTGCCGGATCAGGCCGCGGCGCTCGTGACTGCCAGGCTGCGAGACCGGGCGTACCCCGAAGACTTCGATTACCTGCGAGACGTCCTACGGCTCGCGGACGGCGCTGAGGACCTGTGGCGTGAGTACGTCGACGGAGTGACTCGGTCGGTGCGCTGCTTTCCCGGGGTCCTGGAAGGTCTCCAAGAGCTCCGCCGCGAGGGATGGACACTGGGGATTGCGACAAATGGGGCGGTCGATATCCAGCGCGCCAAGCTTGACGTGACCGGGCTCACCGGGCTCTTTGACGGAGTCGCCATCTCGGAAGGTGTCGGAGCACGGAAGCCAGAGCACGCCCTCTTTGATGCCGCAGCCGCGGCCTGTGGCGTCCCGCTGAGCGCCGGAGGGTGGCTGGTGGGTGACAACCCCGCGACGGACATAGCAGGGGCACAGGCGGCCGGACTGCGGACTGCCTGGGTGGCCGGCGGCCGTGAATGGGCCGAGGGGCCCCGCGAGCCCGACCTCATCGTGTCGGGCGCCGCGGAGGCCATCGCCATGTTGCGGAGCTAGGCCGTGCCGCAACCAGGACACTCGCCTAACTTCAGTGCATGGACTTCAACATCACCGCAGAAGAGGAGGCCCTGGTCTTCCATGTGGCCTCCCTCCTCCAGTCTGGCCTCTCCCCCACGGATGATGACCTGGCGGAAGAGCTGGGCGATGAGGTCCGCCTTCTCCTCCAGTCCCTCCTAGATAAGGGCTGGCTCGTCATCGACAAGGAGCGAGAGCTGACGTTGTCGGTGATCGCGCGGGCTGCAGTGTCCAGCCGGAAGGATGTGGAGGGGCCTTAGACCCGCCCGCCGGGCGGGGCGGCGTGTAGCTCCGCGAGTACCTGAGCGAGTGCGGGCGAGGTGTCCTTTAGGCCCTCCCAGCGCTCCATGACCGTGGCGGCAGCGTCAGCTAGCTCAGGGGGCAAACCGACCTCTGCGAGCGCTTGTGCCGCCTCCCTCATCTCGGGGCCCCAACGCCAGGACCGAGCCGCGATCTTTGGGAAGTAGCCCGTCTCCGCCAGGTAGCTCGTCGTACGCCCCTGAGCGATGTCGAGTAGCTCCGCCTCCACCCCGTAGTCACTGGCGAGCGCGTATGCGACGGCGGCGAGAACACGGCTCGCCTTTTGGTAGCTGCTGTATGACAGCTTCAGGGCGGATGCCTGCCCGACGCCGCCGTCTAGCGACCGCGCCTGGACGGCGCTCCCGTCGAAGAGCTTGGCTACCCTCGGCACAGCCTCGCTCGGCCCCGAGAGGTACAGGCGCGGGCTCTTCGACGCCGACGGCGGCGAACCGATCACAGAGCCGTCAACGACCGTCGCCCTCGACGGTCGCATGATGTTGCTGATCCTCGTCATTGTCGCGGGGGAGACAGCGTTCCCGTCGACGTACGTCCCGGAGTACGAGCATGCGGCGACGGAACGCGCAACGTCTTCCGCGGCGGCGGGCGGGCACAGGCTCAGGATGACGTCCGCTCGGTCAGCCATCTCCGAGAGCCCACCAACGGCCGATAGCCCGTACTGCTCGGCTCGGTGCGCCGTTTCCGGGCTGCGTCCGGCAGAGCACCAGAGAACCTCTGCGCCGGACCGCCGTGCCTGAGCGGCGACGCCGGCGCCCATGCTGCCCGGATGCAGGATGCCAAGGACCGTCACCCGACAAGCTCCCGAATGTTCCGCGGTTCGGCCGGCGCACTCTGCGAGAGTGCTTCGACGATGGCGCGGGCCGACTCGCTTGGGCTGAGCACATCGGTCCGGAGGGTGAGGGTCCACGGCTCGTATTCGTGTGCCAAAAGGTCTTCCCTGGTCTCGTGCCAGACCTTCACGCGGGCATCGACGTCTTTGTCTCCGCGGCCGATGGAACGCGACTCCGTGGTAGCCAGGGGGCACCACAGGAGCACCCGAACCCAGTGCAGAGGAAAGGCCGCCACGGCCGTGGCGCCGACGACCTGGCCCATGTGGAGCACAGGTACGCGGCCATCCTCGACCAGGGCCGCGACGCCCTGCCGGTCGATGGCGTACTCAGCGTCGTATCGGGCGTTCCTGTAGAGGAGTTCCCCGGCTTGGGACAGCTCCTCAATGTGGTCCGGCGTTGTGAGCCGGTACCCGGTCGTACGGCCGGGCCCGGCCTTGAGCCGCTCGAAGAGCGCGAACTCAGGCCGTAGCCGGGTTAGCTCAGAGGTGATGGTGTCCTTCCCTGAGCCGGGAGGGCCGTACAGGATCACGCCTGACGGGCTCACAGTCCGCCTCCACTCAGCACGTCACGAGCCTCATCGACCAGGGCCACGGCGGCTCCAAGCCGGTTGTCGACAACGAAGTGCGGGCCCTGCGGACGGAACTCCACGTTGAGCCCTGCCGCGTATTCCTCCCACGCCTCCATCTTCCAAGCATCGCGGGCCGCGCCCCGGAACTCGATGTACTCACGCATCGATTCAATGTCGCACTCAACCCATATGGTCGCGAGCGAGACCCGCTTGGACCGGCAACGGTTCTGGAGACGCTGCATCCAGTCGGCTTGGGAAAACTCTTTGATGAACGGGGCGTCGAGGATTACGGGGATTCCGCAATCCAAGTTGTCCCATGCGGCCTCCATGAGGCAGCGATATTCCAGGGGGCGGACCTTCTCAAGGTACAGCTTCGAACTGCGGTCGTGCGCCTCGCCGCCCAACGAGACTAGAAGCTGGTCGACCAGTGGACGCGTGAGTGAGTCCTTGTCGAGGATCGGCCAGCCGGTAAGCCGGCCAAGAAATTTCGCGAACTCCGACTTACCTGATCCGGCGTACCCTCCGACCAGGATCATGGGTGGGCCGTCAGTGCTTGCCCCTGCTGTGGAGTTCCATGCGTTGACCACTCGATTGAGCAGAGCCTCGCTGTCCACGTCGCCTGTGCCTTCGTGGATGCTGCTCAGGGCTTTACGTACTGCGTCCGATTGGTCGGGGAGCTTTCGCTCGGCGGAAGCGGGTGCCGGCACGGATTCCACGGGGGCATCCTCTCCGGGCAGTGCTTTGCGGAAGCCGAGTTGAGCCTCGTTGCGACGATAGAGGCGGCAGTACGCCCGGCGATAATGCGGACCGGGAAATACCGAACCCTTTTCGTGGCCCCAGATCGTCTGGAAGTTTGCGGCAATCTTGAAGCCGTGACGCTCCGCAATTTCGCGAAGCTTTTCCCCCGTGTCTTCCAGGGTGAGCCCTATTTCCTCGCGGTGCATTCGCAGAAGATCGGGCTTCCAGTCTGGGTGCTTCCGAGCCATCTGCCCCTCCTAGATAGCTGGTCGGAGTCGCGAGTGTAGCGGCCCGACTAGTGCTGTGGAAATTCGTGATAGCGCATGTGTAAGCGGATGTATAAAACCGCTTGGATTTTCTCAGGTAGCGGGACGTGATACCGGTTTTCGCGCCTCGGCGGTGAACTTGAGCACACACCGAACGAGGAGGTTCAGATGCCCCGCGACACGGCCGTCCGGCCCGGCCCCCGGCTCGATAGAAGGTCAGTCCCCTTCCAGGACTGCGACGCGCCGCCGCAGGTCCCCAACCTCACTCCGCAGCTTCTCAACTTCCTCGCGCAGTTCGGTTACCGCCGCAGCCGGGTCGGCGAGTTGCGCAGCACGGCCGGCGTTGGGCGTCAGGAAGGCGCCTTTACCTTGGTGACTCACCGCAAGGCCGTCCGCCTTCAGCTGGTTGATAGCGGCACGGGCCACGGTGACCGTGGCGCCGTATTTCTCTTGAAGTTGCGCAAGCGACGGGAGCTGTCCGGTCTCGGCGAACTCGCCAGCCGCGATACGTCGCCGCAGGTCATCGGCCACCTGCTTGTAGGCAAACCTGCCGGTCCACTCGACCATCTGCACCCCAAGTTTCGTCACGGTCTCTGCCTCATAGTGCCCAAGTCGCAGAGGTAGAACCAGCGCCCCACGCTGCTTGTTCCGCGAGGGGACTTGACGCACTCTGCCTCACAGTGCACTCTGAGGCAGTGCTGGAGAGCAGCTCAGCCCCGAAAGGGACGGAGCGCTTGCACAACCCGTTTGACCTGCACGAATGCACAGGGCGGGGACGCTGCAATCCCGCTAAAGGCCAGGCACAACAGGGTTTCGGCCCGTACTGGCGAGGTGGCCCGGTGACCGCGAGCAACGGCCGGAGAGTGGGGACGTGGTCCCCCTTGCAGTGCGTATCCCCTGTTCAGCGGCCTGAAGGAGTGGGCGTGAGTCGACGAAAGCCATGGGCGCGGCCGTGACCGACCGGCACGGCGGCGCCGTTCCATCACCCGGTCCGTGAGCACCTCGGAGTGCGGCGGCCAACCGGTCACCTTCTACCGAATCGCGGCGGCTAGCGCCGCGCCGGTTGCTCGCCCTGTCCGTCCGAGCGCTCTGCGGAGCGATCCCGTACGGACGGGGTCGAGAGGAGCCGGAGCCCCGGTGTCCACAACAACTTTCGAGGGGGAACCTTCCATGCTGCTCGCCATCGGTGACGTCGTCCGTATCCGCAGTGACAAGTCCCTGGGCACGGTCGTCGGAGTCGCTACTCACGACTCCGGGAACGTGGTCGACATCCAGGTGAACGACCTCGTATTCCGCCCGGTGCGCCCGGCGAACATCGAGTTGGTCGCACGCGGCTTCAAGCCGATGACCTCCGGCCGCGCAGTGGCCACGCTGCTGTTCTTCGTGCTCGGCATCGCGTTCGCGGTCACCAACAGCGTCTACGTCCGCGACCTGGGCGCCAACTGGTCGACGGTCGCCTTCGTGGCCATCACCTCGTTCACCGCCACCACCGGCGCTTTGATCAACCTGTTCAACCGCCCGCGCCGGGTCCGGGTCTGACCCGCAGCCGCGCTGGTCGCCACCGTCTGACCCCGCACCACCGCCCCGGCATCCCGCCGTGAGGGCGCCGGATCGAATCCGGCCCGGGGCACGCACTGCCACTCATCCACCGAGCAGGAAGAAGCCTGACGTGAACCGTATCTACCGCTTCACCGCGACAGTCACCGACTTGGACACAGGCAAGACGGAGGAGGTCTCCGACACCGCGACCTTCGACCACTTCATGGTCACCCGGCATGAGGCCGAGGTTGCCATCGGCCGTGAGTTCGCCAGCCAGCGCAAGACCGCCCGCAACATCCGCATCACCGGCTGATCGAACCGCGCCGGCGCTTCCAACTCCCACCCGGAACATCCAGCCCTGGTCTCGGCATGACGCTGCCGGATCGAATCCGGCCCGGGGCGCTCTCCCCGCCGCACTCGCGGCAGGGGATTTCGGAGCGGTCGTCGTCTCACCACACGCCTGCGGCCCCTCCGGCTCCCAGTCCCTCCGTATCAGGAGCCCTCCCATGCGCACGTATATCGGCGGTCATCAGGCCGTCTCCGTGAACGACTTCATTGAACTGGCCCTGGGCACCCCGGCTGAGCTGTGGCTCGGGGTGGAGGGCGAGACCGACGAGGAGCGCGCGGCCCGGCTGGACGCCGCGCGCGACATCCTCGCCGAGAACCCCGACCTTCCGGACGACGTGAGCCGGGTGGTCGCCGAGGTGATCGAGGCGCACGCCCCGGAGCTGTTCAACGTCGTCCCGCTGACCCGCCCGGCCGGACGCCGGCGGCCGTCGCGAAAGGGAGCGGCGGCATGAACGCCGCCGAGACGACACAGACCGCGGAACGTCCGGCGGTCCCGCCGCTGACGAAGCCTGAGATGGGTCTTGCCGGTGTCGGCGCGCTCGCTGCCGCCGCGGTCGGAGCCCTGGGCCTGGTCTCCTCCTTCGACGCGGTGTCTCTCGCCGCTGCCCGGTGGGGCTTCTCTCAGCCGCACATCCTGCCCATCGCGATCGATGTGGCCATTCCGGTGTTCACGCTGGCCAACCTGCTGTTGATCCGGCTGGACATGGCGTTGGCGTGGGTGCGGTTCGTGCCCTGGGTACTCACCCTGGTCACCTGCTGGCTGAACGTCGCCGCTGGGCACTCCCTGTCGGCGAAGGTGGCGCACGGCACGATGCCGCTGCTGTGGGTGGTCTTTTCCGAGATCGGCGCGCACGTCTACGCCGTGCGGATCGGCGCGGTGACCGGTCGGCGTATGGAGAAGATCCGGTTCTCTCGCTGGCTGCTGGCCCCCGCGCCCACGTTCGCTCTCTGGCGTCGGATGACGCTGTGGGAGGTCACCTCCTACAGCGACGCCCTCGCGCTGGAGAGGGAAAGGCTGCTGGCCCGCGCGGACCTGCGGGAGCGCTACGGCCGCACGTGGCGCCGTCAGACCCCGCGCCGCGAACGCGTCTTGCTGCGACTGGGAGAACTGGCCCCGGCCGCCGCCGACATGAAGCCCGACCCGACGCCGGAGCCGGAACAGGCCCCGGCGGAGCCGAAGCGCGAGGCGCCCAAGCCGCCGCGCAAGCGGCCCGCCAGGGGCAAGGCCAAGACGCCACAGCGCACGCCGGCCGAACTGCTCGCCGAGGCCCGGACCGTCACAGCCGACTGGACGAACGCCGAGATCAACGCCGAGGCGCTGCGCAAGGCCCTGCACTGCGGCGCCCGTCCCGCCCGGGAGGTGCGGGATGCGCTGCTCGACGAGCGTGCCGCGAGTTACCCCCTGTACGCCGCCCTCTCCCCGGAAGACGAGGCTGAGAGCGTCGCTGAGGGGGTGGCCGCGTGAACACCCTGGCCACGGTCCTGCTGTCCGCGCTGCCCCTCGCCGTCGGTTGGGCGGTCCACGTGTGGTGGCTGCGAGGCTGCCTGAACACCGCCCGGCGTGACCCGCTCACCGGGTTACGCACCCGCGACGGCTTCACCCGCCGCGCCACAACCCTGCTCAAGGACCCGCGCGCGGTCGTCGTGCTGGCCGACGTCGACAAGTTCAAGCACATCAACGACACCCACGGGCACGCCGCCGGGGACGCCCTGCTGAAGGCGACCGCCGATCGGCTCGCCCACCACGTCGGCCGTACCGGGGTCGCCGGGCGGCTCGGGGGCGATGAGTTCGCCGCCGTCCTGCTCGACGACCACGGCAGCGCGGCTGATCTGCTCGCCGTGCTACACGGAGTGCTCGCCCGCCCGGTCGACGGCCAGGACCCGGCGGTCCGTACCACGGTCAGTCTCGGGTGGGTGCGCGCCGCGGACTTCCCCGGCGACGATCTGTCCGGCCTGCTGCGGCGGGCGGATGAGGCGATGTACGCGGCCAAGCAAGGCCGCGCCGGTACCCGCCGCGCGGGGCTCGGCTGGCTGTTCGCTACCGTCGCCGGCCGCCGGGCGGGCCGGACTGGCGCCCGCACCGATGCCCCGGTCGTGGGGGTGGCGGCATGAAGTCTCAGCCGCTCGCCGCGGTGGACGTCTGGCGGCCGGTGATGGAGGTGGCGGGCTACCGCTGCCAGTGCACCGGCCAGTGCGGCAACCCGCACGCCAAGACCGAAGGCCGCTGCCCGCACGAGCACGACCACTACACCAGCAAGCACGGGCGCCACGTGCGGCTGATGGCCGCCCCACCCGACCCGCTCGCCCGCCACGTGGCGGCGGCGGGACTCCCGGCGAGCGAGCTGCGCGCCTGGTGCCCCGACTGCCACGGCGCCGCGGCCCGGCTCGCCCGCAAGACAGCGCCCGCCGATGACGCGCCGGCCCTGTTCGACCTCTGACCTGAGCCGAAAGGACCCATGTCATGGGCCTGTACGACCGGATCATGAGCGCCACCAACGACCCGACCACCGCCCTGAAGGTCAACTCTGCCGCCCAGGGCGCGGCACGCCTGGCCACCGACACCGGTCACTCCGGTCTCGCCGCGGCCGCCGCTGCCGGAGCGGCTCTGTTCGCGGCCGTCGACACCGTCATGCACGCCCCGAAGGCGACCGACGGCCCCTACGCCACCTTCACCACCGACACCCGCCCTGGGAGGCACTGACCATGGCCAAGCCCGACACCCGCCGCCTGGACCGTGCGATCGAGCAGACCGCCCGCAAGCTCAAGGCCGTTCAGGAACGCGAGATGTGGCCGCTGACCGGCCCTGAGCGACGCACCATCCTCGCCGCGCTGGCCGGCGGCTCATACAAGGTCCTGCGCGGGAACAACCCCGCGCGTGCCGACCGGAAGCTGAAGACCGCGTGGGGCTCGGCCGAGACGCGGCTGACCGCGGAGATCACCGCCCTTCGGACGGAGCGGCAGAGGATCGTGCACGAGGCCGCCACCGCGAAGGCCGCGAAGAAGTCCTCGGGGTGGTGGTGACCGTGGCCGGTAAGAACACGCTGAGCCTGAAACGGATCACCGATCTGTTCCGCGGCTCGGGTGGCTCCATGCATCAGCCGCTCCCCGCCGACTCGGCGCGGTTCGTCTGTCTGTCGGGCAGCAACTTCGGTATCCACGGCGTGATCCCGGCGTCTCGGGCCCGCTTCACGGTCAGCCGGCGCCGAGCGTGGGGACACGACGTCCGCGCCTATCCGACCACCGGCCGCGACGGCACCCCGTTCACGGTCATCTACACCCGCGTCGCCTACGCCGACGCCCCCGGCCTTGAAGCCCTGATCACAGTCTTCGAGTTCCCCGCCGGCAGCACACTCCCGCCCGGCATGTAGCCAGACGAGCCCGGCCGCCCACCTCCTCCAGCGTCGGCCGGGCGCCACCCTCCCGCCGATTTCGGAAGGAACTTGCGCATGACTATCCAGACCGTCCGGGAGCAGGGCCCCGCCATCCGCGCGCTGTCCCGGCTCCTGTCCGAGCATCCCGACCTGACAAGCCACGACTTCGAGGTAGGCCGCATCATCACCTCCCGCGGCGCGGCCCTGGGCATCTCGGTGTCCCTGCACGAGGCGATGGGCCACACGCGGGCCGACCTCGACGCCTGGCGGGCGGCCCTGGCCATCCCCGCCCACGCGGTGACCTCCCGCCCGGCCGTCACCCCCGGCCTTGAGGTCATCGACGCCTACGGCTCCTACGCCGGCGTCACCGTCCTCATCCGCCTCTTCGACGCCGCGCACGCCAAAGCCGTCTGAACAAGGCGAACACATCGTTCGTCTTCCTGCGCCCTTCCAGGGCTGACCCTTCTGTGCACGGGCCCGGCCGCCCACCTCCTACAGCGACGGCCGGGCCTTCCCTCCCGCCATTCCGGAAGGAAGTCTCAGTGAACCACCCCGACGACAACGAACTCTTCAACCGACTCGAAGCCGAGATGGCCGCCGACTCCCACCCAGACCCTGGCGGCGAAGTGGTCGACCTCGACAAGGCCCGATCCGCGCGCGCCGAGTCGACCGACCCGAGCGCCCGGCCGGATGCCGACCGGTCGCCCGACTCCGGCGCGGGTCGGTCGGGTGCCGAGTCGGCCGACCCGACCGTCCGTGTGATGGTCGACCAGCCGACCCCGAGGGCCACCGGTCCGGGCTACCTCGGTCGGCTCGCCGGAGCCCGGCGCCGGGCGGTCGTCCCGGAGTGGCTGCGGTCGGTGGCGGAACTCAGGACGGCGTCCGCCTGGGTGGCCCGGCACTACGCGCACACCGCCGGGTACCACACGCTGCGGGCCCCGGTCTACGCCGCCCGCCTCACCCTCCAGGCCCCGACCGGCGCCGCCCGGTTCATCGGCGGCACCATGCGGTGGGCGGCCGACCGCGAGGGCGAGCCGGTCCGACTCGCAGCCGTCCGCCGCGAGGACGCGGCCGAGTACCTGAAGCTGTCGCGGCAGCGGGACGGCCGGGTCCGACTGCGCACCCTCGTCACCGTGCTCGCCCTGTTCGTCGGCACCGGTGCCGCACTCGCCATGTACGTGCTCGCCCCCGAGTGGCTTCAGGCGGTGTCGGTGAGCGCGGTCGTGATGGCGCTCGGTTTCGTCGGCCGCCGCCCGGACGCCCCGGTCATCCATAGGGCTGTGGAGATGCCCAAGGCGACCAAGCTCACCAGTGACATCGTGCTGCGCGCCCTGGGAGCTCTGGGCATCCCGGCGATCAACCAGGCGCAGGGCAAGGGGCGGGACGGGTTCGAGTTCACCGCCCCGATCACCCGCGACGGCCCCGGCTGGCGCGCGGAGGGGAACCTCCCCTACGGCGTCACGGTGACCGACGTCATCGAGCGCCGCGACCGGCTCGCCTCCGGCCTGCGCCGCCCGCTGGGGTGCGTGTGGCCCGAAGCCGTGCCCGACGAGCACACCGGGCACCTGGTGCTGTGGGTGGGCGACCAGGACATGAACCAGGCCAAGAAGCCCGCGTGGCCGCTGGCCAAGTCCGGGACGGTGGATCTGTTCAAGCCGGTCGCCTACGGCACCGACCAGCGCGGACGCTGGGTCGAAGTCACGCTCATGTACATCGCGGGGATCATCGGCGCCATCCCGCGCATGGGCAAGACGTTCCTTCTTCGTCTGCTGCTGCTCATCGCGGCCTTGGACCCGCGCGCCGAGCTGCATACCTACGACATGAAGGGCACCGGTGACCTGGACCCGGTCGGCAACGCCGTCTCCCACCGGCATGCCGCCGGCGACGACGACGAAGCGATCGGCTACGTGCTCAACGACTTCCGCGCGCTGCGGGAGGAACTGCGGCGCCGCACCAAGGTGATCCGCTCTCTGCCCCGCGACATCTGCCCGGAGTCGAAGGTGACCAGCCAGCTTGCCGACAAGCGCTCGCTCGGGCTGCACCCGATCGTGATCGGGGTGGATGAGTGCCAGGTGCTGTTCGAGCACCCCGACCACTCCAAGGAGTTCGAGGAGATCGCCACCGACCTGGTCAAGCGCGGCCCGGCCACTGGCATCGTGCTGCTGCTCGCCACGCAGCGCCCGGACGCCAAGGCGCTCCCGACCGGGATCAGCGCGAACGCGTCGGCCCGCTGGTGCCTGAAGGTCATGGGTCAGCTGGAGAACGACATGGTGCTCGGTACGTCCGCGTACAAGCGCGGGGTGCGGGCGACCATGTTCGCCTGGGGCGACAAGGGCATTCACTACTTCGTCGGTGAAGGCTCGGACGCCCGGATCGTCTCCTCCGTCTACGTGGACGCCCCCGGCGCCGACGCCATAGGCGCCCGCGCCCGCAGGGTCCGTGAGAAGGCCGGACTCCTGTCCGGCTACGCGGCCGGGGAGGCACCCGAGCCGGTCACCAGCGGCTACGACCTGCTCGCCGACATCCTCGCCGTCGTGGCAGCCGACGAGCCCAAGGCGTGGTCCGAAACGGTCGTCGCCCGGCTCGCCGAGCTGCGCGAGGACGTCTACGGCGGATGGGACCCCGAGTCCCTGGCCGCCGCGCTGAAGCCGCACACCGTCTCCACGATCCAGGTGGGCCGCCGGATCAACGGCAAGGTCGTCAACCGGCGCGGTATCGACCGCTCCCACATCACCGCCGCGATTGCGGAGCGTGACGGAAAGCGGGACGTCGGCTGAGGCTCCGGGGCCGCTAGCGCTAGCGGCACACCCCGCTAACGTTAGCGGCCCCGCTAGCGCCCCAAACCCGATCTGATCAGGCCGCTAGCGGATAGCGGCCCACCTGCGGAAACCCCTGAAAACCGCCTGGAAGGGCCCCTGATGACCCCCATCCTCCTTGCTATCGCCTGCCTGCCCATAGTCACCCTGAGTTACGGCGGGCTGTGTGCGGCCTCGCCGTTCGGCAACTGCCGCAAGTGCCGCGGCATGGGCCACCAGCTCAAGACCGACCGCAAGGGACGCCTCAAGCGCGGCAAGGACTGCCGCCGCTGCCACGCCACCGGCAAGCGCATCCGCGCCGGCCGCTGGCTCTACAACCGGTGGGCCCGCATCTACCGCGCGGGCACCGACACCCGCCCGGAGGTGTCGCGGTGACCCTCACCATCTCGGCCGTGCTGCTGTTCGGCATCGCCTCCGTCTTCGCCATCAAGACCAGGTCGACCGGCGCGGGCGCCGCGGTGCTGCTGTTCCTCTTCGGGTTCTTCACCGCCGGGACCGGCGCCTACGGCCCCATTCACGACCTGGTGGCGTCCTTCGCCCGGTTCCTGTCCCAGCTCGGCCACTGACCGGAGGCATCCCGTGAACGAACCCATCGTCGTGCGGCACTGGCTCACCACCGCCGCACCCAAGGCCGCCCCCGCCGTCGCCACCACGACCGTGCTCGCGCTGGCCCGGATCTGGAACGCCAATGGCGCCGAACACTCCGTCGGCAACGCCGCCCTCATGACCGTCCTCGCCGCCGGAGCGGCAGCCGGCGGCGCCTCCCTGGCCCGCGCCGGTGAGCCCGTGCTCGCCGCCACCGGCTACGCCGTCTCCGGCAGCCTCGCACTGGCGGGCGTCGCCGGGTACTCCGACGGCCTGTCCCTGCCGGTGCTGCTGTGGGCGCTGGCCACCGTGCTCGCCTACTGCTTCGCCGCCCGCCACTGGCGCCAGGACCGCCGCGAAACGGTCGCGTACGAGCGGGACGTGAGCGAGCGGCGGGAGGAACGCGCCCACATCGAACGCGTCGAGACCATCCGCGCCACCACGCAGATCGAGGTGGCCCGCGCCGGAACCGTCTACGCCGAACAGCTCGCCGCCGCGCTCATCACGCGCGCCACGCTGCCCGGCTTCGACCCCACCGCCCTGGAAGCCGCGGGGCTGCCGGAGCTTCCGGCCGCGCGGGAGGGCCGGTGACGTTCGAGATCCGCGTCATCTGCCGACCCGACGACGTCGACCGCATCCGTCAGGCGCTGGCCGCCGCGTTCGAGACCGGCGCCGCGCGCCGGTACCCCACCCGCGACGGCAAGCGGCTGCGGCTGTACGTGACCGCCGATCACCGCCACTCCAGCACCCACCTTGCTCACACCGAAAGCGAGTGATCCCCATGGCCGTGGGAGAGACCCCCATCACCGTCGTCGGCAACCTCACCGACGACCCCGAACTCCGCTTCACCCCCTCCGGGGCGGCACTGGTCAAGTTCTCCGTCGCCTCCACCCCGCGCACCTACGACAAGACCTCCGGCCAGTGGCAGGACGGCACCGCGATGTTCCTGCGCTGCACCGCCTGGCGCGACCTGGCCCAGCACATCGCCGAGACCCTGACCAAGGGCATGCGCGTAGTCGTCACCGGCCGCCTGCGTCAGCACAACTGGCAGACCGAGCAGGGAGAGAACCGCTCGATGCTCGGCCTGGAAGTCGACGACATCGGCCCCTCACTTCAGTTCGCCACGGCCAAGGTCGAACGCGTCCAGCGCAAGGGCGCCGCCACCGCCCCGGCCGCCGACCCGTGGAACACCGCCGCCCCCGCCGGCGAGCGGCGGCCGGGCGACGAGCCGCCGTTCTAGATACGCCCGGGGCGGGCGCCGTCTCACCACAAGCCTGCGCCCGCCCCGGTTCTCCAGTCCCTCCGCAGAGAATCAGGAGACCCCCAGCATGGCCCAACACGCGGCATTCGGCGAGGGCCCATCGGCCCGGACCACCCAGACGAGCCGCGCCCCCTTCCGCCTCCCGCCCGGCGCCGGTGAGCGCCTGCGCACCGCCCTGGCCCTGGCAGAAGCGGGGGTTCCGGTGCTGCCCCTGCGGGAGGGCAAGGGGCCGTTCGGCAACTGCCGCGCCTGCACCCGCGGCGTCTGCGGCGGCCGTCCCAACATGAAGAGCGCAGGGACCTGCCGATGCCCCGCCCCGTGCCACGCCTGGGCAGCCGCGACCACCGACCCCCGCGTGATCACCTCCCCCGCGTGGGCTGCGGCATGGCGTGCGGCCGGGACGGTCGGCTACCACCCCGCCGGATGCGGGCTCACCGTCGTGGACCTGGACAACGCCCGCGCCGTTACCTGGGCACGCCAGACGCTCCCGGCCACCCGGACCGTTCCCACCACCCGCGGCGAGCACTGGCTCTACCTGGGCACCATGCAGTCCGCCAACGCCGTCCGGCCCGGCGTGGACATCAAATCCCGCATGGTCTACGCCCGCTGGCTCGGACCCGGCACCGGCACCATGACCGGTCTGCCGTCCACCGTCCGCGCCCTGGTGGTGAAGGAAGAGGCCACCCCCGCGCGCGCTGGGGTGGCCTCTTCCCTCCCCGCGCGCGTCACCTGGGACCGGTCCGTGGCCCACGGATGCCGCCACACCGAGCGCTACATCCGCACCGGCCTGGAACGCGGCCTCGCCATGGTCACCGCCCACACCGAATCCGGCGCCGGATCACAGGCATTCGGCGTGGCCCGGTTCCTAGCCGCCCAGCACACCCAGTGCCCCGGACCCTGCGGCCTGGACGCCATCGGCGAAGAGATCGTGGCCGCGGCCGTCGCCGTCGGCGTCCCCGAGCCGTACGCACAGCGAGCCGTCGCCAACGGCCTCGCCACCGGCAAGGAGCACGCCGCATGACCGCCGAGGAACTGCCCGCACCCTCCAACCCGCTCGCCGTCGCCCGCCGCATCCTGCCCGACTGGCAGACCGAGGACGGACACCTGACCCGCCGGCGCTGGCGCGGCTCGTGGATGCGCTGGACCGGCACCAGTTGGCGCGAGCTGGACGACGCACAGGTGCGAGCCCACATGTACGAGCGCCTTGAGCACGTGGTCTACCAGGCGCCCGGTAAGGACGGACAACCCGAGGAACGCGACTGGGCACCGACCAAGCAGAAGATCGGCAACCTGCTCGACGCGCTCGGGGCGATCACGCTTCTGCCGACCGACACCGATGTCCCCGCCTGGCTCGACGGCCAGGCAGACGGCGGCCCGATCGTGGCGTGCGTGAACGGACTGCTCCGGATCCGTGACCGGCAGCTTCTGCCGCACACCCCCGGCTTCTTCAACCTCGTGTCCGTGCCCTTCGCCTACGACCCGGACGCCACGGCGCCGGCCTGGGAACGGTTCTTGGCGCAGATCTGGCCCGACGACGCCGACGCGATCACCGCGCTTCAGGAGTGGTTCGGCTATGTCCTCTCCGGCCGCACCGACCTGCAAAAGATCCTGCTCATCGTGGGTCCGTCCCGCTCCGGCAAGGGCACGATCGCACGAGTACTGAAAGCGCTGGTCGGCAAGGAGAACCTTGCCGGGCCGACGCTCGCCGGGCTGGGCACGAACTTCGGGATGTCGACCCTGATCGGGAAATCGCTGGCGGTCATCTCCGACGCCCGACTGTCCGGCAACGACAACAGCCAGGTGGTGGAGCGGCTGTTGACCATCTCCGGTGACGACACGATCGACGTGGACCGCAAGTTCCGCGAGCAGTGGACCGGCAAGCTGCCGTCCCGGCTGATGATCCTGTCCAACGAACTGCCGCACTTCGGCGACTCCTCCGGCGTCATCGCGAACCGGTTCGTCCTGCTCAGCATGCGGGTGTCGTGGCTGGGCAAGGAAGACCCCACCCTCACCGACCGCCTCACCGCCGAAATGCCCGGGATTCTGAACTGGGCCCTGGAAGGACTCGCCCGCCTTCAGCGCACCAGCCGGCTCACCGAACCCGCTTCCAGCCGTGAAGCGGTCACCACCATGCGGGACTCCGCCTCACCCACGTCCGCGTTCGTCCGCGAACGCTGCACCACCGGTCCCACGTGCAGTGTGGCCGTGGACGACCTGTGGGCCGTCTGGCGGGAGTGGGCCGAGGACAACGGCGTCCGCTCCGGTACGAAACAGCTCTTCGGCCGCAACCTCCTGTCCGTCATCCCACAGCTCAACCGCACCCGCCCCCGCGCCCCTTCAGGCGAGCGGATCGCCACCTACAACGGCATCACCCTCGCCGGTTGAGCCCACAATCCGCCGGGTCGCGGCCCATCGCGGCCCACCCCGCCTGAGCTGCGCTTTTCCCACACCTCACAACCGGCCCATCGCGGCCCACCGCTTCCAGGCCGTGGGCCGCGATGGGCCGCACGAAACCGCCACAAAGCCGCAGGTCACAGCCTTGGGCCGCGATGGGCCGCGACCCACAGCATTGTGACGCCAACCACACCCCGCCCGGTCCTCTCGCCCGAGGAGAGAACACCGTATGAGTACCCCGACCCGTAAGCGCCGCACGCCGAAAGACGAACTGGTGCCCCTGAGTGAGGCACTGGAAGAACTCCGTATCAGCCGCGCCACTTGGTACCGGTGGCGCAACCACGGCTACGCGCCGGAGGCCCGGCGCACGCCGTCCGGCCGCATCTGCCTACGCCGCAGTGTCCTGGACGCCTTCAAGGATGAATTGGAAGCCGCGTGACTGAGTGGAGCTACACCGTCAAGATCTGGGCTATCCGCAAGCGTGACTACCGGAAGCCCTATCAAGTCCGCTGGAAGGTGGGCACCAACCCACACGCGGAGTCGTTCCTCACTTTGGGCCTGGCGGAGAGCCGCCGGGCCCAGCTCATCACCGCGGCCCGCGAGGGCGAGCCGTTCGACGTGGACAGCGGATTGCCGAAGTCCATGGTCGTGAAGGAGCGGGACATCTCGTGGTACGACCACGCCCGCAACTACATCGACATGAAGTGGGACCACTCCCCCGCCTCCACGCGCCGCACGCTGGCCGAAGCGATGGCAACCGTGACGCCTGTGTTCGTGAAGGACACCAAAGGCATACCGAACGCCAGAGTCGTGCGACAGGCCCTGTACAGCTGGGCATTCAACAAGAACCGCTGGACCGAGGAGACCCCCGCCGACGTGGCCAAGGTGCTGGAGTGGTTCAAGCGCAAGTCGCTACCCACGTCTGCCCTGTCGGATCTCCTGCTGGCACGGGCCGCTCTCAACGCCGTGTCCCTGAAGCTGGACGGGACAACCGCAGCGGCAGGAACCATCAGCCGAAAGCGCGCGATCTTCTACAACTCGCTGGAGTACGCCGTAGAGGCCGAACTCCTCGCCGACAACCCGCTCATCCGCCTCAAATGGAAGGCCCCGGAGCAGGTAGTAGAGGAAGTCGACCCCGAGTGTGTACCGAACCCCGAGCAGGCGGCCAAACTGCTGGCCGCCGTACGGGATCAGAGCCCGCGTGGCCGCCGACTAGTGGCGTTCTTCGGCTGCATCTACTACGCGGCGGCGCGGCCGGCCGAAGTCATCGGTTTGAGGCGCCGTGACTGCGACCTGCCCCGGCGCGGGTGGGGGCTGCTCCGACTGAGGGAAACTCGCCCCCGGTCCGGCGCCGCCTGGACGGACAGCGGTGAGGCGCACGACAAGCGGGGGCTCAAGCATCGGCCCCGGCGAGCCGTCCGTCACGTACCGATCCCGCCCGAGCTGGTCGCCCTGCTGAGGTGGCACCTCACCGCGTACGGCACCGCCCCGGACGGCCGCGTGTTCCAGACCATGAGGGGCGGGTTGGTCCAGGACACGGGCTATGGGGAGGTCTGGGCTGAGGCCCGTTCGCGGGCCCTGGCCCCTGGGGAGTTCGAGTCGGTGTTGGCCAAGCGCCCGTATGATCTTCGCCATGCTGCGGTGTCCACGTGGCTCAGCTCTGGAGTAGAGCCTCAGCTCGTGGCGGAGCGCGCGGGCCACAGTGTGGCGGTGCTCTTCCGGGTGTACGCCAAGTTCCTCAAGGACGGGGACGACGCGGCAAACGCCAAGATCTCCGCCAGGCTGAGGCAGGCTGGCTGACCGGCCAGAAATCCCGTCCACGCTCCGTCCACGCACACCGAGATACGGCGTTCGAACGCGAGACAGCGTGAGACAGTCTGCTGATCACCCAGGGATACGACAAGGGTCCCGTGACCTGCTGTTCTCGCAGGTCACGGGACCCTTGCTCCCGTGTGGCGGCGCCAGGATTCGAACCTGGGAAGGCTGAGCCGGCAGATTTACAGTCTGCTCCCTTTGGCCGCTCGGGCACACCGCCGGGTTGTGCTGCCACCGAACCCGCTTCTCGGCGGTGCTCCCTGGCAACGACGTAAACAATACCCGATGCAGGGGGGTGCTTCGCCACCCGGTTGATCTCCACCTCTCGGCTCCCAGGGTGGCTAGGCTGGTGCGGATGCGGCCCGGTGACATGCCGGGCCCGGCGGCCGCCGCCGCGCACGCCGGCACGCACCCGATTCGCACCCCGATCCAAGGAGCCACAGGACATGGCCGACTCCAGTTTCGACATCGTCTCGAAGGTCGAGCGGCAGGAGGTCGACAACGCCCTCAACCAGGCCGCCAAGGAGATCTCGCAGCGCTACGACTTCAAGGGCGTGGGCGCCTCGATCTCATGGTCCGGTGAGAAGATCCTCATGGAGGCGAACTCCGAGGACCGGGTGAACGCTGTCCTCGACGTCTTCCAGTCCAAGCTGGTCAAGCGCGGTATCTCGCTGAAGGCGCTGGACGCCGGCGAGCCCCAGCTGTCCGGCAAGGAATACAAGATCTTCGCGTCGATCCAGGAGGGCATCTCCCAGGAGAACGCGAAGAAGGTGGCGAAGATCATCCGCGACGAGGGCCCGAAGGGCATCAAGGCGCAGGTCCAGGGCGAGGAGCTGCGCGTCACCTCCAAGAGCCGCGACGACCTCCAGACCGTGATCGCGCTCCTGAAGGGCAAGGACTTCGACTTCGCGCTCCAGTTCGTGAACTACCGCTAGGACACCGGCGGAAACGGCGACAGCGAGCGCAACGGCAGGGGTGGGCCGCCCGGTTCCGGGCGGCCCACCCCTGCCGTGTCCCATGGGGCCGGGTCACGTCCCACGGGGCTCAGTCGCGTGAGTTTCCGAACAGGATGCGATAGACGATCAGCAGCACCAGCGAGCCGCCGACGGCCGCGGCCCAGGTGGCACCGTCGTAGAAGTTCTTGGTGATCGGGTGGTGCAGCCAGCGGGCCGAGATCCAGCCGCCGATGAACGCCCCCGCGATACCGATGAGGGTCGTACCGATGAGGCCGCCGGGGTCACGTCCCGGCAGGAGGACCTTGGCGATGACTCCGGCCACCAGGCCGAGGATGATCCAAGCGATGATGCTCATGCCGTGAACCTGCCCTTCCCAGCTGTCCTCGCACTGTCCGGCCGCTGAGGATCCGGTGAGGACTCGCTGTCCACGCGCGCGTGTTCGTGTCGCGTCGATGGAGAGGACGTCACAGGCCCCTCACCTGGTTGCGACGGTCGGTGGGGTGCGGCGCATGACAGCATCCGGCACGGGCCTGCGGCGCACGCTGGGCGTACGCGACGCCGTGGTCGTCGGTCCCGGCTCGGGGATCGGCGCCGGTGCCTTCTCGGCCCTGGGTCCGGCCGCCCACGCGGCCGGGTCGGGTCTGCTGCCCGGACTGGCGTTCGCGGCCGCGCCGGCCTACTGCGACGCCATGTCCACGGGCCGTCTCGCCGCTCGCTGTCAGGCCTCCGGCGGGACGTACGTGTACGGCAGGGAGCGGCTGGGCGCCTTCTGGGGTCATCGGGCGGGCTGGGCGTTCGTGGTCGGGCAGGACGGCGTCCTGTGCGGCCATGGCGCCCACCGTGGGCGCCTACGTCTGGCCGGAGCAGGCGCACCCGCCGGCGGTCGCGGCGGTGGTGGGACTGACGGCCGTGAACTACGGCGGGATCCAGAAGTCGGCGTGGTTGACGCCGGTGATCGTGGCTGTCGTGCCGGCCGTGCTCGCGGCCGTGGTCGTCGTGTGCCTCGCCTCGGGGGGCCGGCGCCGAACGGCCGGACATCGGGCTCTCGTCGGGCGCGGGCGGCGTGCTCCAGGCGGCCGGGCTGCTGTTCTTCGCGTTCGCCGGGTACGCGCGGATCGCGGCACTCTGCGAGGAGGTACGGGATCCGGCGCGGACGATCCCGCGCGCCGTCCCGCTGGTCCTCGGGGTCACATTGGTGGTGTACGCGTGCGTGGCCGTCGCCGCGCTCGCCGTCCTCGGCCCGGATCGGCCGGGGCAGGCGGCGGCGCCGCTGGCCGACGCCGTGCGGGCGGCCGGAGCGCCGTGCCTCGTGCCGGTGGTGCGCGCGGGGGCCACGCCGGGTTCGTTGCTCGCGCTGATCCTCGGAGTGTCCCGTACGACGCTCGCCATGGCCCGGGACGGACATCTGCCCGGGACGCCGACGGCCGTGCATCCCCGGTTCCGGGTGCCGCACCGGGCGGAGCCGGCCGTGGGCCTGGTGGTCGCCGTACTGGCCGCGACGGTGGACGTGCGCGGCGCGATCGGCTGCTCGTCCTTCGGCGTGCTGGCCTACTACGCCGTCGCCAACGCCTCCGCGTGGACGCTGAGTCCGGCCCCGCTGCCCCGGGTCGTACCCGTGGCGGGCCTGCTGGGTTGCGCCACGCTGGCGTTCGCGCTGCCCGCCGGTTCGGTCACGGCGGGAGCGGGCGTACTCGTGGCGGGTGCGGCAGCCTACGGCGTACGGCGGTGGTGGGCGGACCTGCGCGGGGCGTGACGCGCCGTCGGAGCAGCTGTGACGGCACGCCGCGCCGACAAGCCGTCCTCGGGCTCTGTCAGCCACACACGTACGCACACGCACGCGCGTGCGGCCCGCCGGCCGTCCACCTGCTCAGCGGCTCGCGAACGGCTGGTCCGTGGGGACGATCTCGCGGCCAAGCGGCAGCAGGGAGACCGGGATCAGCTTGAAGTTGGCGATGCCGAACGGGATGCCGATGATCGTGATGCACAGGGCGATACCGGTGACGATGTGGGCGATCGCCAGCCACCAGCCGGCCAGGATCAGCCACAGGACATTGCCGATGCAGGAGGCGGCACCCGCGTCCCGGCGCTCGACCGTGGTGTACCCGAAGGGCCACAGGGCGTAGAGGCCGATACGGAAGGCCGCTATGCCGAAGGGGATACCGATGATGGTGATGCACAACAGCACGCCTGCGAACAGATAGGCCAGGAACAGCCAGAAGCCGCTCAGGACGAGCCAAATGACGTTCAGGATGGTCTTCACCGGGTGCGTCCTGCCATCTTCTCGAGCCGGGCGATGCGGTCCGCCATCGGCGGGTGCGTGGAGAACATCTTCGTCAGTCCCTGGCCCGCGCGGAAGGGGTTCGCGATCATCATGTGGCTGGCGGTCTCGATCCGGGGCTCGGGCGGCAGCGGCAGTTGCTGCGTGCCCACCTCCAGCTTGCGCAGGGCACCGGCGAGGGCCAGCGGGTCACCGGTGAGCTGGGCGCCGGAAGCGTCCGCCTCGTACTCGCGGGAGCGGCTGATGGCCAGCTGGATGAGGGTGGCCGCGAGCGGGCCGAGGATCATGATCAGGAGCATGCCGAGCAGCCCGGGGCCGTCGTCGTCGTCCGAGCGGCCGACCGGGATGAGCCAGGCGAAGTTCACCAGGAACATGATCACCGAGGCGAGGGCGCCGGCGACCGAGGAGATGAGGATGTCCCGGTTGTAGACGTGGCTCAGCTCGTGCCCGATCACGCCCCGCAACTCGCGCTCGTCCAGCAGACGGAGGATGCCCTCGGTGCAGCACACCGCGGCGTTGCGCGGGTTGCGGCCCGTGGCGAAGGCGTTGGGGGCCTCCGTGGGCGAGATGTAGAGGCGGGGCATGGGCTGGCGGGCCTGCGTGGACAGCTCGCGGACCATCCGGTAGAGCGCGGGCGCCTCGAACTCGCTGACCGGGCGGGCGCGCATCGCGCGGAGCGCCAGCTTGTCGCTGTTCCAGTACGCGTACGCGTTCGTGCCGAGCGCGATGAGGACGGCGACGATCAGGCCGGTGCGGCCGAACAAGCTGCCGATGACGATGATGAGCGCGGACAGTCCCCCGAGGAGTACTGCGGTCCTGAGCCCGTTGTGCCGGCGGTGCACCGTACGCCCTCCAAATCCGTGCAGCTGGGGAACACTTTGGTCCAGTGGACCCTCCCGCTTGTGACAACGCCAGGCGGCGGTCACGAGTTCCCTGTGTCCGTGCGGGCGTCGCTCGGCTGTACGGGTGACGTGCGGTTTCACTCTCCCCCGCGCGCGTGGGCACGGATGCGGCACGCGCGCGGGGCGGTGTGTCAGAACAGTCCGGTGGCGGCGAAGCGGAGGACCAGCTGGGGCGCTCCGGACAGGGCGACGCCGAGGACCCCGGTGAGGGCGATGGCGGCCGTGAGAGGCGCCGGAACGTGGTGCCGCGCGAGCTCGCCCTCGGGCGCGCGGAACAGCAGGGCCGTCCACTGGAGGTAGTAGAAGAGGGCGATGACCACATTGACTGCCATGACGACGGCGAGCCAGCCGAGGCCCGCGTCGACGGCCGCCGAGAACACGGTGACCTTGGCGAACAGGCCGATGACGCCCGGCGGGAGCCCGGCCAGGCACAGCAGGAAGAACGCCAGGAGGAGCGCGGTGAGCGGGTTGGTGGCGTACAGGCCCCGGTAGTCGCTGATCCGGTTCAGGGCCCGGCTGCGGCCCACCAGGGCGGCCACCGCGAACGCGCCCAGGTTCACGGCCGCGTACATCAGCGCGTAGGCGACCGTGGAGCCGATCGCCCTCTGCGGGTCCTTGGCGTACCCGGCGGCGGCGATCGGCACCAGCAGATAGCCGGCCTGGCCGACGGAGGACCAGGCGAGCAGTCGGACGGCGCTGTACGCGCGCGTGGCCTGCTGGCGCAGGGCGCCGACGTTGCCGACGGTCATGGTGAGGGCGGCCAGGACGGCGAGCGCGGGTCCCCAGACGTCGGCGTACGACGGGAACGCGACGACGGTGACGAGGATCAGGCCGGAGAAACCGACCGCCTTGCCGACCACCGACAGGTAGGCGGCGACGGGAAGTGGCGCACCCACGTACGTGTCGGGCACCCAGAAGTGGAACGGGACGGCGGCGGTCTTGAAGGCGAAGCCGACGAGGGTGAGGACGACCCCGGTCTGGGCGAGGGTGTGCAGCTGTCCGTCGACGTGGGTCAGGCGCTGCGCGACCTGGGTGAGATACAGGGTGCCGGTGGAGGCGTAGACGAAGCTGATGCCCATCAGGCTGACCGCGGTGGCCGTGACCGAGGACAGGAAGAACTTCAGCGCGGCCTCGGAGGAGCGCTTGTCTCCGTGCCGGATGCCGACGAGGGCGAAGGCGGGCAGGGAGGCGACCTCCAGGGCGACGATCAGGGTGGCCAGGTCACGGGAGGCGGGCAGCAGGGCGGCGCCGGCCGCGGAGGACAGCAGCAGGAACCAGAACTCCCCGGCGGGGACCCGCTGCTCGTCGTCCTTGAGGTTGGTGACCGACAGCAGTGCCGCCAGCAGCGCGCCGCCGAGGACCAGGAACTGGATGACGAGCGTGAAGTGGTCGGCGGTGTAGCTGCACGCGCGCGTGGCGCGGTCCACGCAGAAAGTGCTGCGGTGCCCGTCCAGGAGGGGCAGCAGCATCAGCGCGGCCAGGGCCAGGCCGGCGACCGAGACCCAGCCCAGGACGGTCTTGCGGGCCTCGGGCAGGAACAGGTCGGCGACCAGCACCGCGAGCGCGACCACGGCGGCGATGAGCGGCGGGGCGACGGCGAGCCAGTCGACGGACTGGACCAGCGACTCGGCGAGGGGCTGGGCGCTCATCGGGTGCCTCCTGCGAGGAGCTGGTGCACGGCCGGGTCGGTGAGGCCCAGCAAAGCCTTGGGCCACAGCCCGGCGCCGACGGTGAGGGCGACGAGCGGGGTCCAGGCGGCGAACTCGTAGCCGTGGACGTCGGCGAGCTTCGGGACTTCCTGTTCCGCGCCGCCCATGCAGACGCGGCGGACCACGATCAGCATGTACGCGGCGGTCAGCAGGGTGCCGAACGCGCCGATCGCCATGAAGGCGAGGAACGCGGGCCGACTGAGGCCGGCGGCGGGCTCGAACGCGCCGAACAGGGCCAGCATCTCGCCCCAGAACCCGGCGAGCCCGGGCAGCCCGAGCGAGGCGACGGCGGCGAACGCGAGCAGTCCGCCCAGGCGCGGTGCCTTGCCGTACAGCGCGGCGCCGGTCTCCTCGGCGAGGGCGTCGAGGTCGGTCGTGCCCGTACGGTCCTTCAGACCGCCGACCAGGAAGAACAGCAGGCCGGTGATGAGGCCGTGGGCGATGTTGGCGAACAGGGCGCCGTTCACGCCGGTCGGGGTCATGGTGGCGATGCCCAGCAGGACGAAGCCCATGTGGCCGACGGAGGAGTAGGCGATCAGCCGTTTGAGGTCGCCCTTCGCGCCCCGCTTGGCCAGGGCCAGGCAGGCCAACGATCCGTAGATGATCCCGACGACGGCGAACGCGGCGAGATACGGCGCGAAGGTGTGGAAGCCGTGCGGCGCGATCGGCAACAGGATCCGCACGAACCCGTACGTACCCATCTTCAGCAGGACACCGGCCAGCAGGACGGAGCCGACGGTCGGGGCAGCGGTGTGGGCTTCGGGCAGCCAGCTGTGCAGCGGCCACATCGGGGCCTTGACCGCAAGTCCGATCCCGATCGCCAGAACGGCGATGACCTGCACGGATGCGGTGAGCGACCGGCCGTTGTCAGTGGCGAGTGCCACCATGTCGAACGTGCCCGCCTTGATTCCGATCAGGAGCAGGCCGAGCAGCATGACGACGGAGCCGAGCAGCGTGAACAGGATGAACTTCCACGCGGCCCGGGTCCGCCCCTCGCCGCCCCAGCGGGCGATGAGGAAGTACATCGGGATGAGCACCGTCTCGAACGCGAGGAAGAACAGCAGCAGGTCGAGGACGGCGAACGTGGCGAGGGTGCCGGACTCGAGCAGGAGCAGCAGCGCGACGAACGACTTGGGGGAGCCGCCCGCCGGCGGCTTGAAGTAGGAGTACAGCGCGCAGAGGAAGGTCAGCAGCGCGGTCAGGACCAGAAGGGGGAGCGAGATGCCGTCGATGCCGAGGTGGATCCGCACGTCGAGCGCGGGGATCCAGCTGATGTCGGTCGTGGCCTGCATCTTCGACGGGTGGTCGCTGTCGAAGCCGAGCGTGAGGACGATCGCCGCGATGAGGATCGCGCCGGTCACGGTGACACCGTGGCGCAGCACGGCCTGCTCGGGCGACTTCCCCTTCAGCCCGGGCGGGGCGGGCAGGAGAGCGGCGACGGCGCCGAGGAGCGGGCCGGCGACGACGAACGCCAGAAGGAACTGCATCACGGACTCGTTGATATCGATCACGCCTGCTCACGCTCCGGTGGCGACGAGGACGACGGCGACCGCCAGGACGACGGTGCCGGCGAGCAGCGCGCTCACATAGGTCTGCACATTGCCGGTCTGCGCCCGCCGCACGGCGGCCCCGAGCACCCGGGGCAGGGCTGCCGCGCCGCGTACGTAGGTGTCGACGACCTCGCGGTCGAGGAATCGCACGAGGCTCGCCCCGGCCTGGACCGGGCGGACGAACAGCGCCGCGTACACGGCGTCCAGGTGGAAGCCGGTGGCTGCATGCCGGTACAGCGGACCGAGCAGCAGCCGTCCGGGGTCGGGCGCGTGGACGAGGTCGCGGTCGGCCGGGCCCCGGTCGGCGAGGGCGTGGGCCTCGACGAGGCTCGCGTCTCCCTCCGGGTGCGCGGCGGCCTCGCCCTGGAGGTGCTCCCACGCGAAGGAGGGCGCGGGCGCCGCCGGGGTACGGGCGGCGATCGCACGGGTGCGCTGCCAGGCGCCGTAGGTGAGCAGTCCGCCGACCAGCGCGAGGCCGGTGCCGAGGATGGAGGTGAGCAGCGTCGGGGTCAGGTCGCGGCCGTCGAACCAGCCGGGCAGCGCGCGGTAGGCGAGCCCGCCGAAGGCCAGGGAGGGCACGGCCAGGACCCACAGCACCGTGTTCATCGTCAGCGGCTGGCGGCCGTGGTCGGGTGCCTCGGTGCCCCGGCCGCGGAAGGCCAGCAGCCACAGGCGGGTCGCGTAGGCGGCGGTGAGCAGGGCCGTGAGCAGACCGGCGACGAGGACGATCCAGCCCGCCGCTCCGGGAGCGTGGCCGGTGTTCCCGGTGGCCACATGCTCGGCGGCGCCGAGGACGGACTCCTTGGAGAAGAAGCCGCTGAACGGCGGGATCGCGGCGAGCGCGAGCAGCGCCACGGTCATCGTCCAGTAGGCGTCCGGGACGCGCTCGCGCAGGCCGTGCATGCGGGACATGGCGGCCAGCGAATTGGTGCCGGCGGCGTGGATGATCACGCCGGCCGCGAGGAACAGCAGCGCCTTGAAGGCGCCGTGGGACAGGAGGTGGAAGACGGCGGCACCGCGGTCGCCGACGGCGAGGGCACCGGTCATGTAGCCGAGCTGGCCGATCGTCGAGTGGGCGAGGACGCGCTTGATGTCGTCCTGGGCGAGTGCGGCGAGCGCCGAGCCGGCCATCGTGGCGGCGGCCATGACGGCGAGGACGACCATCGCGGCCCGGGAGGCCTCGAACACCGGAAGGAGACGGGCGATGAAGTAGACACCGGCGGCGACCATCGTCGCTGCGTGGATCAGCGCCGAGACGGGCGTGGGGCCCGCCATCGCGTCCGGGAGCCAGGTGTGCAGCGGGAACTGCGCTGACTTGCCGGCCACGCCCGCGAGCAGCAGCAGGGCGGTCACGGTCGGGTGGTCGAGACCGCCGCTCGTCACGGCGCCGAGGATCCGGGTGATGCGGAACGACCCGGCGTCGGTGCCGAGGGCGAACAGGCCGATGAGGAACGGCACGTCGCCGAGCTTGGTGACCAGGAAGGCCTTCAGGGAGGCGGCGCGGGCCTCGGGGGTCTCCCAGTAGTGGCCGACCAGGAAGTAGGAGCAGATGCCCATGACTTCCCAGCCGACCAGCAGCACGATCAGGTCGCCGGAGTAGACGACCAGGAGCATCGCGGAGGTGAACAGGGAGACGAGAGCGGCGTACGACGGGTAGCGCGGGTCGTCGCGCAGATAGCCGGTCGAGTAGATCTGCACGCAGGACGCGACGAACGCGACCAGGATCGCGACGAGCGCGGCGAAGCCGTCGATGTGCAGGGCCAGCTCGATCGGGACCGAGCCGGTGGGTGTCAGCTCCGTGTGGGCGTCGATGGCCCGGCCGCCGCCCTGGTCGGCGGCGACCAGCGCGGCGAGGACGAGCGAGACCAGCGGCGGGAGCACGGCGAGCGGGCGGACGAACCCGGGCGCGGTGCGGCCGAGCAGCAGGCCGGCCACGGCGCCCAGGAACGGCAGGAGGGGGACGAGGACGGCGAGGTGGATCGTGGTCACGCGGTGGCCTCAGCCTTCTCGGCCGCGGGGGTGCCGGGGCCCGCGGCGCCGGGGCCGCTGGCCTCGGGGCCCTCGGCGGTGTCGCGGAGCTTGTCGATGTCGGAGGTGCCGCGGTTGCGGTAGACGGCGAGCACGATCGCCAGGCCGATGCCGATCTCGGCGGCGGCGATCGCGATGGTGAACAGGGTCAGTGCCTGGCCGGAGTGCAGGGTGTCGCGGGCGGCCCGGCTGAGCCACACGTCGAAGGCGACCAGGTTGAGGTTGACGGCGTTGAGCATCAGCTCGACCGACATGAGGACCAGGATCGCGTTGCGACGCGCGAGGACGCCGTACAGCCCGGTGCAGAACAGAAGAGCGGAGAGAACGGCGGGATAGGCGAGGTGCATCAGCGGACCCCTTCCTTCTCGCCCGGGTGAATTCCGGAATCCGTACCGGGATCCGTGACGGAAGGGGAACTCTCGGTGACCGCTCGGGAGTTCACAGGGGGAGGGCCCGACTCCGTCTTCGCCTTGCGGGACAGGACGATCGCGCCGACCAGGGCCGCGAGAAGGAGGACGGACAGGGCTTCGAAAGGCAGCACCCAGTGCCGGAACAGGCTCTCGCCGGTGACGCGGGTGGTGCCGGCGGCGGGACCGGTCAGGTCGATCCACGTGGTGCGGAAGGCGTCGGCCACCACCCAGACCAGTGCCACGGCGGCGACGGCCGCGACGGCGAGGGCGACCCAGCGGTTGCCGGAGTCGGCGTCCGGGGACCGGCCGATCGGCGCCTTGGTGAGCATCAGACCGAACAGAAGGAGGACGACGACGGAACCGACGTAGATCAGGACCTGCACCCAGGCGATGAACTCGGCGGTGAGCAGGAGGTATTCGACGGCGAGGCCGCCGAGCGCGACCACCAGCCACAGGGCGGCGTGCACCAGCTGACGGGTGGTGACCGTGATCAGGGCCGCGCCGAAGGTGGCGAGGCCGACGAGCAGGAAGGCGATCTCGACGCCGGTCGGGGACAGAAACCCGTGCGGGGCTGTCGCCAGGCTCACGGCTGCGGCGGGGCTCACGACTGCTCCTCCCCCGGTTCGTCCTGCGCGGCCGCCAGCTTCTCGGCGGTCTTGCGGGCGGCGGCGATCTCCTTCGGCTCCTCGGCGGCGGGGTCGAGAGCGGGCGGGGCCGGAACGGTCCACATCCACTCGCGGAGCTTGTCGCGCTCGTGGGTGAGGTCGTGGATGTCGGTCTCGGCGTACTCGAACTCCGGGGACCAGAACAGCGCGTCGAAAGGACAGACCTCGATGCAGATACCGCAGTACATGCACAGGGAGAAGTCGATCGCGAACCGGTCGAGGACGTTGCGGCTGCGCTCGCGGCCGCCGGGTGCGGCGGGCGGGACGGTCTCCTTGTGGGAGTCGATGTAGATGCACCAGTCCGGGCACTCGCGGGCGCAGAGCATGCAGACCGTGCAGTTCTCCTCGAACAGGCCGATCACGCCACGGGTGCGCGGCGGCAGTTCGGGCTGGGCGTCCGGATACTGCTCGGTGACGGACTTCCGCGTCATCGTGCGGAGGGTGACGGCCAGGCCTTTGGCGAGGCCGCTGCCGGGAATGGGGGCCATCAGCTGATCACCACCTTGACGATGCCGGTGAGGGCGATCTGGGCGAGGGAGAGGGGGACGAGGAGGGTCCAGGAAAGCTTCTGGAGCTGGTCCTCGCGCAGGCGGGGGTAGGTGACGCGGAGCCAGATGACGACGAAGGCGAGGATCGCGGTCTTCAGCAGGGTCCACAGCCAGCCCAGGCCGGCGACGCCCCAGGGGCCGTGCCAGCCGCCCAGGAAGAGGACGGTGGTCAGACCACACAGGACGACGATGCCGGCGTACTCGGCGAGGAGGAACAGTGCGAAACGCAGTCCGGTGTACTCGGTGTACGCGCCGAAGATGATCTCCGAGTCGGCGACGGGCATGTCGAACGGCGGGCGTTGCAGCTCGGCGAGGCCGGCCACGAAGAAGACGAGCGCGCCGACGATCTGCCAGGGCACCCACCACCAGTGGAACGCGTGCAGGATGCCGGGCAGGGAGACCGTGCCCGCGGCCATCGCGACCGAGGCGGCAGCCAGCAGCATCGGCAGTTCGTAGGCGAGGAGTTGCGCGGCCGTGCGCAGGCCGCCGAGAAGGGAGAACTTGTTCGCGCTGGCCCAGCCGGCCATCAGCGAGCCGAGCACGCCGACGCCCATCACCGCGAGCACGAAGAAGACGCCCGCGTCGATGGCCTGGCCGACCGCGCCCTCGCTCGGGCCGATCGGGATGGCGAGCAGCACGAGGAGGTACGGCAGCAGGGCTACGGCGGGGGCGAGTTGGAAGACACGGCGGTCGGCGCCGGCCGGGACCACGTCCTCCTTCTGCGCGAACTTCACGCCGTCCGCGACGAGTTGGGCCCAGCCGTGAAAGCCGCCCGCGTACATCGGGCCGAGGCGGCCCTGCATGTGGGCCATCACCTTGTGCTCGGTCTGGCCGACGATCAGCGGGAAGGTGAGGAAGACGACGAACACGACCAGGAGTCGCAGGGCGACGTCCAGCGCGTCGTTCACTGCGAGCCTCCTGTGGGGTCGTCGCCGGGGGTGCGGTCGGGGGTGCTGGGGGTGTCAGGGCACTCCGGGGGTTCTGCGGTTGCGGAGCCGTCCGGCCGTTCGGCCTGCGCGTTCTCCGGCCCGCGCTCCGGTTCGCCCTCGGGTTCGCGTTCCGGCTCGGGCCGGGGCGTCGGCTCAGGCGCTGCCTCGGTCTCCCCTGTCGGTTTCTGCTCAGCCGTCGGCGTCCGTTCGGCCGTCGGCGACTGTTCGGCGGTCGGCGACTGTTCCGGTTCGTCGAAGGCCGGGCGGGCGTGGTGCCAGGGGGCGTCCGAGCTGTGCTGGGCCGTGCTCCGCCGGGCCGGGCGGGACGCGCCCTCCGGTGCCGCCGGTGCCTGCTCCGGCGGCACCGGTGCCTCGGTCCGCTGGGAGGCGGAGCCCTGGGAGGCGCTGCGCGAGCGGCGTGGGCGGGTGGTCGGTGCCGGAGCAGCCGTCGGTACCGTCGAGGCGGCCTCGGCGGCCCCGGCCTCCGGCACCGGCCGGCTCGTCTCGCCCGCGCCCGCGCCCGCGCTCTCGGCCGGGGCCGGCGGCTGGCTCACCGAGCCCTGGCTCGCGCTCCGCATCCGGCGCGGCCGGGCACCGGCACCGGCAGCCGGAGCTCCCTCCGCGGTCTCGGCGGCCTTGGCGACCTCCGTGACCTCCGTCGAGGCGCCGGAGGTCTGGCTCGCGGAGCCATGGGCGGCCGTGCGGGTGCGCCGTACCGGGCGGTCCCCGGCGGCGGGCGCGCCGGCGCGGGCCGGGCGGTCGCCCGCCGTGCGTCCCGCCGCCGCGCCGCGTGCCGGGCGGGCCGGCGCCGGGGGGAGCTGGCCCTTCAGCGGGCCCCACTCGTTGGGGTCGGGGACGCCCGGGGGCAGCATCTGGCGGCGTTTGGGCCCGCCGTGTTCGGCTTCCCCGGGCTCCTTCGCGCCCGGCCAGGCCTTGGCCACGCGGGCGGCGAGGACGAAGTCCTTGCGCAGGGGGTGGCCCTCGAAGGTCTCGGGGAGGAGGAGGTGGTCGAGCCCCGGGTGGCCCGTGAAGCGGACGCCGAACATCTCGTGGGTCTCGCGCTCGTGCCAGGCGGCGCCCGCGTAGACGCCGACGGCGGAGGGCAGCGCAGGCGCCTCGTGCGGGACGGTCGTACGGACGAGGAGGCGGCGGACCGGGCCGAGGGCGACGACGTGGGCCGAGACGCGGAAACCCGTGCCCGGTTCGTCGACGGCGCTCAGCCAGTCGAAGTAGGTGCAGCCCAGGGTCGTACGGGCCGTTTCCAGGGCGGTGAGCCAGGCGGACGGCGGTACGTCCACGGTCAGGACGTCGTACGACTCCTCGGCCGTGGCGTCCGTACCGAAGAGGTCCTCGACCGGGGCGGGCAGCCAGCCGACCGTGCTCATCGGGCGTCCCCCTCGGCAGCCGGTGCCGGCGGCTTCACCAGGTCGCTGGTCAGGGCGGCCACCGACGGCCTGGCGGCCCCGGTGCCGTAGCGCTCCGCCAGCGACTCGCGGGCGATCCTCTCCTGAAGCTTGAGGATGCCCTGGAGCAGCGCCTCGGGGCGCGGCGGGCAGCCGGGGACGTAGACGTCCACGGGGATGATCTGGTCGACGCCCTTCGTGACGGAGTAGGAGTCCCAGTAGGGGCCGCCGCAGTTGGAGCAGGCGCCGAAGGAGATGACGTACTTCGGCTCGGGCATCTGCTCGTACAGGCGCTTGACGGCCGGGGCCATCTTGTCCGTGACCGTGCCCGACACCACCATCAGGTCGGCCTGGCGGGGGCCCGGCGCGAAGGGGATGACGCCGAGACGGATGAAGTCGTGCCGGGCCATCGACGCGGCGATGAACTCGATCGCGCAGCAGGCGAGGCCGAAGTTGAAGACCCAGAGCGAGTAGCGGCGGCCCCAGTTCAGGATCACCTTCATCGGCTCGGGGGCCAGCCGGGCCAGTGCGCCCAGTCGCTTCGGCTCCGGCAGCAGCACGGGCTCGGAGACGGACTCGGTCGCCGACGGGTTCCCGTCCACCGAGTGGTTCACGTCCATGTCAGGACGCCCTTCTTGTATGCGTACAGCAGGCCTACGGCGAGGAAGCCCAGGAAGACGAACATCTCCACGAGGGTCGTCGCGCCGTAGCCGGGGGCGGCGAAGACCGTCGCCCAGGGGAACAGGAAGATCGAGTCGACCGCGAAGATCACGTACAGGAAGGCGTAGACGTAGTAGCGGACCTGGGTGTGGGCCCAGCCCTCGCCGACGGGGTCGACGCCGCACTCGTAGGTCAGGAGCTTCTCGGGCGTGGGGACCACCGGGCGCAGCAGGCGGCCCGCGCCGAAGGCGACGGCGACGAACAGCACGCCGACGAGCGCGAGCAGGCCCACCACCGAGTAGGACCGGAAGTAGCCGGCCGCGATGACGTTCGCCGTCGCGAGCCCACCGTCCCCCAACGTCTCCCGCACCGTCCGTCCCTCATTCCCTGACGTCGTGGCCTGCATGACCCGAGCGAATTCGGTGATCCCATGTGATTCGAGGATCTGTACGCACCGGAGTCTAGGCCCTGATAAAGGGACGGTAAGCAGCCCGTCATCGGGTGAGACGGGTGGCGGCGGGCCGGGGTTCGGCGGGGGTGGGGTTTTCCCCCGCGAGCGGAGGGCGGCGTACCGCATGGCGCGGAGGGCGACGCGCACGGCAGGCTGGCTGCTATGACCGCTCCCAGCTCAGCCGTCGACCGGGCCGACGGCACCGACCGCCTGCCGCCGCCGCGGCCGGCCTACGACGCGCACACCTGGAAGGAGATCGCGCATCTCCTGCTGAACCTGCCGGTGGCGGTGTTCTCCTTCGTGTACGCGCTCGCCGCGCTGTCCGTCGGCGGGTCGCTCTCGATCACGGTGATCGGCCTGCCGCTGCTGGCACTGAGCCTGCTGGGTTCCCGGCAGCTGGGGAAGCTGGAGCGGGCCCGTGCCCGCCAGCTGCTCGGGGTGCGGGTGCAGGAGCCGACCCCGCTGCCGCTCGCCAGGGGCGGGAGCCTGACGCAGCGGCTGTGGTTGGCGCTGAAGGACCCGGTGGGCTGGCGGACGATGCTGTACGACCTGGTCCGGCTGCCCTGGGGCGTCCTCACCTTCTGCGCCACGCTGACCTCGTTGATCGCGTTGTGGCCGGTGCTGCCGTATCTGGCCCGGAGCCTCGCGAACGTGGACCGGGCGCTGGTGCGCGGGCTGCTGTCCCCCTCGGACGAGCTGGAGCGCCGTATCGCCGAGCTGGAGTCGGACCGGGGGATCGTGGTCGACACGGCCGCCGCCGACCTGCGCCGCATCGAGCGCGACCTGCACGACGGGGCGCAGGCCCGGCTGGTGAACCTGGCCATGGGGCTCGGCCTGGCCAAGGAGAAGCTGCTGGAGGACCCCGACTCGGCGGCGGCGATGGTGGCGGAGGCGCACGGCGAGGTGAAGCTGGCCCTTCAGGAGCTGCGCGACCTCGCCCGCGGCATCCACCCGGCCGTCCTGACCGACCGCGGCCTGGACGCGGCCCTGTCCTCGGTGGCCACGCGCTGCACGGTGCCCGTGACGGTCACCGTGGACCTGGCCACCCGCCCGGCGCCCGCCATCGAGGGCATCGCCTACTTCACGGTCTCCGAACTGCTCCAGAACATCAGCAAGCACAGCCGCGCCCGGGGCGCCTCCGTCGACGTCTGGCGCGCCGAGGAGCGGCTGCTGATCCAGGTCCGTGACGACGGCCGGGGCGGCGCGCGGCTGGACGGCGGCACCGGGATGCGGGGGCTCTCCGAGCGGCTGGGCGCGGTGGACGGACTGTTCGTCCTCGACTCCCCGGCCGGCGGTCCGACGGTGGTCACGGCGGAACTGCCCTGGCGGGACCGGACCGAGTAGCCGCGCTCACGGCCGTCCCTCCGCCGCCGCGTCCCGGTGCCGGGGTGGGGAAAACCCCCGGGTGGAGACGCCGACGGACTCCATGGCCCGCGGAGCCGCGACGCACGACCGTAGAAGCACAGCCGCGAAGGCACGGCCGACACGACGAGAACGGAACGAGATTCGATGGCCATGGAGTACGGACACGGGTATGAGCGGGGGCAGGGGCGGCCCGCCGGAACCGGCCACCGGCTGCCCGCCGGACTGCGGGCGCCGTTCGAGGCGCGCAGCTGGCGTGAGTTCGGGTACGTGCTGCTGAGCCTGCCGATCTCGATCGCGCTGTTCACCTGGACGGTGGCGATGGTGTCGCTCGGGGCGGGCCTGCTCGTCACCTTCCTCGGGGTCCCGGTGCTCGCGGCGGCGCTCGCCGGCTGCCGGGGCTTCGGCGCGCTGGAACGGGTGCGGGCGCGCGCGCTGCTCGGGCTGGAGGTGGGCGCGCCGGAGCCGCTGCGGGTGCGCAAGCCGGGCGCGCTGGCCTGGATGGGCGCGGTCCTCAAGAGCGGCGCCTCCTGGCGGAGCACGCTGTACGCGCTGGTGCAGTTCCCCTGGGCGGTGTTCTCGTTCGTGGTGGCGGTGACCCTGTGGCCCCTGGGCTGGTCGCTGCTGACCTATCCGCTGTGGTTCTGGGTCTTCCCGGCCTACGTCGGCCAGGGCGGTCTTCAGCTGTACGGCGACGAGCACCACAGCGTGTACCTGGACAACCCGTTCGAGATCACCGTGACCGCGCTGGTCGGACTGCTGGTCACGCTGGCGACGCCGTGGATCGTCCGGGCCCTGACGACTGTCGACGGGCTGCTGGTGCGCGGGCTGCTGGGGCCGTCGCCGCTGTCGGCGCGCGTGGTGGAGCTGGAGTCGGACCGGGGCGTCGTGGTCGACACGGCCGCCGCCGACCTGCGCCGCATCGAGCGCGACCTGCACGACGGGGCGCAGGCCCGGCTGGTGAGCCTGGCGATGGACCTCGGACTGGCGAAGGAGAAGCTCCAGGAGGACCCGGAGGCGGCGGCGCAGATGGTGGAGGAGGCGCACGGCGAGGTGAAGACCGCGCTCCAGGAGCTGCGCGACCTCGCCCGTGGCATCCACCCGGCCGTGCTGACCGACCGCGGCCTGGACGCGGCCCTGTCGGCGGTCGCCTCCCGCTGCACGGTGCCGGTGCGGGTCGAGGTCGACCTGCCGGGCCGGCCGGCGGCCGCGATCGAGGGCATCGCCTACTTCACGGTCTCCGAACTGCTCCAGAACATCAGCAAGCACAGCCGGGCCCGGTCCGCGTCGGTGGACGTGTGGCGCGCGGAGGACCGGCTGATGCTCCAGGTGATCGACGACGGGGTGGGCGGCGCGGACGTCTCGGGCGGCTCGGGTCTGGCCGGCCTCGCCGGACGCCTGGGCGCGGTGGACGGCGTCCTCGTGGTGGACTCCCCCGCGGGCGGTCCCACCCGGGTCATCGCGGAACTGCCCTGGCGGGCCTGACCCGCACCGCACACCCCCTGTTCCGGCCCGTGCGCCTGCCTGGAACCCCCTTCTCCGAGGGTGGAGTTCCCAGGTGGGGCGGCGGGCCGGGGCGATTGCTGGAATGCTTGACCTCCGTACGGACCATAGGGACGAACGCCGTCGGAGAACGGGCATGGGGGGCCGGGAGATCGTGGAGAACAGGGTGCGGGTGGTCATCGCCGAGGACTCGGTGCTGCTCAGAGAGGGCCTGACCCGGTTGCTGACCGACCGTGGGCACGATGTCGTGGCCGGTGTCGGGGACGCGGAGGCGCTGGTGAAGACCGTCGCCGACCTCGACGGGCAGGGCGCGCTGCCCGACGTGGTGGTGGCGGACGTACGGATGCCGCCGACGCACACCGACGAGGGCGTGCGCGCGGCCGTGCGGCTGCGCAAGGCGTACCCGCGGCTCGGGGTGCTGGTGCTGTCGCAGTACGTGGAGGAGCGCTACGCCACCGAGCTGCTGGCCGGTTCCAGCCGGGGCGTGGGCTATCTCCTCAAGGACCGGGTCGCCGAGGTGCGCGAGTTCGTGGACGCGGTGGTACGGGTCGCCGAGGGCGGTACGGCGCTGGACCCGGAGGTGGTCGCGCAGTTGCTCGGGCGCAGCCGCAAGCAGGACGTGCTGGCGGGGCTGACCCCGCGCGAGCGCGAGGTGCTCGGGCTGATGGCCGAGGGCCGTACGAACTCGGCGATCGCCCGGCAGCTGGTGGTCAGCGACGGCGCCGTGGAGAAGCACGTCAGCAACATCTTCCTGAAACTCGGCCTGGCGCCGAGCGACGGCGACCACCGGCGGGTGCTGGCCGTTCTGACCTACCTGAACTCCTGACGGCCACCTCCACCGTGCCCACCCCGACCACCACCGCGCACGGACCGACAGCCACCGTTCCCGCCGTGCCCGCGCGTCCGGCGACCACCGTGCACGGACCGACCGCCGGCATGCACGCCCGACGGCCCGCCGTGCCCGCGCGTCCGGCCACCGCCGTACACACACCAACCGCCGCCCTGCCCGTACCCGCGACCACCACCGTGCCCGCACACCCGACGACTCGCCCTGTGCTCGCAGGCCCGACGACCCGCCGTGCCCGCGCGTGCCCGCACACCCGACGATTACCGCGCACGGACCACCCTCCGCCATGCCCACGCGCTCGACGGCCCGCCGTGCCCGCACACCCGACGACCACTGCACACGGACCCTCCGCCGTGCCCGCGCGTCCGGCCAGCGCCGTAGCCACACCCACCGCCGCCCTGCCCGTACCCCCGAGCGCCACGGTGCCCGCGCGTCCGACCACCACCCCCTGCCCCGCCCCCGTCAGCTCCGTGTCAGACCGTCCGGCTTCTGTGGGAGACGGGCGGGGAACCGTGGAACGTGCGGGGAGCGCCTTGATCGGTGCTCGAGCACGGCGGGACATCATGGAAGCCAGCTAGCCAGCCAAGCCAGCGCGACAGGCCGTCTCGAAATGTCGTCCAATCCGTGGATGGCCTCGGGAAGGCGACCCTAACCGACGTAGGGTTGATCTGGGATGGTCCGTGGGACGACCGCCCCCGGACAGCCGCCTCGAAGGAGGTCCAGTTCAGTGACCAGCCAGGTCAGCAGCCCAGCGGAGCAGGCCGACGGAAACGTCGTGGGAGAGCAGCGCAATCCGGGCGACGCGAAGGACGTGCGGCGTCTGGACCGGGTGATCATCCGGTTCGCGGGGGACTCGGGTGACGGCATGCAGCTCACCGGTGACCGTTTCACCTCGGAGACCGCTTCCTTCGGCAACGACCTCTCCACCCTTCCCAACTTCCCCGCCGAGATCCGCGCCCCCGCCGGCACCCTGCCCGGTGTGTCCAGCTTCCAGCTGCACTTCGCGGACCACGACATCCTCACCCCGGGTGACGCGCCCAACGTGCTGGTCGCGATGAACCCGGCCGCGCTGAAGGCGAACATCGGCGACCTGCCGCGCGGCGCCGAGATCATCGTCAACACGGACGAGTTCACCAAGCGCGCCCTGCTGAAGGTCGGCTACGACGCCTCCCCGCTGGACGACGGTTCGCTGGACGGCTACGGCCTGCACCCGGTGCCGCTGACCACGCTCACGGTGGAGGCGCTGAAGGAGTTCGACCTGTCCCGCAAGGAGGCCGAGCGCAGCAAGAACATGTTCGCGCTGGGCCTGCTGTCGTGGATGTACCACCGGCCGACCGAGGGCACCGAGAAGTTCCTGAAGTCGAAGTTCGCGAAGAAGCCCGAGATCATGGCGGCGAACATCGCGGCGTTCCGCGCGGGCTGGAACTTCGGCGAGACGACGGAGGACTTCGCGGTCTCCTACGAGGTCGCCCCGGCCGCCAAGGCCTTCCCCACGGGCACCTACCGCAACATCTCCGGCAACCTCGCCCTCGCCTACGGCCTGATCACGGCCTCGCGCCAGGCGGACCTGCCGCTGTTCCTGGGCTCGTACCCGATCACCCCGGCCTCCGACATCCTGCACGAGCTGTCCCGGCACAAGAACTTCGGCGTCCGCACCTTCCAGGCCGAGGACGAGATCGCCGGCATCGGCGCGGCACTCGGCGCGGCGTTCGGCGGCTCGCTCGCGGTGACCACGACCTCCGGCCCGGGCGTCGCGCTCAAGAGCGAGACGATCGGCCTGGCCGTCTCCCTGGAACTGCCGCTGCTGGTCGTCGACATCCAGCGCGGCGGCCCCTCGACGGGCCTGCCGACCAAGACCGAGCAGGCGGACCTGCTGCAGGCTATGTACGGCCGCAACGGCGAGGCACCGGTACCGATCGTCGCCCCGAGAACCCCGGCGGACTGCTTCGACGCCGCCCTGGAGGCAGCCCGGATCGCGCTGACCTACCGCACGCCGGTGATGCTGCTCTCCGACGGCTACCTGGCCAACGGCTCGGAGCCCTGGCGGATCCCGGACCTGGACGAACTGCCGGACCTCACCGTCCAGTTCGCGCAGGGCCCCAACCACACCCTGGCCGACGGCACCGAGGTCTTCTGGCCGTACAAGCGGGACCCGCACACCCTGGCCCGGCCGTGGGCCATCCCGGGCACACCGGGGCTGGAGCACCGCATCGGCGGCATCGAGAAGCAGGACGGCACGGGCAACATCTCCTACGACCCCGCCAACCACGACTTCATGGTCCGCACCCGCCAGGCCAAGATCGACGGCATCACCGTCCCGGACATCGAGGTCGACGACCCGGACACCGCCCGGACCCTGGTGCTCGGCTGGGGCTCGACGTACGGACCGATCACCGCGGCGGTACGCCGCCTGCGCCGCTCCGGCGAGTCCATCGCCCAGGCACACCTGCGCCACCTCAACCCCTTCCCGCACAACCTCGGTGAGGTGCTGCGGCGCTACGACAAGGTGGTGATCCCCGAGATGAACCTCGGGCAGCTCGCCACGCTCATCCGGGCGAAGTACCTGGTCGACGCCCACTCCTACAACCAGGTCAACGGCATGCCGTTCAAGGCGGAACAGCTCGCCACGGCGCTGAAGGAGGCCATCCATGACTGACGCCGTGACGGACGCCGGCAACGGACTGCTCCAGCTGGTCCCCAAGGCCGAGGCCAAGCAGTCGATGAAGGACTTCAAGTCGGACCAGGAGGTGCGCTGGTGCCCGGGCTGCGGTGACTACGCGATCCTGGCCGCCGTCCAGGGCTTCATGCCCGAGCTGGGCCTGGCCAAGGAGAACATCGTCTTCGTCTCCGGCATCGGCTGCTCCTCCCGCTTCCCGTACTACATGAACACCTACGGGATGCACTCCATCCACGGCCGCGCCCCCGCCATCGCCACCGGCCTCGCCACCAGCAGGCGCGACCTGTCCGTATGGGTCGTCACCGGCGACGGCGACGCACTGTCCATCGGCGGCAACCACCTCATCCACGCCCTGCGCCGCAACGTCAACCTCAAGATCCTCCTCTTCAACAACCGGATCTACGGCCTCACCAAGGGCCAGTACAGCCCGACCTCCGAACTCGGCAAGATCACCAAATCCACCCCGATGGGCTCCCTGGACGCCCCCTTCAACCCGGTCTCCCTGGCCATCGGCGCCGAAGCCTCCTTCGTCGCCCGCACCATCGACTCCGACCGCAAACACCTCACCGACGTCCTGCGCCAGGCCGCCGACCACCCCGGCACCGCACTCATCGAGATCTACCAGAACTGCAACATCTTCAACGACGGCGCCTTCGACGCCCTGAAGGACAAACAGCAGGCCCAGGAGGCACTGATCCGGCTGGAGCACGGACAGCCGATCCGCTTCGGCGCCGACGGCACACGCGGCGTCGTACGCAACCAGACCACCGGCGACCTGGAGGTCGTCACCGTGACCGCGGAGAACGAGGCGGACATCCTGGTCCACGACGCGCGCTCCGCGTCTCCGACCACCGCCTTCGCGCTCTCCCGCCTCGCCGACCCCGACACCCTGCACCACACCCCCATCGGCGTCTTCCGCAACGTCGAACGCCCGGTCTACGACACCGCGATGGCCGACCAGCTGGACACCGCCGTCGAGCAGAAGGGCAAGGGCGACCTCGCCGCCCTGCTGGCCGGGGGCGACACCTGGACGGTCGTCGGCTAGGCCGTTCGCCCTCGCTGCCGCTGCCGCTCTTCGCTCTGCCACGAGGCCCGGGACTGGATTTCCCGGGCCTCGTCGTATGCCTGCCGGGCGCCGATCACGTCGTCCATGCGTCGCGCGGTCCACTGCGCCAGCGCCCGTACCTGCTCCGCCGCCTCGCGCCCCAGCTCGGTCAGGGAGTAGTCGACGCGCGGCGGGATGACCGGCTTGGCGTCCCGGTGCACGAGACCGTCGCGCTCCAGGGTCTGGAGGGTCTGGGTGAGCATCTTCTCGCTGACGCGGCCGATCGCCCGGCGCAGTTCGCTGAAGCGATACGGGCGGTCGAGGAGCTGGATCAGCACCAGCACGCCCCAACGGCTGGTGACATGCTCCAGAACCAGGCGCTGGGGGCACATGGCCTCGCCGTCGCCCTTCCACTCACTTACCAACATGTCTGTACCTTACTTTGAAGTGGGTACTTTCCAGAAGTTAGCGCACCTCCTAGGGTTAGCGGCAGAACGCATCCCAGAAGGAGAGGGCACATCATGGGCATCGTCGTCACCGGAGCCACCGGACACCTCGGCCGCCACGTCGTGGAGCAGCTGCTGGAGAAGGTTCCGGCGGAGCAGATCACCGCCGTCGTGCGCGACGAGCAGAAGGCCGCCGACCTCGCGGCCCGTGGCGTACGGCTCGCCGTCGCCGACTACAACGCGCCCGAGACCTTCGACAGCCTCTTCGCCGCCGGTGACAAGGTCCTGCTGATCTCGGGCAACGAGTTCGACAAGGGCCGGGTGCGGCAGCACCAGGTCGTCATCGACGCCGCCAGGGCCGCGGGCGTCGCGCTCCTCGCCTACACCAGCGCCCCGGGCACCCTGAAGGCCGCCCTCGCGGACGACCACCGGGCGACCGAGGAGGTGCTGCTCGCCTCCGGCCTGCCGTACACGCTGCTGCGCAACGGCTGGTACTTCGAGAACTACACCGAGAACCTCGCCCCGGTGCTGGAGCACGGCGCCGTCGTCCAGGCCGCCGGCGCCGGCCGGATCTCCGCCGCCTCCCGCGCCGACTACGCCGCCGCCGCGGTCGCGGTGCTGACCGGTGAGGGCCACGAGAACAAGACCTACGAGCTGGGCGGCGACGAGCCCTTCGGCTTCGCCGAGTACGCGGCCGAACTGAGCCGGCAGACCGGCAAGGAGATCGCCTACACCCCGGTCACCCCCGAGGCCCTGACCGGGATCCTGACCGGCGCCGGGCTGCCCGCGGTGTTCGCCGAGATCCTGGCCGGCGTGGACGCCTCCATCGAGAAGGGTGAGCTCGTCGTCACCACCGGCGACCTCACCCGTCTGACCGGCCGCCCGGCGCAGTCGCTGACGGAGGCGGTCACGGCGGCGGTCAAGGGCTGACCCTCCGCCCCCTCACCTGCCCCCTCCCGGCTGTCATGACCGTATGGCGATACGGGCATGACAGCCGGGGGCACTCGGCGCTACCTTCGTTCTCGCGCGCGCGTGTGCCGATGCGCCACGGGAAGGAGGGGCCGTGAGCGGGACGTCCAAGAACCCCGGGAGCCCGGAAGGCTCCGGGGGCTCAGCGAGCGAGGACCGGATAGGCCTGCTGAACGGCTTCGCCGCCTATGGCATGTGGGGGCTGGTCCCCCTCTTCTGGCCGCTGCTGAAACCCGCCGGCGCGGTGGAGATCCTCGCCCACCGCATGGCCTGGTCCCTGGTCGTCGTCGGCGTCGTGCTGCTCTTCGTACGGCGCTGGGCCTGGGCCGGACAGCTGCTGCGCCAGCCGCGCCGACTCGCCCTCGTCGCCGTGGCCGCGACCGTCATCAGTGTGAACTGGGGCGTCTACATCTGGGCCGTGAACTCCGGCCATGTGGTCGAGGCCTCGCTCGGGTACTTCATCAATCCGCTGGTGACCATCGCGATGGGCGTGCTGCTGCTGAAGGAGCGACTGCGGCCCGTGCAGTGGGTGGCGGTCGCGACCGGCTTCGCCGCCGTCGTCGTCCTGACCGTCGGCTACGGCCGCCCGCCGTGGATCTCGCTCGTCCTCGCCTTCTCCTTCGCCACGTACGGCCTGGTGAAGAAGAAGGTCGACCTCGGCGGCGTCGAGTCACTGGCCGCCGAGACCGCGATCCAGTTCCTGCCCGCGCTCGGCTATCTGCTCTGGCTCGTCGGCCACGGCGAGTCCAGCTTCGTGAACGACGGCTCCGGGCACGCCGTCCTGCTCGCCTCCACCGGCCTGGTCACCGCGCTGCCGCTGGTCTGCTTCGGCGCGGCGGCGATCCGCGTGCCGCTGTCCACGCTGGGCCTGCTCCAGTACCTCGCCCCCGTCTTCCAGTTCCTGCTCGGCATCCTGTACTTCCACGAGGCCATGCCGATGGAGCGGTGGGCCGGCTTCGCGCTGGTCTGGCTGGCGCTGACCCTGCTCACGGGCGACGCGCTGCGCTCGGCACGCCGCACGCGGCGGTCGCTGGTGGTGGCGCGCGGCGGCCAGGCCGAGTCCGCCGCGGTCGACGCCTGAGTTCCACGGTCACGGCCGTCGTGGCGGGCTGCGGTATCACGCTGTCGTGTCCGGCGGCCGTTGTCAGTGGCGCGCGCTATAAGTGACGGCCATGTCGACACAGACCCCCGCACCCCTGCACTGGAAGCTCGTCATCGACGCGGCCGACCCGCACGCCCAGGCCGACTTCTGGGCCGCGGCGCTGCACTACACGGCCGAGGACAACAGCGCCCTGGTCGAACGGCTGCTGTCCGCCGGCGCGCTGCCCGGCGAGGCCACGGTCGAGTACCACGGCCGCCCCGCCTTCCGTGACCTGATCGCCGTACGACACCCCGACGACCCGTACGACCGCGAGACCGGCACCGGGCTGGGCCGGCGCCTGCTCTTCCAGCGCGTCCCGGAACCGAAGACGGCCAAGAACCGGCTCCACCTCGATCTGCACGCCGGCCCGGAGCGGCGCGCTCAGGAGGTGGCCCGACTGGAGGCGCTGGGCGCGCGCGTGGTGCGCGAGGTGACGGAGCCCGCCGGGCGGTGGGTGGTGCTGACGGACCCCGAGGGCAACGAGTTCTGCGTGCAGTGAGCCGCGCGGGAGCCCTGTGCGACCCCGCTCACGGCTGTACGGCGGCCGGGCTCACGCCTGTGCGGCGCGGGCCGCCCGGTCGGTCAGGCGGCCCATGCGGGCGCGGGCGGACTCCAAGGGGTGCGGGTCGTCGGCGGCGGGACCCGGCTCGGCGCTGAGGTCCGTCCACAGCTCGATCAGGTCGCGGCCCAGCCGCAGGCCCTCCTCGGGGTCGCGCACCGCGCGCCAGGCGGTCGCCGCGCTCCGCACGTTGCCGTAGGCGGCCTCCGCGTCCCGCGCCTGCCGGCGCAGCCGGGCGAGGTCAAGGGACTGCTCGAAGGCGCGGACCGGTTCGCCGCCCAAGTAGGCGATGTAGGCGGACAGTTCCCGCAGGTGCAGCACCTCGGCGTGGCCGGGGCCCAGCACGGTGGAGGCCTCGGTGACCGTGCGGTCGGTGAGCTCCGCGGCCGCCTCGATCCGGCCCGCGCGCACGGCCTCGTTGATCCGCGTCATCGGCTCGGTCAGCAGCTCGGCGCCCTCCGCCGTCTCCGTCAGCGGCCCGTCCCCGAGCACCTCCTCGGCGACGGCGTCGAACCCACGGGCCGGCGTGTGGCCGGCGTCCGGTGCCTCCGGCTCGGCGTACAGCGGGAGGGAGGCCGAAAGAGAGGCCGCGAGAGCGGTGGCGGAGGAGGCGGGAGCGGGAGCGCGGCCGGAGGCGGGGAGGGGTGCCGCTTCGGGCGCGGGGGTGACGGGAGAAGGGACGGAGGGAGCGGCGGCCGTGGTGGTGGTCGCGGTGGCGGCGGCCGTCGCCAGCGCGTCCATGACCGGCGGAGGGCCGAACCGCCCCGTCGGCACCCGCGCCGTCCCGGCCGCCACACCCTCCGGCTCCTGGCACGCGTCGGCCCCGGCCTTCCGCGTCGGCTGTGCCTCCCGCGCCTCCCACGGCGGAGCCGTCCGCACCGGCTCCCCCATGACGCGGCTGGAGCCGTCCGCCGAGACCTCCAGGGGAACCACGAGGCCCACCCGGTCGTCCTGGATCGTGGCACGTATCGGCGCGCCCAGGCTGATGGCGAGGCGCTGGAGGCGGTTCAGGACCGTCTGCTGGATCTCCTCGCCCGGCACGGCCGCCAACGACGTCCCGCCCACCGACGCGCCACCCGCGCCGAACACCCGGACCGGCACCACCGCCGGGTGCTCCGCGGGCTGCTGCGCCCGCTTCTTCTCGAAGCTCAGTCGAGACATCGGTCTTCCCTCACTCCCCCGGCATCGCGATCCCGGTCGCACGTCTCCTGCCCACCAGTGTGTCGGCTCCCCTCGGCTTCCGCGTCACCGCACCGTCACAGCCTCGCACCAGCCGCGCCCGGCAGCCCTGGCCAAAGTTAATTGCGTATGCATAAAATGCATACGCCTTTATTTGGGCCACGACAGCACTCTCCTGGGGGACTCATGAGTCGCCGTTTCCTGTTCCTGCTCGGCAGCGCCCGCACCGAGGGCAACACCGAGCTGCTGGCCCGCGAGGCGGCCGCGCAGTTGCCCGCTGACGTCGAACAGCGCTGGATCCGCCTCGCCGACCACCCACTGCCCGACTTCGCGGACCTGCGGCACGACGCCGACCACACGGCACCGTCGCCGGACAGCACCGCCGGCCTGCTGCTGGACGCCACCCTCGCGGCCACGGACATCGTCATCGCCTCGCCGCTGTACTGGTACTCGGTGTCCGGCCTCACCAAGCGCTATCTCGACCACTGGTCGGGCTGGCTGCGCACGCCCGGTCTGGACTTCAGGGCCACCCTGGCCGGCCGCACCCTGTGGGGCGTCGCCGCACTGGCCCACCGTGAGTCGTCGGTCGCCGCTCCCTACGTCGGCACGCTCAACAACTCGGCCGCGTACATGGGCATGCGCTTCGGCGGGGTCCTGCTGGGCAACGGCAGCGGACCGGGCGACGTGCTGCAGGACACCGACGCCCTCACCCGCGCGAAGACGTTCTTCGCCCAGGACGCGCCCCTCGCCCGTTTCCCGTACGAGGCGGCACGAGAAGGCTGAGCCGGTCCGAACAGGTCAGGCGCTGATGTCCTTCACCGTGAACCTCGCCCAGGCCGCCGTGCCGAACACCGCCGCGTACAGCGTCTGGAGGCCGAGGTTCTTCTGCAGGTCGTCCCAGTAGACCGGGTCGCGTATCAGGTCGGCGAAGGACAGCCAGTAGTGCGAGAAGAAGTACGGCTGGAGGGCGTGCAACTGGGGTATCTGGTCGAGGATCTGGACGGTGATGAGCAGGCCTACGGTGGTCGCCATCGCCGCGATGCCGCTGTTGGTGAGCGTCGAGACGAACAGGCCGAGCGCGGCCACGCCGATCAGCGAGAGGGCGACGACCAGAGCGATCAGCAGGGCCCGGCCGAGACCTTCGACGAAGCTGATCCGCGTGCCGGATATCGTCGTGAGGTCGCCCAGCGGGAAGAGCAGCACACCGACGATCAGCGCCGAGACGGCGACGACCAGGGTGGCCAGCAGACAGAAGGCCATCACCGTCGCGTACTTGGTGAGCAGCAGCCGGGTGCGGCCGGCCGGGGCCACCAGCAGATAGCGCAGGGTGCCCGCGCCCGCCTCGCCCGCTATCGCGTCGCCCGCGACGACGCCGACGGCCATCGGCAGGAAGAACGGCAGGGTCGCGGCGAGCGCCGTGAACACCAGGAACAGGCCGTTGTTGGTGATCTGCGAGATGAACGCCGGGCCCTGGCCGCCATGGTCCGCCGACCCGCCGCCGCGCGTCTCGATCTTCACCGCGATCCCGACCAGCACCGGCACCGCGGCCAGCACTGCGAGCAAGGCGAGCGTGCGCCAGCGCCGGACGGTCGTGACCAGCTCGCTGCGCAGCAGCCCGAACGTCCACAGCGGGCTCGGTCGCCGCACGGCGGAGGCGAGGGCCGCCCCGGACACGGGAACCGCCCTGGTCCCGGGATCCTTCTCGGACGGGGGATCCGTCTCAGCCCGCGACATCGAAACCCTCCCCTGTCAGCGCCACGAACGCGTCCTCCAGCGAGGCCCGTTCGAGCGCGAGGCCGCGCACCCGCACGCCCGCCGTGACCAGCGCGGCGTTCACCTCGGCGAGGTCCCGCGCGGGCGGTTCGCCGGTGACCCGGTCGCCGTCGGCGGTGACGTCCCCGACGCCCTGTTCCTTCAGCACCCGGGCGGCCTCGGCCGGATCCGGGGTGATGACCACCAGCCGGCCGCGCGCCCCGGCCGCCAGGTCGGCCACCGCGCCCTGGGTGACGAGCCGGCCCTGCGTCATGACCGCCGCGTGCGTGCACACCTGCTCGATCTCGTCGAGCAGGTGAGAGGAGAGGAAGACCGTCGTGCCGTCGGCGGCCAGCTCTCTGATCAGGGCGCGGATCTCCCGCATGCCCTGCGGGTCGAGACCGTTGGTGGGCTCGTCCAGGACGAGCAGCCGGCGCGGCCGGAGCAGGGCGGCCGCGAGCCCCAGGCGCTGCTTCATGCCCAGCGAGTACGCTCGCGCCTTCTTTCCGGCGGCCGCCGCGAGGCCCACCCGGTCCAGGGCGGCGGCGACGCGGGCGCGCCGGGTGCGGGGGTCGGCGGTCGGGTCGGCGGCGTCGTAGCGCAGCAGGTTGTCCCGGCCGCAGAGGAAGCCGTACAGCGCGGGGCCCTCGATGAGCGCGCCGACCTCGGGCAGCACGGAGCGGGCCGCCCGGGGCATCGGGCGGCCCAGCACACGGGCCGTGCCGGCGGTCGGCTCGATCAGGCCCATCAGCATGCGGATGGTCGTAGTCTTGCCCGAGCCGTTCGGACCGAGGAAGCCGAAGACGCTGCCCGCCGGGACGGTCAGATCCAGACCGTCCACGGCGAGCTGTCCGCCGCGGTAGCGCTTGGTGAGGCCGCGCGTGGCGATGACGCTCGCCTCGGCCTGCCCCGGGACATGCTGCTCGGCGTCCCCCGCCTCCCGCTCCGTGGCGGACGGTCCGTCCATCGGCTCCCCCTCGATTCGTGCTCCGTAGAGGTCAACGCGCGATCACGGTCCGTAGTGCCCGGACGGGGTCACTTTCCTTCGTTCGCCGCCTTCACCAGGGCGTCCTTCGTCACCGCGCCGGCGTAGACCTTGCCGTCGTCGGTCATCAGGACGTTGACCAGGCGGGTGGAGAAGACCGTGCCCTTGCCGAACGTGCCGGAGACCTTGTCGCCGAGCGAGCCGAGGAAACCGCTGACGTCGCCGGCCTTGGAACCGCCGCTCGGCAGGCCGCCCTTGGCGCCCGTGTCGAACGTGGCGACGGACGTCCAGCCCTTGCCGATGACAGTGCCCTTGTCGTGGCCCTGGGCGAAGCCCTCGCCGGGCTTGAACCCGTCGTGCTCCCGGGCCGTGGCGCCCTTCTTCTGCTCCGTCACCTTCGCGCCCTTGGGCGGGGTGAAGGTGAACGTGGAAGCGGCCGGCCTGGCGAAGGAGACCTCGGTGAAGCCCGCGTCGACGACGGCGGCGCCGCCGCTCTTCGGGGTCAGCGTGAACTTCAGCGGCATGCCGGTCTTCGAGTCGACCGCGATGCTGATCGCGCCGACCGTGGTGCCCGGCTGGCGGGGCTTGATCAGCAGCTTGTAGGCGGCGCGGCCGGCGACCTGCTCGGTGCCGTCGACGGTGACGGACGTGGTGCCGTCCACCGCCTTCAGCGCCTGGTCGGCGAAGTCCTTCGGCGTGGCCGGCGGCTGCTCGGCACCGCGGTCCTTGCCGGTCGCGGCGGAGGTGCTGTGGGAGACCGAGTTGGTCTTGCTGTCGTAGCCCCACACGTTCGCACCGTCGTGGATGAGGCTGTACTCGGAGCCGCTCTCCAGCAGCGAGATCTTCTGCTTGTCCGGGCCGTCGGCGGCGACGCGCAGCGTGTGCGTGCCGGAGACCAGCTCGGTGAGCTTGGCCTGCGGGTCGGCGGAGGAACCGTCGCCGGATCCCTTGCCGGCGCCGGAGGCCAGGCTGCTCTCCAGGCCGCCGAGGTTCGGCAGGCCGAGGTCGGTGCTGATCTTCACCGTGCCGGACAGCTGCTGCACGTCCGACTTGGCGATCTTGTCGATGAGCTGCTTCGCGGTGATCTTGGGCAGGTCGGGGTCGCCCGAGGCGGCGAGCGCCGGGACCAGCCCGATCGTGGCCGCCGCCACGCCCACCACCGCGACCGGAACCGCGTAACGCGCGGCCTTGCGGCGTCCGGCGTGCGGGTTCTCGTCCCGCGCGGCGTCCACCGCGTCGTCGGATTCGTACGGTGCCATGTGTGCCTTACCTCCGTCGTCGGCGGCGGCTGTCCTCACGCTGGTCCACCCTGAGCCGCCATTCTCACCCGAATCGGTGAGGAGTGGTGATGTCCGTGTTCCCCATCTCACCAAATCGGCCATGAGGAAGCGTCAGACCACGGAGCCAACTCCGTGTACGACTGCGGTATGACACCCAGGGGTGACGGCTGCCGCGACCCCTAGGGGGCGTGCCCGGCTGTACGCCAGGTCGTGGACACGTCAGCCGCTGTGCCGCGGGGACGGTCCGGCACGCTGCCGTGGGACCGGAACACCGTCCTGGACCGGCCCGCCGTCGTGTCCAGGGACTCAGCCCGCGCGGTGCACCACGGCGTCGCACAGCTCCAGCAGAGCCGCCTTGGCGTCGCAGTCCTGCAGCGGCGACAGCGCGGCCCGGGCCTCCTCGGCGTAGCGCACGGTGTCGCGGCGGGCCTGCTCCAGCGCGGGGTGCGCGCGCAGGGCGGTCAGGGCCTCGGCGTGCCGGGCGTCGTCGGTGAGGTCGGAGTCCAGCAGCTCGCACAGCGCGAGGTCCTCGGGCAGCCCCAGCCGGGCCGCGCGCTCGCGCAGCCGGAGCACGGGCAGCGTCGGGATGCCCTCACGCAGGTCGGTGCCCGGGGTCTTGCCGGACTCGTGCGAGTCGGAGGCGATGTCCAGGACGTCGTCGGCGAGCTGGAAGGCGACACCGAGCCGCTCGCCGTACTGGGTGAGGACGTCGACGACCGTCTCGTCGGCGCCCGACATCATCGCGCCGAACCGGCACGAGACTGCCACCAGCGAGCCGGTCTTGCCACCGAGTACGTCCAGGTAGTGCTCGACCGGGTCACGGCCGTCCGAGGGGCCCGCCGTCTCCAGGATCTGGCCCGTGACCAGCCGCTCGAACGCGAGGGCCTGCACCCGGACCGCCTCGGGCCCGAGGTCGGCGAGGATCTGGGAGGCGCGGGCGAAGAGGAAGTCACCGGTGAGGACCGCGACGGAGTTGCCCCAGCGGGTGTTGGCGCTGTCCACACCGCGCCGCACGGCCGCCTCGTCCATGACGTCGTCGTGGTACAGCGTGGCGAGGTGGGTCAGCTCCACGACGACGGCCGACGGCACGATGCCCGGCGCGTGGCGGTCGCCGAACTGCGCCGCGAGCATCACGAGCAGCGGCCGGAACCGCTTCCCGCCGGCCCGTACGAGGTGCTGCGCGGCCTCCGTGATGAACGGGACCTCGCTCTTGGTGGCCTCGAGCAAGCCTTCCTCGACAGCCGCCAATCCGGCCTGGACATCGGCTTCGAGAGCCTGGTCCCGCACGCTCAGCCCGAACGGCCCGACGACGGTCACGAGGGGTCTCCTGTCTGCTGGTGTCTGCTGGCGATTACACGGTTTGTCGATAGGTCGCTGCCATCACTCAAGTCAGCGTATCCGGTCCTGTTTCGATCACCGATAGCGCCCACCGGTCCAGCACAGGCGGTATTGGATCATGACCGGCTTGTTTTCGATCAGACGATAAGAGCGGACATTTATTGACTTATAGGATGCTACGCACTTTGTCGCACACCGAGGAGCGAGCGGAGTAACACCTCCACCCCGGCCCGCCCCCTCACCTCCCCTTCACGTCCCCCTCTACGACCTGCGCCACTCGGAGCGCGAGTCTGTTAAATCCCTTATGCACACTCTATGGCGATTTGCTCCTTCGTGACTTGAGTCACGGGGGCCGACGTCCACCCATCGATGGCCGGTCCATCCGTTCCCCTTGCCTCGCGGGGGAGTTGAGGATTGGCAACCGCAAAGGATCAAGTGCCTCATAGGGCGCACTTCAAGGTCAAACGGGACGTTGTGTGATTCCAGCACTTGTTCCCGACATGTGCTCTCGCATACGTTCCGGCTCGCCGGGCGGACGCCGAATCCTGCCGCCGCCCGCACCACCATCCGCGAACTCATTCGTACGGCAGGAGCGGGGGACCCAGGTAAGTCGCCGGACCGGTCGGCACACGCCGCACCGGAACGGCTAGGGGTGAAGCCGCGCCTTCCCGCGAAGGCACGGCCGGGCACCTCCCCGCCCGAACCCGACAGCTCACCTCGCAGGCGACGGAGAGGAACTCCCCATGTCCGCTGCCGCTCAGCATCGTCGTACCCGCACCAGCCGTCTCCTGCGCACCCTCGCCGTCGCCGGCACCGGTGCCGCCGTCCTCGCGATGCCGCTCATCGGTGCCACCAGCGCCTCCGCCGCCACCAGCACGCCCTCGCCGACCGCCACGACCACGTCCCTCGTGAACGCCTCCGGGTACACGAACACCCTCGACGGCTGGATCCGCGAGTCCCTCTCGATCATGGCCCAGAAGGGCATCCCGGGCTCCTACAACGGCATCTACCGCAACGTCATGCGGGAGTCCTCCGGCAACCCGACGGCCATCAACAACTGGGACTCCAACGCCGCCGCCGGCATCCCGTCCAAGGGCCTGCTCCAGGTCATCGACCCGACCTTCCGGGCCTACCACGTGACCGGCACCGCGCTCGACCCGTACGACCCGGTCGCGAACATCACCGCGGCCTGCAACTACGCCGCCGCGCGCTACGGCTCGATCGACAACGTCCACAGCGCGTACTGAGACACCGCGGCCCTGACGCGGCCCGGTGGGGGACCGTCCGAGACCCGGCTGACCTGCGCGCACCGATGCACCGGTCAGCCGGTCGGAAACAGTCTTTCGAGGACGACGGCGACGCCGTCGTCCTCGTTCGACATGGTGATCTCATCGGCCAACGCCTTCAGTTCGGGATGCGCGCCGGCCATGGCGACCCCGTGCCCGGCCCAGTCGAACATCGGGATGTCGTTGGGCATGTCCCCGAACGCCAGCGCCTGTCGGGCGCCGACGCCGAGCCGCTCGGCGGCGAGTGCCAGCCCGGTCGCCTTGGTCACCCCGGACGGCTGGAGCTCCACGGTCCCCGGCCCCGACATGGTGACCGTCGCGAGCGAGCCCACCACCGCGCGCGCGACAGCCGCCAACTCGTCGTCGGACAGGGCGGCATGGCGCAGCAGCACCTTGCTGATGGGCCTGCGCCACAGCTCGTCGCGCCGGCCGACCCGTACCGAGGGAAGGGTCGGGTGCGGCATCCGGTAGCCGGGCTCGATCAGCGTGAGCCCGTCGACGCCGTCCTGGTCGACGGCCGCGTAGACCTGCCCCACCTCGGCCTCGATCTTGCCGAGCGCCTCCTCGGCCAGCTCCCGGTGCAGCCGGACCGACCACAGCAGGCGCCCGCTTCCGGCGTCGTAGACCTGCGCGCCCTGCCCGCACACCGCGAGCCCCGTGCAGCCGAGACGCGCGAGCAGCGGCCGTACCCGAGGGGCCGGGCGGCCCGTCACCACCAGATGCCGGGCACCGGCCCGCGCCGCCCGTGCGAGCGCGGCGAGCGACCGGTCGGAGACCGTGTCGTCGCCCCGCAGCAGCGTTCCGTCCAGGTCAGTGGCGATCAGTGCGTATGCGGCTGCCATGATCAGAGAATACGGACGCGGGGCCGGTCCGACTCACCTTGCCGTACTGCGTACTTACGTGCTCATCACCCCCAAGTGGAGCCCGCAAACCGCCTGATGACGCTGCCGCAGACCCGGAATACGCCGCCGCCCCCGGATACGGCCGCTTCGTCAGCCGTGGGCCGCCGCCAGGTGCCCTGCCAGGCGCGGCGAGGCGAACTCCGTGCCGCACACGAAGCGCATCACCGGGCCGTACGACGACGCCGCCGGCAGGCCGGTGAAGTACAGGCCGGGGACGGAGGAGACGAAGCCGGGGCCGAGCCTCGGCGCGCCGCGGCTCACGGCGAGCCGGGTGCGCAGGCCGTGGCCGAGGAAGTCCATCGCCGCGATGTCGACGCGGTAGCCGGTGGCCGCGATGAGGTGGTCGGCGGTGAGCCGTTCCGTACCGTCGGCAGGGTTCCCCGCGCGCGGGGAGGTGCCAGGGCGGGAGAACGTGCGGACCGTGAGGACAGGACTGCCGTCCGATGCCTCCGCGCGGACGATCCGCTCGACTTCCTGCACCTGTACGGCGCTGTCGAACCGCTCGCGCAGCCACCAGGCGCCGAGCGGTCCGAGGACCCGGCGGGCCAGGTAGTGACGGGTCGGCTCGGGCAGGTGGCGGTAGGGGTGCGGGTAGTAGCTCAGCGCCCACAGCGACCAGGCGCGGCCGAAGGGGGATGCGGGACGCAGCCTCGGCTGCTCCCAGGGCGGCGCGCCGAAGGCGACCCGGCCGCGTCCGCGCGCGACCACGCGCACGCGTGCGCCGGCTTCGGCGGCGAGCGCGGCCGTCTCCAGCGCGGACTGGCCGGCCCCGACGACGATCAGCTCCCGGCCGGTGAACCGGCCGAGGTCGTGGTGCTGGGAGCTGTGCGAGAGCGGGCCGGACGCGGAAGGCCCGTCGGACGCCGCGCCCGCGAGTTCCGGCGGAAGGTGGGCGAGGCCGGACAGGCCGGTGGCGACGACGACCGCACGCGCGGGGAACAACTCTCCCGAGTCCAGCTTGATTTCGAAGCCACCGCGCGGGTCCCGGTCGACGGACACGACCCGTACCCGCTCCAGGCCGGGCAGCAGCTTCTGCTGGAACCACTCGCCGTAGGCGACGAAGGTCTCCACGGGGATGATGTCCTCGTCGGTCACCAGACGGCGGATCCCGGCCGCGGCGCAGTAGTCGGCGAGCGTGTGGCCGGGCTGCGGGCAGTCCAGATTCGACGCGGCGGGTGTCGACTTCAGGAGCATGCCCTCGGGCATGTGGGCGCGCCAGCTGACCATGGGGTCGCCGAAGACGCGGACGGGGATGCCGCGCGCGCGGAGATGGGCGGAGGTGGACAGGCCGAACGGCCCGGCCCCGATGACTGCAACCGGTCGAGTCACGAAGTCCCTCCCCAGGACACGGTGCGCCACTCTTGTCTCGGTGGCTTTGCCTACTTCGTGGAGGTGCTGCCGCCGCGGCGGTTGGTCCGCCACAGCTGATAGAGGTGCTTCGCGCCCGGGCGCACGAACCGGGCGAGCATCGTGAGGAACGGCAGCGGGTCGTCACCCGCGAACCAGGCCAGCTCCGTCCCGCTCGCCTTCGCCGGCGCGTGCGGCGTCGTGTAGCCGCTGCGGCGGTAGGCGAGGAGGGCGGGCAGGTCGATGTTCTCCACGACGTAGCGGTGGCCGGCGCGCTGTTCCCCCTCCGGTACGGCGCGGCCGGTCAGGTGCAGGTGCAGGGCGCGGACCACGTCCACCCCCGACTCGTTCTCGAAGAGCCGGAACTGGGCGCCCATGCGGGGGTTGAAGTCCAGGAGTTTGTACTGTCCGTCGCGCCGGTCGAAGCGCAGGTCGAGGTCGATGATGCCGCTGAAGCCGATCTGTTTGATGAAACGTGCGGCGACGTCGGCGAGTTCCGGGTTGTCGACGACGTAGGCGTTCGCCGTCATCCCGGCGTGCGGCGGCCACGAGCGGACCTTGACGCCGGTGAACAGCGCGAGCGGGGTGGAGTCCGGGCCGAAGCAGGCGTGCACGATCCAGTCCTCGGCCTCCTCGCGCGGGAGGTACTCCTGGAGGATGACGCCCGGCTCGTCGCCCCAGTCGCGAGCCAGGGCGAGCAGACCCTCCCGGGTGGCGATCCGCGTGGTGCCGTTCACGGCAGGCCGGCTCCGCCGTACGAACGCCTCGCGGTTCTTGGCCACCACCGGGAAGCGGGCCGTGTCCGCGAAGGCGACGATGTCGCCGTACGACTCCGGGAACGCGGCCGACGGGCTGGCGATGCCGTGCTCGACGCACAGTTCGTGCAGCCCCTGTTTGCTCGCGAGCCGGCGCGGGAGCCCCGGCTCGACCCTCGGGAAGAGAAAAGGTCCGGCCAGCTCGTCCTGGTGCTCGGCGATCAGGACGGCAGCCTCTTCGTCGGTCGGTATCAGGACGGTCGGGCGGCCGATGCGGCGGCCGACGCGCAGCAGCCCCTCGACCAGGTGGCCCGGTTCCTCCGCGCCGGTCGTCGGCCACACGAACGCCTTCTTCAGATAGCGCGAGGAAGCCGCCGGCGTGTACGGGTCCTCGGTGATGGCGTACATGGGCACGCCGAGGCGGCCCAGACTGCGAATGGCGCCTACACCGCCGTGGTGCAGCGGATAATCGCCGAACTTGACGATCAGCCCCGGCACGTCACGGTCGGCCTCGAACGGCACACTGACGGCGTCTCCGGCCACGGGTCCCCCCACGTGTCCCCCCAACGGAACGGATCCAGCCCGTCCGTGTCCCCAAAGGACGCTAAGCCGGAATTGCCCACTCCGACAAGGCCTATTCGGACATTGCGAACCCTTTAGGCATCGCGCGGGCAACCTTCGCGGCACCTGGCGGGACATGCACCGGGGCACACCTCGGGGCACTGCCCAAGACACGCGTCTCGGCCGTAACGTGTGGCGCGACCACATGGAACGCATCGCCATGCATGGCCCGGATGAGAGTGAGGCAGCACCCCATGCCCCCCTTCGACGTCCCCGAGGGCGACCCCTTCGGCCCGCACAACCTTCCCTATGGCGTGTTCTCGCCCTCCGGCAGCACGGAGCGAAGGGTCGGCGTCCGGCTCGGGGACCACGTCCTCGACGCGGGCGCAGCGGCCGCCGCCCTCGGCTCGCCGCACCAGGCGCTGCTCGCCCGCCCCACCCTCAACGCCCTGCTGGCCGCGGGCCGCGCGACGTGGTCGCAGGTACGGGACGCCGTCACGGCCTGGGTCACGGACCCCGCACACCGCGAGGCCGTGGAGCCGCTGTTCCGCCCCTTGTCCGAGGTGACCCTGCACCTGCCCTTCGAGGTCGCGGACTACGTCGACTTCTACGCCTCGGAGAACCACGCGCGGAACGTCGGCCAGATCTTCCGCCCGGACGCCGCGGACTCCCTCACCCCCAACTGGAAGCATCTGCCGATCGGATACCACGGCCGTTCCGGCACGGTCGTCGTCTCGGGCACGGACGTCGTACGCCCGTCCGGGCAGCGCAAGGGCCCGGCCGACCCGGCACCCGTGTTCGGCCCGTCGATCCGGCTGGACATCGAGGCCGAGGTCGGCTTCGTCGTGGGCGTCCCGTCCGCACTGGGCAGCCCGGTCGCACTCGGCGACTTCCGGGAGCACGTCTTCGGCCTCTGCCTGCTGAACGACTGGTCCGCGCGGGACATCCAGGCCTGGGAGTACGTCCCCCTCGGCCCGTTCCTCGGCAAGTCCTTCGCCACCTCCGTGTCCGCATGGATCACCCCGCTGGACGCGCTGGCGCACGCGCGCGTGGCCGCACCGGAGCGCACGCACCCCCTGCTGCCCTATCTGGACGACGCGGCGCCGGGCATCGAGCCGGGCGGCTACGACCTGCGGATCTCCGTGGCGATCAACGGCCATGTGGTCTCCGAGCCGCCGTTCTCGACCATGTACTGGACCGCCGCCCAGCAGCTCGCCCACATGACGGTGAACGGCGCCTCGCTGCGCACCGGCGACCTTTACGGCTCGGGCACGGTGAGCGGCCCCGAGGAGGACCAGCGCGGCTCCCTCCTGGAGCTGACCTGGAACGGCCGCGAGCCCCTCGAACTCCCCGACGGCAAGCGGGCCTTCCTGGAGGACGGCGACGTGGTGACACTGTCCGCGTGGGCCCCCGGCCCGGACGGACACCGGGTCGGCCTGGGGGAGGTCAGCGGCCGGGTCGTCCCGGCATGAGCCGCGCAATCGCCACGCGCGTGCGTGCGTAGCGGCAGGTACTGGCGACGTCCGACACGGCGGCCTCGCCGGACGGCCTGAGCCGGGCGACGGAACCCACCCACGGCACGAGGGAGTTCGTGACCTGGGCGCCGGGATTCGGGCCGGACGGCGTGCCGGAGGCGGTGCGGCAGGCCTCGCGGGACCGGAAGACGCAGGGCTTCCGCTCACGGAGGCCGGCCGCGCCGGACGTGACGGAACGAGGCGGCCGGGGGTGCGGGACGGATCACTGCCGAGGCCTGCCTCTCGCCGCTCCTCCCCGGCATACTGGGCGGACAACGCACCATGCGACGCGCCCCCGGCACATCGCCCCCGCACCACGCGCACCCGCGCCCCTCTCCGACCAGGAACCGGAGCCCCGGCATGACCGTCTGCCTGCTCCTGCTGAGCGTCGTCGCCCTGACGTCCGCGCTGCCGGCACCGCGCGCGCTGACCCGTGCCGCCTGGCCCGAGCGGGAACCCGTGGTCGCGCTGTGGGTGTGGCAGTGCCTGGTCGCCACCGTCCTGCTGTGCTGCCTGGCCGCGCTGATCCTCGGCACGGCGGCCGTCTTCCACACCGTCCGCGACCGCGTGTTCGCCCCCGCGCCGCCCTCCGTCACCGCCGCGTACGACCTGTCCGCCACACCGGTGTGGGCCACCGCCCTCACCCTGCTGCTGGCCTGTGGGGCCGCGTGGACGACGGCGATGCTGGCCCGGGAGATCGTCGAGGCCCGCCGCAGCCGCGGCCAGGCCCGCGCGCAACTGCGCGAGCGGGCCCCCGACCTGCCGGCCGGGCTGCCGGCGGCGCGCGGCCCGATGCTCGTGCTGGAGGACGAGTACCCGGACGCCTGGTGGATGCCGGGCCACCCGTCACAGCTGGTCGTCACCACGGGCGCGCTGCAACGCCTCACCGACCACCAACTGGACGCCGTCCTCACCCACGAACGCGGGCACGCGCGTGCCCACCACGACTGGCTGCTGCACCTGTCCACCGCGCTCGCCACGGGTTTCCCGCGCGTGCCGCTCTTCGCCCACTTCTGCGACCAGACGCACCGCCTGGTCGAGCTGGCCGCCGACGACACGGCGTCCCGCCGCTGCGGGCACCTCACCACGGCCCTCGCACTGATCGAGCTGAACCAGCACCGGGGTGTCCTCTCCTGCGACTCCAGCCGCCGCCTGCTGGGCGAGCGCGTGGACCGCCTCCTGGAGCCCCCACCGCGGCTGCTGCGCCGCCACCGGGCCCTGACGACGACGGTGGCCGCCCTGGTGCCGCTGCTGCCCCTGCTGATCACGTTCGCCCCGGGGCTGACGGCCCTGTCCTGACCTGCCCGCCGGTGGCAGATCTTCCCGCCCGCTGAGCGATAACCGCAGCTCAGCGGCGTATCCGACGCCCCCTCACCTGGCGCAACACTGCGGCAACACGCCTTTCCCCACCACATCGGTATGGTTCCAGCCATGCCACCCACCGACCGCCCCCGCGACCACGCCGGTCAGGGCGCCGCGACCACCGTCGCCGCCCACCGCGCACGTCGCCGGCTGCGTGCGGACCGGGCCAGGCAGCTCGCCGACCTGCTGCGCCACCAGCTCCTCACCGGCGCCTTCCAGGACGGCGCCCTCCCCCACGAGACGATCCTCGCCGCCGACTACCGCGCCTCCCGCAACACTGTCCGCCAAGCCCTGGACCTGCTCCGGGCCGAAGGACTGGTGGAGCGGCAGCCCGGGGTCGGCACGGTGGTCGTCGCCCAGAAGTACCCGCACGGGCTCGACCATCTGCTGGGTCTCGCGGAAACCCTCCGCGAACACGGCCGCGTCACCAACGAGGTCCGCACCATGGGCCCCGCCCCCGCACCCGCCCCGGTCGCCGACCGCCTCGGCGTACCGGCCGGCGCCGACGTGCTCTACATCGAGCGCCTGCGCCGCCTGAACGGCCTCCCCCTTTCCCTCGACCTCACCTACATCCCGCTCGACATCGGCACCGCCCTGCTCGGCGCCGACCTGGAGAACACCGATGTCTTCCGCCTCCTGGAAGCCATCACCGGCCAGCGCCTCGGCCACGCCGAGATCACCCTGGAGGCGGTGAACGCGGACGCCCACTCCGCCGCCGTGCTCCAGGCTCCGCGCGGCGGCGCCGTACTGATGCTGGAACGCCTCACCCACCTCGCCGACGGACGCCCCGTCGATCTGGAGTTCATCCGCTTCCGCGGCGACCGCATCACCATGCGCGGCCTGCTCCACCGGTCGTAGCAAACGGCCGCCGCACCCCACCCTGCCTGCACATTTCCTGGAGACAGCCATGCCCTTGGCGCCCCAGCGGGCCGACGTGCCCGTCACCATCGACGAGTCGAAGTGCATCGACGGCTGCACCCTCTGCGTGGACATGTGCCCGCTGGACTCCCTCGCCATCGACGAGAGCAGCGGCACGGCGTACATGCACGTCGACGAGTGCTGGTACTGCGGCCCGTGTGCGGCCCGCTGTCCCACCGGAGCCGTCACGGTCAACATGCCCTACCTGCTCCGGTGAGAGGTAAAACCCCCATGAAGCGCACGGCAGTTGCCCTGTCCGCCACCGCACTCCTGCTCTCCCTGTCCGCCTGCGGCAGCAACGCAGAGGCGGGCGGCGGCTCCACGATCACCGTGACCGTCGGCTACCAGTCCAAGACCATCAACACCGTCACCGCGGGAACCCTGCTGCGCTCTCTCGGCTACTTCGAGCAGCAGCTCGGCTCCCTGCACGACGGCCACACCTACAAGATCGACTGGCAGGACTACGCCACAGGCGCCCCGATCACCGCCCAGATGACCGCCGGGAAGATCGACATCGGCTCGATGGGCGACTTCCCGCTCCTGCTCAACGCGGCTCGCGGCAAGCAGCTCGGCCGCCCCACGCGCCTGGTCTCGGTCACCGGCTACAACCTGCGCGGCGGCCTCAACACCGTGGTCACCGCCCCTGATTCGAAACTCGTCGCGCTGACGGACCTGGAGGGCAAGAAGGTCTCCACAAGCATCGGCTCCGCCGCCGACGGCACGCTCGTACGCGCCCTTCAGCGCGCCGGCATCGACCCGGACGAGGGCATCTCCAAACTCAACCAGCAGCCTGCCGTGGGCGCCTCGGCGCTGGCCTCCGGCAGCGTGGACGCCCTGTCGCAGTTCGTCGCCTGGCCCGGGCTGCTCGCCTACCAGGGCAAGGCAAAGGCCTTGTACGACGGCGCCCAGCTGAACCTGCCCACCTTCCACGGTGTGACCGCCCGCGAAGACTTCGCCCGGCAGCACCCGGCCGTCCTGGAGGCCTTCCTCAAGGCCCAAACCGAGGCGACGGACTACCTCAACGCCCACCCCGTCACCGCCGCCGAAAGAGTCGCACAAGCCACGGGCCTGCCCGCCGAGGTGGTGTACCTCTACAACGGCGCCCACGGCATCGCCACCTTCGACCCGGCCGTCAAACCCCAGCTCGTCTTCGCGCTGAAGCAGGACGTGTCCGTGCTGAAGGCCGCCAAGCTGACCGGCGACATCGACGTGGACTCCTTTGTCGGCGACCAGTACGTGAAGAAGGCCCTCGGCACCTCCTACACCCAGCGGCTCACCGCCGCACCCGCGCCGGCCGCGAGCGAGGTGTGGGCCAGGAACAGCGACAAGACCCTCACCTTCACGTCTGCGAAAGCGCTGCTGACCTACGTGGCCGCGCACCAGAACGGCATCCGCGCCGCCTATGTGCCCGATGCCACCACCGGCACGCTCTGGTTCGCCGACAAGGCGGTCTGGGTGGCCGACGGCGACCGATTGCTGCCCTTCGTCACCCCGGCCACCGCGCAGGCCTACGTCACCGCCCACGGAGGCGCTCGCACCGTGTCGTACCGCGAGGCTCTGGAGCGGGCCGCATGACCCGCTCATCCCTTGTCCGGTACGCGCTGCGCACCGCCTCCCTGGCGGCCTTCCTCGGTCTGTGGCAGCTGCTGACCAGCCTGAAGGTCGACCTGTGGCTGCGCTTCTCACAGTTCCCGACCGTCACCGACGTGGCCCGCGCCTTCGCCGGCCGGCTCGCCGGTGACGACTACTGGACCGACCTCACCGACAGCCTCACCCGGATCCTCACCGGCTTCGCTCTGGCCGCCGTCCTCGGCGTGGCGACGGGCGTGCTCGTGGCCCGCTCACGGCTCGCCGAGGATCTGCTCGGCCCGGTCCTGGAGGTGATCCGCCCGATCCCGGCCATCGCGCTCGTCCCTGTGGCGATCCTCCTCTTCCCCTCCAACGAGCAGGGCATCGTCTTCATCACCTGCACCGCCGCCTACTTCCCCGTGCTGGTCTCCACCCGGCACGCGGTCCGTGCGCTCACCCCCGTCTGGGAGGAGGCGGTGCGCACCATGGGCGGTGGCCGGCTGCGGATCCTCGGGGCGGTGGTGCTGCCGGGCGCGCTGCCCGGGATCTTCGGCGGACTGTCGGTCGGTATCGGCGTGTCCTGGATCTGCGTGATCTCCGCCGAAATGATCTCCGGCCAGTACGGGGTCGGTTACCGCACCTGGCAGGACTACACGGTGGTGAACTACCCGGGCGTCTTCGTCGGCATGGTCACCATCGGCGTTCTCGGCTGGGTGACCTCCACGGCCGTGGAGGTCCTCGGCCGGCGTCTGACCCGCTGGCTGCCCCGCACCTCGTACGTCCCCGGCGGCCGTACCCGCGCGGCCCGGCCCGCCGTCACTCCCGTTCGCCACGGCCGCGATCCCGAGCAGCACGCCCAGCCCGAGCAGCAGGGCCACCAGGACACCGAGGAGTCCCGCGATGAGCACCTCGTCTGAGACCGTCACCGCTCCCGCAACCACGCCGGCACCGGGGAGCGCGCGCGGTACCCGGCTCGCGTTCCGTTCCACCGTGCTCGGGCGGCCGGGCGCGCCGGTGCTGTCCGGCGTCGACCTGGACGTCGCTCCCGGCGAGATCCTCACTGTCGTCGGCCCCTCGGGCTGCGGCAAGTCCACGCTGCTGCGCACGCTCGCCGGACTGCTGCCCGTGCTGGGCGGCACGGCCGAGGCGGACGGCACCCTGCTGACCGGGCCGTCGGCCGACCGTGCGCTGGTCTTCCAGGAGGACGCGCTGCTCCCCTGGCGCACCTTGCGGGGGAACGTCGAACTGCCGCTCGCCATCAGCGGCGTACCGCGCGGAGAACGCCGCGCCCGGGCCGAGTCCTGGCTCGAACGCGTCGGACTCAGCGCGCAGGCGGGGCAGTTGCCGCACCGCGTGTCCGGCGGGCAGCGCCAGCGCGCCCAGTTGGCCCGCGCGCTGGCCGACAGTCCGCGCGCGGTCCTCATGGACGAGCCTTTCGGTGCCCTGGACGCCCAGACCCGCTCCGGCATGCAGGACCTGCTGGTGGACGTGCTGCGCGGCACGGGCGCGACCGTCGTCTTCGTCACGCACGACGTGGACGAGGCACTCTTCCTCGGCGATCGTGTGGCCCTCCTCGGTTCCGGCCGGGTGGCCGCCGTGCGCGACGTCCCCGGCCCCCGCGACCGAGGGGCCGTCGACGCTCCCGCCCGCGTGGCCCTGCGCCGCGACATCCTGACCTCGCTCGGCTCCTGAAAGGCACCCAGGTGACCACCCCCGCGCCCACCCTCCCGGAGATTCCCGCCGTCACCGACGCCGAGGAGCTGACCTGCGACGTCCTCGTCATCGGCGGTGGCACCGCCGGCACCATGGCCGCGCTGACCGCCGCCGAGCACGGCGCCGGCGTCCTGCTGCTGGAGAAGGCCCACGTCCGTCACTCCGGCGCGCTCGCCATGGGCATGGACGGCGTCAACAACGCGGTCGTCCCGGGCCGCGCCGAACCCGACGACTACGTCGCCGAGATCACCCGCGCCAACGACGGCATCGTCGACCAGTCCACCGTCCGGCAGACCGCCACCCGGGGTTTCGCGATGGTGCAGCGGCTGGAGTCGTACGGCGTCAAGTTCGAGAAGGACGAGCACGGTGAGTACGCGGTGCGCCAGGTGCATCGCTCCGGCTCGTACGTACTGCCGATGCCAGAGGGCAAGGACGTCAAAAAGGTCCTCTACCGACAGTTGCGGCGGCGCGAGATGCGGGAGCGGATCCGCATCGAGAACCGTGTGATGCCGGTCCGGGTGCTCACGGCGGGTGGGCGGGCCGTGGGCGCCGCGGGCTTCCACACCCGCACCGGCGCCTTCGTCACCGTCCGCGCGGGGGCGGTCATCCTCGCGACCGGTGCCTGTGGCCGGCTCGGGCTGCCCGCCTCCGGCTACCTGTACGGCACCTACGAGAACCCCACCAACGCCGGTGACGGATACGCCATGGCCTACCACGCGGGCGCCGAGCTGACCGGTATCGAGTGCTTCCAGATCAACCCGCTCATCAAGGACTACAACGGGCCCGCCTGCGCCTACGTCGCCAACCCCTTCGGCGGCTACCAGGTCAACCGGCACGGCGAGCGGTTCGTCGACTCGGACTACTGGTCCGGGCAGATGATGGCCGAGTTCGCCGCCGAGGTCGCCGGTGACCGCGGCCCGGTCTACCTCAAGCTCAGCCATCTCCCCGACGAGTCGGTGTCCGCGCTGGAGTCGATCCTGCACTCCACCGAGCGCCCCACCCGGGGCACCTTCCACGCCGGGCGCGGGCACGACTACCGCACCCACGACGTCGAGATGCACATCTCCGAGATCGGCCTGTGCGGCGGCCACTCCGCCTCCGGCGTCCGTGTCGACGACCACGCCCGTACGACTGTCCCCGGCCTGTACGCCGCCGGTGACCTCGCGTGTGTCCCGCACAACTACATGATCGGGGCCTTCGTCTTCGGCGACCTCGCGGGCGCGGACGCCGCCCGGCACACGGCGTACTCCGGTGAACTTCCCGCGGACCAGGTCCGCGAGGCGCACGAGCTGATCTACCGTCCGCTGCGCCACCCGGACGGCCCGCCGCAGCCCCAGGTCGAGTACAAGCTGCGCCGCTTCGTGAACGACTACGTGGCACCGCCGAAGTCCGGCGCGCGACTCTCCCTCGCCCTGGAGGCCTTCGAGCGGATGCGTGCCGACATCGCCGCCATGGGCGCCCGTACCCCGCACGAGCTGATGCGCTGCGCCGAGGTCACCTTCATCCGCGACTGCGCCGAGATGGCCGCCCGCGCCTCTCTCGCCCGCACCGAGTCCCGCTGGGGCCTCTACCACGACCGTCTCGACCATCCCGGGCGGGACGACGCCTCCTGGTTCCACCATCTCGATCTGCACAAGTCCCCCTCTGGTGCGATGGAGTTCACGGCCCGTCCCGTGGCTCCCTATCTGGTCCCCGTCGAGGAGTTCGCGCCCGCAGGCGGTCCCTCCCGGCGGATCGGCGAGGTCCACCCCGAGCACGTGGCGACGGCCGGCCCGCGCGAGGCGGCACCGGTCGCCGCAGGCCCGGCGCCCGCACGCGCCGCCGCCTCCGCCCCCGGCGTGCGGGCCGGCGCCCACGGCGCCGCCTCGCCCCGGCTCCTCCAGCTGCTGGAACTGGCCGAGGCGGAGCCAAAACTCGTCGCTCTGGAGCCCTACTTGACGGACTCCGACCCCGCCGTGCGCCGTACGGCCGTCGCGGTGCTCACCGAGACCGTGCCGCCCGGCGGCGGGCTGGCCCTGGCCGGTGCGCTCGCCGACCCCGACGCCGAGGTCCGCGCGGCCGCCGCGGCCTCGCTGCGCGAGCTCGTCGAGACCCTGCCGCCCGACCCCGCCCTGGGCGACGCCCTCACCGGTGCGCTCGACCAGGCCGACCCCGTGGTCCGGGCCGCAGCCCTCGATGTGCTGCGCGCCCTGCGGCTCGGCGGGGCCGGTGTGTTCGCCGCGGCGCTGGACGACCCCGACATCGCCGTCCGTACCGAGGCCGTACGCGCGCTGGTCTCCGTCGACGCCGTCCGCCCGCTGGCCGGTGCCGCGGACGATCCCTCCCGGGAGGTCCGGGTCACGGTGGCCAGGGCGCTGGCCGCCGTCGCCCCGGCCGCGTCGGCAGAAGCCGACCAGCAACTGGTCAGCGCCGCTCTGGACCGGCTGACCGAGGACACCGATGCCCTGGTCCGCGGCGCCGCGCTCGGCGCGCTGGCCGGCACCGGCTGCCCGGCGCCGCTCGCCGCCCGGGCCGTGGCCGCCCTGTCCGACCCGGCCTGGCAGGTCCGCTCCGGCGCCGCCACCGCGCTGTCGGCCGCGGCCGCCGGCACTGCCGTACCCGCGCTGGCCAAGGCCCTGGCCGACGCCAACGCCGACGTGCGCAAGGCGGCCGTCCTGGCCCTGACGCGGCATCGGGGCACGGCACAGGCCCGCGCGGCTCTCACCACGGCCGCGACCGACTCGGACGCGGACGTCAGGGCCTATGCGGCGCGGGGGCTGTGACGATCCCCCGCGTCTCCTCGTCCCGACGCGCCCGACCCGCTCCGCCCGCTATATCCAGTCGTCCGGCTCCGGCTCCTCGTCCTGCTCCGGCCAGTCGGCGTCCTGCGTGGCACCGGCGGCCGGAGCCGACCCCGCCGGATCAGCCGGACCCGCCGACCCCGCCGGATCGTCCCGGGAAGCCAGCACCGCCAGTACGGCCTCCCCGTACGTGGCCAGCTTCTTCTCGCCGACGCCGCTCACCGTGCCCAGCTCGTGCACCGAGGTGGGGTTCAGGGTGACGATCGCGCGCAGGGTGGCGTCGTTGAAGACGATGTACGGCGGGACACCCTGCTCACGGGCCTGTTCGGTGCGCCAGGCACGCAGGGCCTCGAAGGCGGGCAGCAGTTCGTCGGGCAGCTCGGCCGCGGCGACCTTGGCCTTGCTGCCGCCGCCGGACGCACTCGCCGACCGCGACCGGGCCACGGCCGGCTTCTTCGGCTCCTTGCGCAGCGGCACCTCCCGCTCCTGCCGCAGCACCGTACCGCTCTCCTCGGTGAGCACCAGCGTGCCGTACTCCCCCTCGACCGCGAGCAGTCCCTGGGCCAGCAGCTGCCGGATGGCGCCCCGCCACTCGGCCTCGGTGAGGTCCGTACCGATACCGAAGACGGACAGCTGGTCGTGGTCGAACTGGATGACCTTGCCGGTGCGCTTGCCGAGCAGGATGTCGACGATCTGCACGGCGCCGAACTTCTGCCCGCGCTCGCGCTGCAGCCGTACCACGGTCGACAGCACCTTCTGTGCGGCGATCGTGCCGTCCCAGGTCTCCGGCGGAGTCAGGCAGGTGTCGCAGTTACCGCAGCCGGCCGGATCGGGGTCCTGGCCGAAGTAGGCGAGGAGCTGGCCGCGGCGGCACCGGGCCGTCTCGCACAGCGCGAGCATCGCGTCGAGGTGGGCGGAGGCGCGGCGGCGGAAGGCCTCGTCGCCCTCGCCGGACTGGATCAGCTTGCGCTGCTGTATGACGTCGTTCAGGCCGTACGCCATCCACGCCGTGGACGGCTGTCCGTCGCGGCCCGCGCGGCCGGTCTCCTGGTAGTAGCCCTCGATCGACTTGGGCAGATCCAAGTGGGCGACGAACCGTACGTCCGGCTTGTCGATGCCCATGCCGAAGGCGATGGTCGCCACGACGACCAGGCCGTCCTCGCGCAGGAACCGGGACTGGTGAGCGGCGCGCACGCCCGCGTCCAGGCCCGCGTGGTAGGGCACCGCCTCGATGCCGTTGGCGGCCAGGAACTCCGCCGTCCGCTCCACCGAGTTGCGCGACAGGCAGTACACGATGCCCGCGTCGCCCGCGTGCTCCTGCCGCAGGAACGCGAGCAGCTGTTTCTTGGGGTCGGCCTTGGGCACGATCCGGTACTGGATGTTGGGCCGGTCGAAGCTGGCGACGAAGTGGCGGGCCGTCGGCAGGTTCAACCGCTGGGTGATCTCCTGGTGGGTGGCACGGGTCGCCGTCGCCGTGAGAGCGATCCGCGGGACGTCCGGCCAGCGCTCGCCGAGGAGGGACAGCGCGAGGTAGTCGGGACGGAAGTCGTGACCCCACTGGGACACGCAGTGCGCCTCGTCGATCGCGAAGACGGAGATCTTGCCGCGTGAGAGCAGGTCGAGCGTGGTGTCCAGCCGCAGCCTCTCCGGGGCCAGGTAGAGCAGGTCCAGCTCGCCGGAGAGGAACTCGGCCTCGACCAGACGACGCTCGTCGAAGTCCTGCGTGGAGTTCATGAAGCCGGCGCGCACGCCGAGGGCGCGCAGGGCGTCGACCTGGTCCTGCATCAGGGCGATCAGTGGGGAGATCACCACGCCTGTACCGGGTCTGACCAGGGCAGGGATCTGGTAGCAGAGCGACTTGCCGCCGCCGGTCGGCATGAGGACGAGGGCGTCGCCGCCGGCCACCACATGCTCGATGATCGCTTCCTGCTCGCCCCGGAAAGCCTCGTATCCGAAGATCCGGTGCAACGTGGCCAGCGCCTCGCTGTCGGCCGCGCCCGGCCCCTCGGTCACCTGTGGCATCTCGCTGATCCCGCCCGTCGCTTTCATGGTCCTGGTCCCCCGCCGGTCCCCCGTGTGTCGTATCCCGACCGCTGCCTCCACGATAGGGGGCCGCACCGACAGCCACGGAGTTATCCACAGGCTGTAGTCCCGGAAACACGCCGCTGCCCGGCGCCCCTCCGAGAGAGGGTGCCGGGCAGCGGCCCGTACACAGCGGAGCCGGAGCGTCAGCGCACGAAGACTCCCGCCTGGCTCGCCAGGTTCAGGAAGTACTGCGGAGCCACGCCGAGCACCAGGGTCACCGCCACGCCCAGGCCGATCGCGGCCATGGTCAGCGGGGACGGAACGGCCACCGTCGGGCCGTCCGGGCGCGGTTCGCTGAAGAACATCAGGACGATCACGCGGATGTAGAAGAACGCGGCGATCGCCGAGGAGATCACACCGATGACGACCAGCGGGGCCGCGCCGCCGGCCGCGGCCGCCTTGAACACGGCGAACTTTCCGGCGAAGCCGGAGGTCAGCGGGATGCCGGCGAAGGCCAGGAGGAAGACCGCGAAGACGGCTGCCACCAGAGGGGAGCGGCGGCCCAGTCCTGCCCACTTGGACAGGTGGGTCGCCTCGCCGCCCGCGTCGCGCACCAGCGTGACCACCGCGAAGGCGCCGATCGTCACGAAGGAGTAGCCGGCCAGGTAGAAGAGGACGGACGAGACGCCGTCCTTCGACGTGGCGATGACACCCGCGAGGATGAATCCGGCGTGTGCGATCGAGGAGTACGCCAGGAGGCGCTTGATGTCGGTCTGGGTGATGGCGACGATCGCACCGCCCAGCATGGTGATGATCGCGACCGCCCACATGACCGGCCGCCAGTCCCAGCGCATGCCCGGCAGGACGACGTACAGCAGACGCAGCAGCGCGCCGAACGCGGCCACCTTCGTCGCCGCCGCCATGAAGCCGGTCACCGGGGTCGGCGCGCCCTGGTAGACGTCGGGCGTCCACATGTGGAACGGCACCGCGCCCACCTTGAACAGCAGGCCCATAACGATCATGGCGCCGCCGATGAGCAGCAGCGCGTCGTTGCCCATGGTGCCCGCGAGCGCCGGGTCGACGTTGGTGACCGTGCCGTCGACGACCTGCGCGATGCGCGCGTACGACACCGAGCCCGCGTAGCCGTAGAGCAGGGCGATGCCGAACAGGGTGAACGCCGAGGCGAACGCACCGAGCAGGAAGTACTTGACCGCGGCCTCCTGCGACATGAGCCGCTTGCGGCGGGCCAGTGCGCACAGCAGGTACAGCGGCAGGGAGAAGACCTCCAGGGCCACGAACAGCGTCAGCAGGTCGTTGGCCGAGGGGAAGACCAGCATGCCCGCGATGGCGAACAACAGCAGCGGAAAGACCTCTGTCGTGGTGAAGCCCGCCTTCACCGCCGCCTTCTCGCCGTCGCTGCCGGGCACCGACGCCGCCTGTGCGGCGAAGGAGTCGACGCGGCTGCCGTGCGCGGCCGGGTCCAGGCGGCGCTCGGCGAAGGTGAACAGGGCGACCAGTCCGGCCAGCAGGATCGTGCCCTGGAGGAACAGGGCCGGGCCGTCGACGGCGATCGCGCCCATGGCCGCGATGTGCGCCTTGGTGGTGCCGTAGCCGTCGGCCGCGAGCCCGACCACCGCGGCGAACGCGGCGCACAGGGCGACGACGGACACGAACACCTGCGCGTAGTAGCGGGACTTGCGCGGGACGAACGCCTCGATCAGCACGCCGACCAGCGCGGCGCCGACGACGATCAGTGTCGGCGACAATTGTCCGTATTCGATATGCGGAGTCGGGATCTTCGCGATCGGGTCGGCCGCGGTTGTCCACAGGCTGTGGACGGCTGCTGTGCTCACTTGGCCGCCTCCACCGAGGGCTTGGGGTCGGTCTTGTGTACGTCGGACATGGTCTGCTTGACCGCCGGGTTGACGATGTCCGTGACGGGCTTCGGGTAGACGCCCAGGAAGATCAGCAGCACGATCAGCGGGGCGACCACCACCAGCTCGCGCGCGCGGAGGTCGGGCATCGCCGAGACCGCGGGCTTCACCGGGCCCGTCATCGTCCGCTGGTACAGCACGAGGGTGTAGAGCGCGGCGAGGACGATGCCGATGGTGGCGATGATGCCGATCGCCGGGTAGCGCGTGAACGTGCCGACCAGGACGAGGAATTCACTCACGAACGGTGCGAGGCCGGGCAGGGAGAGGGTGGCCAGGCTGCCGATCAGGAACGTGCCGGCGAGCACCGGGGCGACCTTCTGCACCCCGCCGTAGTCGGCGATGAGCCGCGAGCCGCGCCGGGAGATGAGGAACCCGGCGACCAGCATCAACGCGGCCGTGGAGATTCCGTGGTTGACCATGTAGAGCGTGGCGCCGGACTGGCCCTGGCTGGTCATCGCGAAGATGCCCATGATGATGAAGCCGAAGTGCGAGATCGACGCGTACGCCACCAGGCGCTTGATGTCGCGCTGGCCGACGGCGAGCAGTGCGCCGTAGACGATGCTGATCAGTGCCAGGACGAGGATGGCGGGCGTCGCCCACTTCGAGGCCTCCGGGAACAGCTGGAGGCAGAAGCGGAGCATCGCGAAGGTGCCCACCTTGTCGACGACCGCGGTGATCAGGACGGCGACCGGGGCGGTGGCCTCCTGCATGGCGTTGGGCAGCCAGGTGTGCAGCGGCCACAGCGGCGCCTTCACCGCGAAGGCGAAGAAGAAGCCGAGGAACAGCCAGCGTTCCGTGCTGGTCGCCATGTGCAGCGAGCCCGTCGCGCGCGCGTGCGCGATGTCCGCGAGGCTGAAGCTCCCGGCGACGACGTAGAGGCCGATCACCGCGGCGAGCATGATCAGGCCGCCGACGAGGTTGTAGAGGAGGAACTTCACGGCCGCGTACGACCGTTGCGTCGAAGCCGCCGCCTCACCCTGTGCGTGGGCGCGGTCGCCGAAGCCGCCGATGAGGAAGTACATCGGGATGAGCATGGCTTCGAAGAAGATGTAGAAGACGAAGACGTCGGTGGCCTCGAAGGAGATGATCACCGTCGCCTCGACGGCCAGGATCAGCGCGAAGAAGCCCTGTGTGGGCCGCCAGCGCCTGCTGCCCGTCTCCAGCGGGTCGGCGTCGTTCCAGCCGGCGAGGACGATGAACGGGATCAGCAGGGCGGTCAGCGCGACCAGCGCCACCGCGATGCCGTCCACGCCCAGCTCGTACCGCACCCCGAAGTCCGCGATCCAGGCGTGGGACTCGGTGAGCTGGTAGCGGGCGCCGCCCGGGTCGAAGCGGACCAGGATCGTGATCGCCAGGGCGAGTGTGGCGAGCGAGACGAGCAGCGCCAGCCATTTGGCGGCGGTTCGCCGCGCGGCCGGTACGGCGGCCGTGGCGACGGCTCCCACGGCCGGGAGCGCCGCCGTCGCTGTCAGCAGAGGAAAGGACATCGGTATCAGACCGCCCTCATCAGCAGGGTCGCGGCGACGAGGAGTGCCGCGCCGCCGAACATCGAGACCGCGTAGGAACGGGCGAAGCCGTTCTGGAGCCGGCGCAGCCGCCCGGACAGACCGCCGAAGCCGGCCGCCGTGCCGTTGACGACACCGTCCACCAGGGTGTGGTCGACGTACACCAGCGAGCGCGTCAAATGCTCGCCGCCGCGGACCAGGACCACGTGGTTGAAGTCGTCCTGGAGCAGGTCGCGGCGGGCCGCGCGGGTGAGCAGCGAACCGCGCGGGGCGACGGCCGGGACGGGCCTGCGGCCGTACTGCGCCCAGGCGATGCCGACGCCGATGACCAGGCAGACCATGGTCGCCCCGGTGACCGTCCAGGCGCCGACCGGGGAGTGGCCCTCGCTGTGTCCGGTGACCGGCTCCAGCCAGTGCAGGAAGCGGTCGCCGATGCTGAAGAAGGCACCGCCGAAGACCGAGCCGACGGCGAGCACGACCATCGGGATCGTCATGACCCTCGGGGACTCGTGCGGGTGCGGCTCGTTGCCGTTCTCGTCGGGCTGCCAGCGCTTCTCGCCGAAGAACGTCATCAGCATCACGCGCGTCATGTAAAAGGCGGTGATGGCGGCGCCCAGCAGGGCCGCGCCGCCGAGGATCCAGCCCTCGGTGCCGCCCTTCGCGAAGGCCGCCTCGATGATCTTGTCCTTGGAGAAGAAGCCGGACAGGCCCGGGAAGCCGATGATGGCGAGGTAGCCGAGGCCGAAGGTGATGAAGGTGACCGGCATGTACGTCCTGAGGCCGCCGTACCTGCGCATGTCGACCTCGTCGTTCATGCCGTGCATGACCGAACCGGCACCGAGGAACAGCCCGGCCTTGAAGAAGCCGTGCGTCACCAGGTGCATGATCGCGAAGACGTAGCCGACGGGGCCGAGGCCCGCGGCGAGGATCATGTAGCCGATCTGCGACATGGTCGAGCCGGCCAGCGCCTTCTTGATGTCGTCCTTGGCGCAACCGACGATCGCACCGAACAGGAGCGTGACCGCGCCGACGACGGTGACCGCCAGCTGTGCGTCGGGAGCGGCGTTGAAGACCGCTCCGGAGCGGACGATCAGGTACACGCCCGCGGTCACCATCGTCGCCGCGTGGATCAGGGCCGAGACCGGGGTCGGGCCCTCCATGGCGTCCCCGAGCCAGGACTGCAGCGGCACCTGGGCGGACTTGCCGCAGGCCGCGAGCAGCAGCATCAGGCCGATCGCGGTGAGCTTGCCCTGGGAGGCGTCGGTCGCGTGGCCGAGGACCGGACCGAAGGCGAACGTCCCGTACGTCGCGAACATCAGCATGATCGCGATCGACAGGCCCATGTCGCCGACGCGGTTGACCAGGAAGGCCTTCTTCGCGGCCGTCGCGGCGCTGGGTTTGTGCTGCCAGAAACCGATCAGCAGGTACGAGGCCAGGCCGACGCCCTCCCAGCCGACGTACAGCAGCAGGTAGTTGTCGGCGAGGACGAGCAGCAGCATGGCCGCGAGGAACAGGTTGAGATAGCCGAAGAAGCGGCGGCGCCGCTCGTCGTGCTCCATGTACCCGACCGAGTACAGGTGGATCAGCGAGCCGACGCCCGTGATGAGCAGGACGAACGTCATCGACAGCTGGTCGAGGCGGAGGGTGGCGTCCGCCTGGAAGCCGGCCACCGGGACCCAGCTGAACAGGTGCTTGATCAGGGTGCGGTGTTCGGCGTTCTTGCCGAGCAGGTCGGCGAAGAGGATCAGGCCGAACACGAAGGAGGCGGCCGACAGGAGCGTGCCGATCCAGTGGCCGACGCGGTCCAGGCGCCGGCCGCCGGTCAGCAGGACGGCCGCTCCGAGCAGGGGCGCCGCGATGAGCAGCGCGATCAGGTTCTCCACGATTCTTCCGACCCCTTACAGCTTCATCAGGCTGGCGTCGTCGACCGAGGCCGAGTGGCGGGTACGGAACAGCGACACGATGATCGCGAGGCCCACCACGACCTCCGCGGCGGCGACGACCATCGTGAAGAACGCGATGACCTGGCCGTCGAGGTTGCCGTGCATCCGGGAGAAGGTGACGAACGCGAGGTTGCAGGCGTTCAGCATCAGCTCGATGCACATGAAGACCACGATGGCGTTGCGACGGATCAGGACCCCCGTCGCGCCGATCGTGAACAACAGGGCCGAGAGGTACAGGTAGTTGACCGGGTTCACTTCGACGCCTCCTCGGACCGCTTGAACGTCGTCGGTTCGATCGCCGTGCGCTCCAGGCGCTCCTTCGAGCGCTGCTCCAGCGCCTTGAGGTCGCCGAGGGCCTCCGCCGAGACGTCACGGATCTGGCCGCGTTCGCGCAGCGTCTTGCTGACGGTCAGCTCGGACGGGGTGCCGTCGGGCAGCAGGCCGGCGATGTCCACGGCGTTGTGCCGGGCGTAGACACCGGGGGCGGGCAGCGGCGGGACGTGCTTGCCCTCGCGGATGCGCTGCTCGGACAGCTCGCGCTGGGTCTTGGCGCGCTCGGTGCGCTCCCGGTGCGTGAGCACCATGGCGCCGACGGCGGCCGTGATCAGCAGGGCGCCGGTGATTTCGAAGGCGAAGACGTACTTGGTGAAGATGAGGGAGGCGAGGCCCTCCACGTTGCCGTTCGCGTTCGCCCGGCCGGTGCCGTCGAACTCCTTCAGCGAGGCGTTGCCGATGCCGGCGAACAGCAGGACGCCGAAGCCGACCCCGCACAGAAGGGCCAGCCAGCGCTGGCCCTTGATGGTCTCCTTCAGCGAGTCCGCGGCCGTCACGCCGACGAGCATCACCACGAACAGGAACAACATCATGATCGCGCCGGTGTAGACGACGATCTGCACGATCCCGAGGAAGTAGGCGCCGTTGGCGAGGTAGAACACCGCCAGGACGATCATGGTCCCGGCGAGGGAGAGGGCGCTGTGCACGGACTTCTTCATGAAGACGGTGCACAGGGCGCCGATCACCGCGACGGTGGCGAGCACCCAGAACTGGAAGGCCTCGCCGGTGGAGGTGGTGTAGGCGGCGAGCTGCGGGCTCATGCGTCCACCTCCTGCTCCTGGCCGTGGTCCTGCTGCCGGTCCTCGGGGGACTCGCCCTTGGAGACGGCGACCTGCCGTACGGTGCCGGGCGCTGCCTGGGTCACCAGGCCGCGGTAGTAGTCCTGTTCGTCGGTGCCCGGGAAGATCGCGTGGGGCGTGTCGACCATGCCGTCCTCGAGACCGGCGAGCAGCTGTTCCTTGGTGTAGATGAGGTTGGCGCGGCTGGAGTCGGCCAGCTCGAACTCGTTGGTCATCGTGAGCGCGCGCGTGGGGCACGCTTCGATGCACAGGCCGCACAGGATGCAGCGGGCGTAGTTGATCTGGTAGACGCGGCCGTACCGCTCGCCCGGCGAGTAGCGCTCCTCGTCGGTGTTGTCGGCGCCCTCGACGTAGATCGCGTCGGCAGGGCAGGCCCAGGCGCACAGCTCGCAGCCGACGCACTTCTCCAGGCCGTCCGGATGGCGGTTGAGCTGGTGCCGTCCGTGGAACCGCGGGGCCGTGGTCTTCTTCTGTTCGGGGTACTGCTCGGTCAGCCGCTTCTTGAACATGGCCTTGAAGGTCACGCCGAAGCCGGCCACGGGGTTCAGGAAACCGGGCTTGGTCTCCTTGGGCTCCTCAGCCATCGGACGCCTCCTTTCCATCCGAAGATCCGTCACTGACAGTGTCCGACCCACCACTGACAATCAGCTCCCGCTCGCGGCGGGGGCGGCGCCTCGGCACCGGCGGGAGCTCCTGTCCGGGCAGGGGCGGGACCGGGAATCCTCCCGCCATCGGGTCGAACCCGGCGTCCTGCACGGCGGGCTGCTCGGTCTCCTTCGCCTTCTCGCGGAACATGTCGGCGACGAAGGAGAGCAGCAGCAGGGCGAGGACTCCGCCGCCGACGTAGAGGGCGATGTCGGCGAAGTCGTAGTGCGCGTTACGCAGGGCCCGTACCGTCGCCACCAGCATCAGCCAGGTCACCGAGACCGGGATGAGGACCTTCCAGCCGAGCTTCATCAGCTGGTCGTAGCGCACGCGCGGGAGCGTGCCGCGCAGCCAGATGAAGAAGAACAGCAGCAACTGGACCTTGATGACGAACCAGAGCAGCGGCCACCAGCCGTGGTTGGCGCCCGCCCAGAAGGTGCTGATCGGCCAGGGGGCGCGCCAGCCGCCGAGGAAGAGCGTGGTCGACACGGCCGAGACCGTCACCATGTTCACGTACTCGGCGAGCATGAACATCGCGAACTTGATGGACGAGTACTCGGTGTTGAAGCCGCCGACCAGGTCGCCCTCGGACTCTGGCATGTCGAAGGGGGCGCGGTTGGTCTCGCCGACCATCGTGACGATGTAGAGGATGAAGGAGACCGGCAGCAGCAGGATGTACCAGCGGTCGTGCTGCTGTTCCACGATCGTGGACGTCGACATCGACCCCGAGTAGAGGAACACGGAGGCGAACGCGGCGCCCATGGCGATCTCGTAGGAGATCATCTGCGCGCAGGAGCGCAGGCCACCCAGGAGCGGATAGGTGGATCCAGAACTCCAACCCGCGAGGACGATGCCGTAGATGCCGACGGAGGCGACCGCGAGGATGTAGAGCATCGCGATCGGCAGGTCGGTGAGCTGCATCGCGGTGCGGTGGCCGAAGATCGAGATCTCGTTGCCGGCCGGGCCGAAGGGGATCACCGCGATCGCCATGAAGGCCGGGATGGCCGCGACGATCGGCGCGAGGACGTAGACCACCTTGTCCGCGCGTTTGACGATGACGTCTTCCTTGAGCATCAGCTTCACGCCGTCGGCGAGCGACTGGAGCATGCCCCAGGGGCCGTGCCGGTTGGGGCCGATGCGCAGCTGCATCCAGGCGACGACCTTGCGCTCCCAGACGATGGAGAACAGCACGGTCACCATCAGGAAGGCGAAGCAGAACACCGCCTTGACGACGACCAGCCACCAGGGGTCGCGGCCGAACATCGAGAGGTCTTCAGCGGCGAGGAACGGGCTCATGCCTCCACCTCCTTGGGGGCCTCTTCGACGGCTGCCGCCGGGCCGATGCGGACGAGGGAGCCGGGCTGTGCCCCGGTGTCGGAGGCGACGCCGGCCCCGGCGGAGTTCATCGGGAGCCAGACCACGCGGTCGGGCATCTCGGTGACCTGGAGCGGGAGTTCGGTGGTGCCGGCCGGGCCGGTGACGGCGAGGAGTTCGCCGTCCCGCACGCCCGCCTCGGCGGCCGTCGCCGCCGACACGCGCGCGCGTGCGGCGTGCCGGGTGCCGGCGAGCGCTTCGTCGCCCTGCTGGAGGACGCCCTGGTCGAGCAGCAGCCGGTGCCCGGCGAGCACGGCCTCGCCGACGGCCGGACGTGGCAGCACGCCCGGGGACTCCTGGGGCTCGGTGGCGTGCGGGCCGTCCCAGGAGCCGAGCCGGTCGATCTCCGCGCGCGTGGTGCGCAGATCCGGCAGACCGAGGTGGACGTCCATGGCGTCGGCGAGCATCTGCAGCACGCGCGCGTCGGTCGGCGCGAGACGGCGGGTCATCTGGTCGGGCTTGAGGGCGGCCTCGAAGAGCCGCACCCTGCCTTCCCAGTTGAGGAAGGTGCCCGCCTTCTCGGCCGCCGCGGCGACCGGCAGGACGACGTCGGCGTGCTCCGTGACCTCGCCGGGCCGCAGCTCCAGCGAGACCAGGAAGCCGACGCTGCCCAGTGCCTCACGCGCGCGTGCCGGGTCGGGCAGGTCGGCGACCTCGACACCGGCGACCACGAGGGCGGACAGTTCGCCTGTGGCGGCGGCTTCGACGATGTGGTGCGTGTCGCGGCCGTAGCGCAGCGGGAGTTCGGCCAGCCCCCAGGCAGCGGCGACCTCCTCCCGCGCGCGCGGGTGGGTCGCCGGGCGGCCGCCCGGCAGCAGCGACGGCAGCGCACCGACCTCGACGGCGCCGCGTTCACCGGCCCGGCGCGGGATCCACACCAGCCGGGCGCCGGTCGCGGTGGCGGCGCGGACGGCTGCGGTGAGCCCGCCCGCGACCGAGGCGAGCCGCTCGCCGACGACGATGACCGCGCCCTCACCGCGCAAGGCCTCCGCCGCGCGCGTGCCGGGCTCCTCCAGCCCGACGCCGCTCGCGAGGGCGTCCAGCCACTCGGTCTCGGTGCCCGGCGCGGCCGGCAGCAGCGTGCCGCCCGCCTTCTCCAGGCCCCGGGTCGCGTGCGTGGCCACCGCGAAGACCTGCTGCTTGTGCCTGCGCCAGGCCTTGCGCAGCCGCAGGAAGACGCCGGGCGCCTCCTCCTCGGACTCGAAGCCGACCAGCAGGACGGCGGGCGCCTTCTCCAGGGAGGTGTACGTGACACCCGTACCGTCGAGGTCACGGCCGCGGCCGGCCACCTGCGACGCCAGGAAGTCGGCCTCCTCGCCGCTGTGCACGCGCGCGCGGAAGTCGATGTCGTTGGTGTCGAGCGCCACGCGCGCGAACTTGCTGTACGCGTAGGCGTCCTCGACGGTGAGCCGGCCGCCGATGAGGACGCCGGCCCGGGAGCGGGCTGCGCTCAGCCCGCGCGCGGCCGCGTCCAGCGCCTGCGGCCAGGAGGCGGGCTCCAGGACTCCGTCGGCGCCCCGCACCAGCGGGGTGTCGAGGCGGTCCTTCGCCCGCGCGTACCGGAACGCGAAGCGTCCCTTGTCGCAGATCCACTCCTCGTTGACCTCGGGGTCGTTCTCGGCGAGCCGCCGCATGACCTTGCCGCGCCGGTGGTCGGTGCGGGTGGCGCAGCCGCCGGAGCAGTGCTCGCACACCGAGGGCGAGGAGATGAGGTCGAAGGGGCGGGAGCGGAAGCGGTAGGCGGCCGAGGTCAGCGCGCCGACCGGGCAGATCTGGATGGTGTTGCCGGAGAAGTACGACTCGAACGGGTCGCCCTCGCCGGTGCCGACCTGCTGCAGCGCGCCCCGCTCCAGCAGCTCGATCATCGGGTCGCCCGCGATCTGTTGGGAGAACCGGGTGCAGCGGGCGCACAGCACGCACCGTTCGCGGTCGAGCAGGACCTGGGTGGAGATCGGTACGGGCTTCTCGTAGGTGCGCTTCTTGCCGTCGAAGCGGGACTCGGCGTTGCCGTGCGACATGGCCTGGTTCTGCAGCGGGCACTCGCCGCCCTTGTCGCAGACCGGGCAGTCCAGCGGGTGGTTGATGAGCAGCAGCTCCATCACGCCGTGCTGGGCCTTCTCGGCGACCGGCGAGGTGAGCTGGGTCTTCACCACCATGCCGTCGGTGCACGTGATGGTGCAGGACGCCATCGGCTTGCGCTGGCCCTCGACCTCGACGATGCACTGGCGGCAGGCGCCGACGGGGGCGAGGAGGGGGTGGTCGCAGAACCGGGGGATCTCGACGCCGACCTGCTCGGCAGCCCGGATGACCAGGGTGCCCTTGGGCACGCTGATCTCGATGCCGTCGATCGTCAGCGTGACGAGGTCCTCCGGCGGGACCGCCGCCTGCCCCCCTCCGGTGGGGGCACTGGTGGTCACGGTCATGCGTTCACCTCCGGGCGGTCCGCCCAGGCCGTCGACTTGGCCGGGTCGAAGGGGCAGCCCCGGCCCGTGATGTGCTGCTCGTACTCCTCGCGGAAGTACTTCAGCGAGGAGAAGATCGGGGACGCGGCGCCGTCGCCGAGGGCGCAGAACGACTTGCCGTTGATGTTGTCGGCGATGTCGGCGAGCTTGTCGAGGTCGACCATGACGCCCTTGCCCGCCTCGATGTCCCGCAGCAACTGCACCAGCCAGTACGTCCCTTCGCGGCAGGGCGTGCACTTGCCGCAGGACTCGTGCGCGTAGAACTCGGTCCAGCGGGTCACCGCACGCACCACGCAGGTCGTCTCGTCGAAGCACTGGAGCGCCTTGGTGCCGAGCATCGAACCGGCTGCGCCCACTCCTTCGTAGTCGAGAGGGACGTCGAGGTGCTCGTCGGTGAACATCGGGGTCGAGGAGCCGCCGGGCGTCCAGAACTTGAGGCGGTGGCCGGGCCGCATCCCGCCGCTCATGTCGAGGAGCTGCCGGAGCGTGATGCCGAGCGGGGCCTCGTACTGGCCGGGGCTCGCGACGTGGCCGCTGAGCGAGTAGAGCGTGAAGCCCGGGGACTTCTCGCTGCCCATCGACCTGAACCAGTCTTTCCCGTTTTTCAGGATTGCGGGAACCGACGCGATCGACTCGACGTTGTTCACAACAGTCGGGCAGGCATAGAGCCCTTCGACAGCAGGGAAGGGGGGACGCAGCCGCGGTTGACCACGGCGGCCTTCGAGTGAGTCCAGCAGTGCGGTCTCCTCACCGCAGATGTACGCGCCCGCGCCCGCGTGCACGGTGAGCTGGAGGTCGAGCCCGCTGCCCAGGATGTTCTCGCCGAGGTATCCCGCCGCACGGGCCTCGCGCACGGCCTCGTGCAACCGCCGCAGAACGGGGACGACTTCACCACGCAGATAGATGAAGGCATGCGACGACCTGATGGCGTAACACGCGATCACAATGCCCTCGATGAGGCTGTGCGGGTTCGCGAAGAGGAGCGGGATGTCCTTGCAGGTCCCGGGCTCCGACTCGTCGGCGTTGACAACTAGATAGTGCGGTTTTCCATCACCCTGCGGAATGAACTGCCACTTCATTCCGGTCGGGAACCCCGCGCCACCGCGGCCGCGCAGACCGGAGTCCTTGACGTACGCGATCAGGTCGTCCGGCGACATGGCGAGTGCCTTGCGCAGCCCCTCGTACCCCTCGTGCCTCCGGTAGACGTCCAGCGTCCAGGACCGGTCCTCGTCCCAGAAGGCCGACAACACGGGTGCGAGCAGCTTCTCGGGGCTGGTGTCCTTCAGCTCGGCTGCCACGGTCATCACTCCCCCTCCTCTGCGTCCTGGTCGGCGGACGGCGTGTCCTGGGGTTCCTCGTGCGGACCTCCGCGCGGATGGACCACGCGCGCGGGTGCGGCCTCTCCCCTTGCCAGGCGAAGGCCCACCAGCGACGCGGGTCCCGCACTGCCGCCCTCCTCGACGGCCCCGGGCCGCTCGTCGGGGAAGCCGGCCAGCATCCGCGCGGTCTCCTTGAAGGTGCACATCCGCGCCCCGCGCGTTGGCTGCACGGGCCGCCCCGCGCGCAGATCGTCGACCAGACGCTTGGCGCTGCCGGGTGTCTGGTTGTCGAAGAACTCCCAGTTGACCATCACGACCGGCGCGAAGTCGCAGGCCGCGTTGCACTCGATGTGCTCCAGGGTGACCTTGCCGTCGCCGGTGGTCTCGCCGTTGCCGACGCCCAGGTGCTCCTGGAGGGTCTCGAAGATCTCGTCGCCGCCCATCACCGCGCACAGCGTGTTGGTGCACACGCCGACCTGGTAGTCGCCGGACGCCTTGCGCCGGTACATGGTGTAGAAGGTGGCGACGGCGCTGACCTCGGCCGTGGTCAGGTCCAGCATGTCCGCGCAGAACCGCATTCCGGTGCGCGTGACGTGGCCCTCCTCCGACTGCACGAGGTGGAGCAGCGGCAGCAGGGCGGAGCGGGAGTCCGGGTAGCGCGCGATGACGTCGCGCGCGTCCGCCTCCAGCCGGGCCCGGACGTCGTCCGGGTACGCGGGCGCGGGCAGTTCGGGCATGCCCAGGCTGACGCCCCGCTCCGAAGAAGAGGTGGTCACCGGTCGACGCCTCCCATCACGGGGTCGATGGACGCGACGGCGACGATCACGTCGGCGACCTGGCCGCCTTCGCACATCGCCGCCATGGCTTGCAGGTTGGTGAAGGACGGGTCGCGGAAGTGGACCCGGTAGGGGCGGGTGCCGCCGTCGGAGACGGCGTGCACGCCGAGCTCGCCCTTGGGGGACTCGACGGCCGCGTACGCCTGTCCCGGCGGGACGCGGAAGCCCTCGGTGACGAGCTTGAAGTGGTGGATCAGGGCCTCCATGGAGGTGCCCATGATCTTCTTGATGTGGTCGAGGGAGTTGCCGAGTCCGTCCGGTCCCAGGGCGAGCTGGGCGGGCCAGGCGATCTTCTTGTCGGCGACCATGACCGGTCCGGGCTGGAGCCGGTCCAGGCACTGCTCGACGATCCCGAGCGACTGGCGCATCTCCTCCAGGCGGACCAGGAACCGGCCGTAGGCGTCGCAGGTGCCGGCGGTCGGGATCTCGAAGTCGTACGTCTCGTAGCCGCAGTACGGCTGCGCCTTGCGCAGGTCGTGCGGCAGGCCCGCGGAGCGCAGGATCGGGCCGGTGGCACCGAGGGCCATGCAGCCGGCCAGGTCGAGATAGCCGATGTCCTGCATGCGGGCCTTGAAGATGGGGTTCCCGGTGGCGAGCTTGTCGTACTCCGGGAGGTTCTTCTGCATCTTCTTCACGAACGCGCGGATCTGGTCCACCGCGCCGGGCGGCAGGTCCTGGGCGAGTCCGCCGGGCCGGATGTACGCGTGGTTCATGCGCAGGCCCGTGATGAGCTCGTAGAGGTCGAGAATCATTTCACGATCGCGGAATCCGTAGATCATGATCGTGGTGGCGCCCAGTTCCATGCCGCCGGTGGCGATGCACACCAGGTGGGAGGAGAGCCGGTTCAGCTCCATCAGGAGGACTCGGATGATCTTGGCGCGCTCGGTGATCTCGTCCTCGATGCCGAGGAGTTTCTCGACGGCGAGGCAGTAGGCGGTCTCGTTGAAGAAGGACGTGAGGTAGTCCATGCGCGTGACGAAGGTGGTGCCCTGCGTCCACGTGCGGAATTCGAGGTTCTTCTCGATGCCGGTGTGCAGATAGCCGATGCCGCAGCGGGCCTCGGTGACGGTCTCGCCGTCGATCTCCAGGATCAGGCGAAGCACTCCATGGGTGGACGGGTGCTGCGGACCCATGTTGACGACGATGCGTTCGTCGTCGGCGCGGGTCGCGGACTGGACGATCTCGTCCCAGTCGCCACCGGTGACCGTGTATACGGTGCCCTCGGTGGTCTCGCGCGCCGATGCGGCGTCGGCCGCGGATGCTGACTGCGTGCTCACGAGTACGACCTCCGCTGGTCCGGAGCCGGGATCTGGGCGCCCTTGTACTCGACGGGGATGCCGCCGAGGGGGTAGTCCTTGCGCTGCGGGTGGCCCTGCCAGTCGTCCGGCATCATGATCCGCGTCAGGGCCGGGTGACCGTCGAAGACGATCCCGAAGAAGTCGTAGGTCTCACGCTCGTGCCAGTCGTTCGTCGGATAGACGGGGACCAGGGACGGGATGCGCGGGTCGCTGTCGGGTGCGCTGACTTCGAGACGGATCAGCCGGTTGTGGGTGATCGAGCGCAGGTGGTAGACGGCGTGCAGCTCGCGGCCCTTGTCGTTCGGGTAGTGGACGCCGCTGACGCCGGTGCACAGCTCGAAGCGCAGAGCCGGGTCGTCGCGCAGGGTGCGGGCGACGCGGACCAGGTGCTCGCGTTCGATGTGGAAGGTCAGCTCGGCGCGGTCGACGACCGTCTTCTCGATGGCGGTCTCCGGGAGGAGTCCCTGTTCCTCCAGTGCGCCTTCGAGTTCGTCGGCGACCTCGTCGAACCAGCCGCCGTAGGGCCTGCTCGCGGGTCCCGGGAGGCGGACCGAGCGGACCAGTCCGCCGTAGCCGGAGGTGTCGCCGCCGTTGTTGGCGCCGAACATCCCGCGCTGGACGCGGATCTCCTCGCCGCCCTGGCCGCGCTGGCCGGGGAGGTTGGAGGCGGAGAGGTCCTTCTCGGGGTTCACCCCGTTCGCGGATCCGCCGGCGCCGTTGGTGCCGTTCGCGTCGCTCACCGCAGCAGCCCCTTCATCTCGATCGTGGGCAGGGCCTTGAGCGCCGCCTCCTCCGCCTCGCGGGCGGCCTCCTTGGCGTTCACACCGAGCTTGGAGGTCTGGATCTTCTGGTGGAGCTTGAGGATCGCGTCCATCAGCATCTCGGGGCGGGGCGGGCAGCCCGGCAGGTAGATGTCGACCGGGACGATGTGGTCGACGCCCTGGACGATCGCGTAGTTGTTGAACATGCCGCCCGAGGAGGCGCAGACGCCCATGGAGATCACCCACTTGGGGTTGGGCATCTGGTCGTAGACCTGCCGGAGCACCGGCGCCATCTTCTGGCTGACCCGGCCGGCGACGATCATCAGGTCGGCCTGGCGCGGCGAGCCGCGGAAGACCTCCATGCCGAAGCGCGCCAGGTCGTAACGGCCGGCACCGGTGGTCATCATCTCGATGGCGCAGCAGGCGAGGCCGAAGGTGGCCGGGAAGACGGACGCCTTGCGCACCCAGCCCGCGGCCTGCTCGACGGTGGTGAGCAGGAAGCCGCTCGGCAGCTTTTCTTCGAGTCCCATGTCGTTAAAGGCCCCTCAGTCCCATTCCAGGCCGCCGCGCCGCCATACGTACGCGTACGCGACGAAGACGGTGAGCACGAAGAGCAGCATCTCCACGAGCCCGAAGATCCCCAGGGCGTCGAACGTGACGGCCCAGGGGTAGAGGAAGACGATCTCGATGTCGAAGACGATGAAGAGCATCGCCGTCAGGTAGTACTTGATGGGGAAGCGCCCGCCGCCGGCCGGCGTGGGGGTCGGCTCGATACCGCATTCATAGGCCTCGAGCTTGGCGCGGTTGTACCGCTTCGGCCCGATCAGCGTGGCCATGACCACGGAGAAGATCGCAAAGCCTGCCCCGAGGGCTCCCAGTACGAGGATGGGCGCATACGCGTTCACCGCTCCTCGCTCCTCTCAGTCGGCGCTGACTGCTGGCGGTTCACAGGGCCCACACCCGCCTCACCGGTCCCACGCGCCCCGCTCGTCCCGGGCGAAGATCGAGAACATGTGAAGCAGGTCACAAGCCCAACTGCCTCGCATCTTATGCCCGCCGCTCTGTGATCTGCGACACGGGGTATTCCACAAGCTTTGTGATCTCCACCACCTGACGAAGGATCATGAAGTCGGATGATGGGTGATCTTCATACGCGAAGCGTTCAGTTGATCACCAGAAGTGACATTCCGGCCAGTCATCGCAGGCCGGAGGGGGCGTCTCAATATCAAGAGACTTCACTTGCATGCAAATTGACGCTGGACGCGGCTGCCTGATAAAGGGCCGCGTTCACACATCAGGGGGAGTGCGGGGTGCGATGTGGACGCGGGTGCGAACGCGTGCGCGCATTCACGAGCTCCGTGCACACGGGACGCCACCCTTCCGGTAACCGTTCCGTGACCTCTGCCACATCGATGAGAGACTCCTGAGAACCGGGGTTGGCCAATCATCCCAACCGGTGGTAAGCGCGGGGCAATTCGGGCGTAATGATCAAAGACCGTGATCAAGGGCTTGATCGCCAACGCCCGCTATGTCCGTTACGGCGTCAATAAAGAGCGACACGCCCGGGATTCAGGGTCTCGATTGAGCAACTGTGGCGCAGCACACGTTTCTTGAAGATATGAAGGAGCCCCTGGTACCCGTTGTCCTCATGTCCCACACCGCTCACATACGCAGCCACCGGAAGCCCCGCCGCAGCGCGTCGACCTTCGCGATGCGGGCCGGAGTTGCCGGTGGCGTCCTCGGCACCCTGGCAGTCGCCGGAGCGTCCGGCTCGGCGAACGCGGCCGAGCCGGTGACGCAGACCCTCGAACTGCCCACCCTGACGGCCGACCTGGCCGCCCAGGCCGCTCAGTCCGCGGACGCCACGCAGCAGGCCGCCGCGAACTACCAGCTCCAGGCGGAGCGCGACGCGGCCGCCGCGAATGCCGCGAAGCAGGCCAAGGCGGACCTCGCCGACGCCCAGCAGAAGGCCGCGGAGGCCAAGAAGAAGGCCGAGCAGCAGGCCCGCATCGAGGCCGCCGCCCGTGCCTCGCGCAACGCGGAGCGCACCACGCTGTCCGCCTCGTCGAGCACCGACACCTCCGCCACCGACACCGGTTCCGCGACCGGTTCGGCCGCCACGGTCATCGCCTTCGTGAAGGCGCAGATCGGCAAGTCCTACGTGCTGGGCGCCTCCGGCCCGAGCGCCTACGACTGCTCCGGTCTCGTGCAGTCCGCCTTCAAGCAGATCGGCGTCGACCTGCCGCGCGTCTCCCAGGACCAGTCGACCCAGGGCACCCAGGTGTCGCTGAGCAACCTCCAGCCGGGCGACATCCTCTACTGGGGCAGCGCGGGCAGCGCGTACCACGTGGCGGTGTACGTCGGCGACGGTATGTTCGTCGGCGCGCAGAACCCGTCCACCGGGATCGTCGAGAAGCCGCTGTCGTACGACCCGCCGACCGGCGCCGTGCGGGTGCTCTGAGAGCACCGGCACCACTCAACGCGCGTAGGGCCGCAGCCGCTCGGGGGCAGCGGCCCTTGCGCCGTACCGGCGTACGGGCCGGTCTTTCCTGACATGCTCGGTCCGGGCCGTCGTACGGCGGTCCGGTCACGAGTGAAGGAGACCGCGCGATGCCACGCGTGTTCGTACAGGGAAGTGCCGCCGACTACTACCCGCGCTACGCCCCCGAGTCCGGGCGTGGCGCGGTGCGCCGGGTCACCGAGGTCGGCGAGGAGGTCCTGCACAAGCCGTGCCGGGACGTCACGGAGTTCGGGCCCGACCTCGCCGCGCTCATCGACGACATGTTCCTCACCATGTACGTCGCCGAAGGGGCCGGCCTCGCGGCCAACCAAGTGGGCGTCGATCTGCGCCTGTTCGTGTACGACTGTCCCGACGACGACGGTGTCCGACATGTCGGGCACATCGTCAATCCTGTGCTGGAGGCCGCCCCGGCCGGGCGCCGGCTGATCGACGAGGGTGAGGGCTGTCTGTCGGTGCCGGGTGCCGTGATGGCCGTACCGCGGCCGGAGCGCGCCATCGTGCGCGGGCAGGACAAGGACGGCAACCCGCTCGTCATCGAAGGAACGGGATATTTCGCCCGTTGCCTGGCCCACGAGACCGACCACACCTACGGGCGCATCTATCTGGACCGGCTCTCCACACGCGAGAAGAAGGACGCGCTGCGGCAGATGGCGGACCGGCGGGACGACGTCTTCGCCCGCCGGGCCGCCCGCACCGGGGAACTGAGCCGGCCCCAGAGGAGGTTCACGCCTTCGGGGCCACCCGGCTCAGGCCGTTGATCACGCGGTCCATCGCGTCGCCGCCCGTGGGGTCGGTGAGGTTCGCGAGGAGCTTGAGGGTGAACTTCATCAGCATCGGGTGCGTGAGGCCGCGCTGGGTGGCGATCTGCATGACCTTCGGGTTGCCGATGAGCTTCACGAAGGCGCGGCCGAGCGTGTAGTAGCCGCCGTAGGTGTCCTTGAGGACGCGCGGGTAGCGCTGGAGGGCGATCTCGCGCTGGGCGGGCGTGGCCCGCGCGTGGGCCTGGACGACGACGTCGGCGGCGATCTGGCCGGACTCCATGGCGTAGGCGATGCCCTCGCCGTTGAAGGGGTTCACCAGACCGCCGGCGTCACCGACGAGCAGCAGGCCGCGCGTGTAGTGCGGCTGGCGGTTGAAGGCCATGGGCAGGGCGGCGCCGCGGATCGGGCCCGTCATGTTCTCGGGGGTGTAGCCCCAGTCCTCGGGCATGGAGGCGCACCAGGCCTTGAGGACCTCGCGCCAGTCCAGCTCCTTGAAGGAGGCGGAGGTGTTCAACACGCCGAGGCCCACGTTCGACGTGCCGTCGCCCATGCCGAAGATCCAGCCGTAGCCGGGCAGCAGGCGGTCCTGGGGGCCGCGGCGGTCCCACAGTTCCAGCCAGGACTCCAGGTAGTCGTCGTCGTGGCGGGGCGAGGTGAAGTACGTGCGGACCGCGACACCCATCGGACGGTCCTCGCGGCGGTGCAGGCCCATCGCGAGGGACAGCCGGGTGGAGTTGCCGTCGGCGGCGACGACCAGCGGCGCGTGGAAGGTGACCTCGCGCTTCTCCTCGCCGAGCTTGGCCCGCACGCCGGTGATGCGGCCGGTGCGGTCGTCGATGACCGGGGCGCCCACGGTGCAGCGCTCGTACAGCCGCGCGCCCGCCTTCTGGGCATTGCGGGCGAGCTGCTCGTCGAAGTCGTCGCGCTTGCGGACGAGTCCGTAGTTCGGGTAGGAGGCGAGATCCGGCCAGTCCAGCTGGAGGCGGGAGCCGCCCCCGATGATGCGCAGGCCCTTGTTGCGCAGCCAGCCGGCCTCCTCGGAGATGTCGATGCCCATGGCGACGAGCTGCTTCACCGCGCGCGGGGTGAGGCCGTCGCCGCACACCTTCTCGCGCGGGAACGCGGTCTTCTCCAGGAGCAGGACGTCGAGACCGGCCTTGGCGAGGTGGTAGGCGGTCGTGGAGCCGGCCGGCCCCGCGCCGACGACGATCACGTCGGCGGTGTTCTCGGAGAGGGGCTCCTTCACGACGGTCACGGCGGGATCTCCCCAAGTTCGAAATCTGCGTGCCGACCGGCACTGGACATGGGCAGTCTATTCAGCAGAATTGATCACCCGGATGAAGGGCTGCCCTGTGAACCGACCCCTCCCCGCGGTACGGCTGCGCGTCCCGACGCACGAGGACGCCGTCGCCTGGCACCGGGTCTTCGGCGATCCCGAGGTCATGGAGTTCTACGGCGGCAGGCCGACGGCCCTGTCCGTCTACGAGGAACTCACCGCGCGCCAGCGACGGCACGACGCGGAACTCGGCTTCTGCCTGTGGACGATACTGGACGAGACCGGCGAGGTCATCGGGTTCACCGGCGCCCAGCCCTGGCGGCCGGGCTGGGGTCCGGTCGGCGAGACGGAGATCGGCTGGCGGCTCGGTCGCGCGCACTGGGGCAAGGGGTACGTCACGGCGGCCGCGCGCGAGACGCTGCGGCGGGTGCGGGCGGCCGGGGTGAAGGAGGTCGTGGCGATGGTCCGGCCCGGCAACGAGCGGTCGATCTCGGTGGCCCGGCGGCTCGGCATGCGGCCGGCGGAGACGTATCCGCACCCGACGCTGGACGAGCGGGCCCTCTGCTTCCGGCTCGCGCTCGACTCCCCCGCCGCCTCTGGTGGCAACGGCGACGACATCAATAACACAGTGTAGTCGTCTGTTACAGAAAGACACCGGCTTCTTCCGGCCGGGGCACACGGGAGTTACCCTGCCAGTACCGCTGGGGGTGACATCTGTGCGTATAACACCCAAAACACCCGAAGTGCGTGTGCCACGGCTGGTCGGGCTGATGGCCGTGGACGCGCGCGAAACGGCCCGTGCGCGGGGCCTGTTCCTCAACGCGCCGGACCGCCCGGACTTCCACCACACCGTCGTCGACTACGTCGTACGCCAGTATCCGCAGCCCGGTGCCGAGGTGCCGCCGGACTCGATGGTGTACGTGTGGTTCGACTTCTGGGAGGGCGAGGGCGGCGGAGGCGTGCGCGAGCCGCGCATCCCGCGCCCGCCGAGCGGCGGGATGCAACGCGAACTCGGCGAGCCCGGCGACGCCTTCGAGATGATCAACCGGTGAGACAGCGGTGGGGGCTCAGCTCTCCTTGAAGCCCCGGTGCAGCGCGACCACACCGCCGGTGAGGTTGCGCCACGCCACCTTCGTCCAGCCCGCCTTGCGCAGCCGTTCGGCGAGGGCGGGCTGGTCGGGCCAGGCCCGGATGGACTCGGCGAGGTACACGTACGCGTCCGGGTTCGAGGAGACCGCGCGCGCGACCGGCGGCAGCGCCCGCATCAGGTACTCGGTGTAGACGGTGCGGAAGGGCGCCCAGGTCGGGGTCGAGAACTCGCAGATCACCACGCGGCCGCCGGGGCGGGTCACCCGGTACATCTCCCGCAGTGCCGCGTCGAAGTCCTGGACGTTGCGCAGCCCGAAGGAGATCGTCACCGCGTCGAAGGTGTCGTCCTTGAACGGCAGCCTCGTCGCGTCCCCGGCCGTGAACGGCAGCCAGGTGTGGTTCCGCTTGCCGACCCGGAGCATCCCGACCGAGAAGTCGCAGGGGACGACGTACGCGCCCGTGCGCGCGAAGGGCAGCGAGGAGGTGGCCGTGCCCGCCGCGAGGTCGAGGATCTTCTGCGCGGGGCGCGCGTCGACCGCCTTCGACACCTCCTTGCGCCAGCGCCGGTCCTGGCCGAGCGACAGCACGTCGTTGGTCAGGTCGTACCGTTCCGCCACGTCGTCGAACATCGAGGCGACTTCGTGCGGCTGCTTGTTCAGGGAGGCGCGGGTCACCCGCCCATTGTTGCAGCCCGGTCTCCCGGGACGAGGGCGGGCTTCTTGCGTACGCGCGCGTCGAGGACCGTGACCGTCCGGTAGTCGATCGCGACGTACGCCTTCGCCTGCATCGGCAGCACGAGACACCTGGGTGTCGGTGCGGCCGGCCTTCCGGGACCGGCCGTGCTGAGGCTGGGCCCGGTCAGCGGCCCCGGTACACCAGCCGGCCGCCCAGCACGGTCGCCACACAGGTCACCGCGCCGCGCTCGCTCAGGGCCGGCTCGTCGGGCACGTCGAACACGGCGAGGTCGGCCCGGCCGCCGACGGCCAGGGGGCCGTGGACCGTGCCGGCGAGGTCGTACCCCTCGGCGAACGGGTCGAGGTCGGGACACTCGCCCAGCAGCATCCCGGGGGCGCCCTGGACGCCCACGACCGTCAGCCCGGACCGGGCGACGGCCGTGGCCACCAGCGGATCGGCGAAGCGTGCCCCCGGGGACGCGACCGCCGTCGTGCCGTACCGCAGCATCCGCTGCACACCACGCCGGACACTGCCCGACCAGCGGTTCTCGGTGAGATCGCCCAGGGCGGCCAACCGCTCGCCCCACAGCGGCAGTTCGCCCAGCTCGCCGGCTTCGCGCGGGTCGGGGTGGTAGCAGCGGCGCAGCAGCCACAGCGGGTGCCACTGGCGCAGCCCCGGGGTGAGCACGCCCGGCCAGCGCCGCACCCGCGCACCCGGGGCCGCGGCGACGGCCTCCTCGTACGGCCCGACGGCCGTGATCCGGTCGCCGTCCACCACGACGGCTCCGTCCGCGACGGGTGCCGCGCCCACCGGCAGGACCAGCGGGGCGGCGTGGATCGTCAGCACGGCGGCGTCAGTTGGAGGTCAGCAGCTTCAGCTCGGGGTGGGCCGTGCCGCCCTCGATCGCCGTGGACGAGATGTGCGAGACCACGCGGTCGTCGACCGGGTCGTTCGCCGGGTCGTCGTGCACGACGAGGTGCTCGTACGTCGTCGCGCGCTGCGCCGGGACGCGGCCCGCCTTGCGGATCAGCTCGATGATCTCCAGCCGGTTCGAGCGGTGCCTGGCACCGGCCGAGGAGACGACGTTCTCCTCCAGCATGATCGAGCCGAGGTCGTCGGCGCCGTAGTGGAGC